>JANOWR010000129.1:0-17583 GCA_031417995.1 Polaromonas sp. | reverse complement strand
GACAGTGTGGGCGCACTGGCCGAGCTGGTGAAGCAGGGAAAAATCCGCAGCATCGGCCTGAGCGAAGTCTCTGCCGCCACCCTGCGCCGCGCCCATGCCGTGCACCCGATCACCGCCGTGCAAACCGAATATTCACTGTGGACGCGCAACCCCGAGATCGCGCTGCTGCAAGCCTGCAACGAGCTGGGTGTTGCCTTCGTCGCCTTCAGCCCGGTGGCGCGCGCTTTTCTCACCGGCAGGCTGCAGGGCGTGACCGCGCTCGACGCCAAAGACATTCGCCGCAGCATGCCGCGTTTCGAGCCCGCCAATTACGCCGCCAACCTCCAACTGCTGCCCGCCTACCAGGCCATCGCAAGCGAGGCCGGCTGCACCCCCGCACAACTCGCACTTAGCTGGCTGCTGCATCGGGGTAGCAACATCATTCCCATCCCCGGCACCACCAGTGTTGACCATTTGCTCGATGACCTGGGCGCTGTCAACGTGAGCCTCAATACGGCGGCATTAGCCCAAGTGGAAGCCCTGATTAACCAGCAGACGGTACAGGGTGCGCGTTACAGCCCGCAAGGTACGTCTGAAGTGGATACCGAAGCGTTTTAACGCTGTGAAGTTGCCATGCCCAGAAAGTGATCCGACTGGTGCGGTGCTCTCCTACAAGCCCCTTTGCGTTTAACTGACCGCAGTGCAATCCCTTGTGCGCAACGATGAACCCAGGTGCTGAAAAATGGGTGTCAAGCTCAGGCTTGATGTTTGGTGTTTTTCAGTGGCTGTGTAAATTTCATTCATCATTGCCAAAGGATTTCATCATGACAACAGCTAACGATTTGAACCTCACACCCAGCGGCTTACGCCAAAACGACAGACTGTCGGATATGGCCGCCAGCATTTCGGCGGATTCGAACGCGTACACGACCGACCGCGATCCTGAAGACATCAATGAAGATGCCATCGACACCCTCAATGACCTGCTTGAATGCTGTCGTGATGGCGAGTATGGTTTCCGCGAATGTGCCGAGCACACCCAGGCGCCAGACATTAAAACCATACTTGGCCAGCGCGCCGAAGATTGCCGCATGGCAGCGGTTGATTTGCAGGCATTGATTGTGAAGATGGGCGGCGAGCCGGAAGAGGGGGGTACGGCAAGCGGCGCCATGCACCGCGGCTGGGTATCGGTCAAAGGCACGTTGACGGGTTACAGCGACTACGCCATGCTCGACGAATGCGAACGCGGCGAAGACGTGGCGCTGGCCAATTACCGTAAGGCACTCAAGCAAACCCTGCCTGCGGTGGCACGCGCGCTCGTTGAGAGCCAGTCGCAAGGTGCCCAGCGTAACCACGACCAGATCAAGGCCCTGCGGGATGCTCTCAAGGTGTCTGCATAAGCGCGTGCCTACGGTGCAAGCCGGATGGCGCTTGACAGATGACTAACGATTGATTGCTGGCACTCGAGGCTCGGCAAACTGGGTGCCCGCCTGGTGCTCAGGGGGTGACATCACCGTGTCGCCCCTTTTTTTATCGTCTAGCAGTAACTTGGGTTCGGGTGCTTTTGGTGGAACCTTGGGTATTTTGGTGTCTGGGCAACCGCACAACAGCGCCGATAAAAATACGAAGGACAGCAACTTTGCCATGGTGTTTCCTGAGTAACTTTGCTAATTCAAATTTCATCATAAGCACCCGTTAACCAACGCACCAGCATTTGCATTGCAATCGCGGCGTGCGCCTACAAAGCTTTTGACCGGACGTTGTACTGTGCCTTATGTCGTGCTTTTATGGCTTGATAAAGCGGGTTTGTCCTAGCCTGCGAGTTTGAAAACCATAGTCACAATGATTTTTTTAAATTCACAGGAGTTCCACATGCAAACACGTCGTCACATCAGTCGTCTGGCAATGGCCAGTTTTACTCTGGTTGCAGCCAGTGCCGTGGTCGCTATTTCTGGCTGCGGCATGATGGCCCCGGCATCGAACATGGTGGCCTTCACCACACAATTGCGCGGTGCCAATGAGGTGCCACCCAATGCCAGTTCGGGCAGCGGTTCAGTCGATGCTGCGTTGAACAAAGACACCATGAAGCTGAGCTGGAAAGTCAACTACAGCGGCTTGACCGGCAATGCAACAGCAGGTCACTTTCATGGCCCGGCAGCTGTGGGTGCCAATTCAGGCGTGGCGCTAGGTTGGGCCAACCCGATAGCCAATGGCATGGAGGGCAGCGCCACATTGACCGCCGCACAGGCCGCTGACCTGATGGCTGGCAGGTGGTACGCCAACATCCACACCGCAGCCAACCCTGGCGGCGAGCTGCGCGGCCAGATGACAGTGCGCAACTGAGCGTTGCATCCTGCGCCCGGCGGTGCGTCAACCGCCTCAAGCCAACTTTGGCCCATGCTTATTTGCTACTGGGTCGAAGTTGGCTTTTTTTATGCTCGCGACAGAACAGACAACTGCCTAAAACGGATTTCTTGCTGGAAGTGCTTTGACAGCGTTGGCGATCCATAAATATGCACGCTGATTAATTAGGGAAAACCCCGATCAAATAAGGTTGCGTTCGCAACCTTATTTGAATATAGTTGTGTCCGCAACCAAATATTAATTCAGGACAAAAAGTGACAAATAAATCATCCAACATGTGGCCTAAGCAGGTTCCCGTGCTGATTGCAGGCGGCGGCCCAGTCGGCATGATGACGGCGGCGCTGTTGGCCAGCTATGGCGTAGCCAGCCTGGTCATTGAGCTGGACGCCGGTTATTGCGCTGGCAGCCGCGCGATTTGTATGTCGCGCCGTTCGCAAGAGATTTTTGGCTGGGTCGGCGCAGCCGAACCTTTGGTGGACAAGGGTTTGTCTTGGGTAGGTGGCCGCAGTTACTTTAGAGACCGTGAAGTGCTGCATTTTGAAATGCCCAGCGAGCCAACCCAGCGTTTTGCACCCATGGTCAATATCCAGCAGTTTTATGCCGAGGAGTTTGCGCACAAGGCTTCGTTGAATTACGACGGTCTGGTTGATGTGCGCTGGTCAAGCACCGTGGTGGCGGTGCGGCCACAGGCCGATGGTGTGCAGGTCGATATTGAATCTGCAGATGGCTTTCACACTGTGTTCGCCGACTGGCTGGTAGCCTGTGACGGGGGCCGCAGCACGGTGCGAGAGCAACTCGGCCTGCAGCTCGAAGGCACGCAGTACGAAGGTCGCTACGTCATTGTTGACGTGGTGCAAAAAACCAAACGTGATGTGGAACGTCTGGCCTGGTTTGACCCGCCGTCCAACCCCGGCTCGACCATTTTGATGCACCGCCAGCCCGATGATGTTTGGCGCATTGACTACCAGATTGATGACGACGAAGACCCGCTAGATGCCGTCAAGCCCGAAAACGTACTGCCGCGAGTGCAAAGCCATCTGTCGATGATGGGTGAGAACGAGCCTTGGGAACCTCTGTGGATTTCAATCTACAACGCCAAATGCCTGACTCTGCCCAGCTACCGTCACGGCAGGGTGCTGTTTGCCGGTGACGCTGCGCATCTGGTTCCAATTTTTGGAGTGCGCGGACTTAATTCCGGGCTGGACGACGCAGCGAATCTGGCCTGGAAACTGGCCCTGGTGCAGCAGGGGCAGGCCGATGACAGCCTGCTTGACAGTTATTCAACGGAACGCGTTATGGCCACTCGCGAAAACCTTGTTTACGGCGCCAAAAGCACCGAATTCATGGCACCGCCCAATTACGGTTTCAAGCTGCTGCGGGAAGCAGCCTTGCGGCTGGCAACTGAAGACGCCGCCGTCAGTGCTTTGCTGAATCCGCGCCAGTCAACGCCGGTTGAATATGTGGGTTCAACGCTTAATCTGGCTGGCGATGCCAACAGCGTTGTGCGTGCTGGGATGCCAGCGCCCGAGGCCAGACTGCTCGGGCCGGCTGGTGATCTGCACCTGAGTTCGTGTTTCGGCAGCGCTTTTGTGTTGCTTAGTTTTTCCGAGTCTGCGCTGTCGGCTGATTTGTTCGATTTGGCGATGGATGCTGGCAGCAGCCCGGCCACGGTCAGGGTGATTCAAATTAGCAGCCACGGCCAGCCGGGTCAAAACAAATTTATGGATGAACTTGGTCAGGCGCGTGCTCGTTACGGTGCGACTGAGAGCTCAACTTATCTGGTGCGCCCTGACGGCTATTTGATGGCTTGCTGGAAAACTGCTAATGCGGCAGAAATCGCAATCGCCCTGCGGCCTTTCCGGTCGGAAAGCACGATGGTCCGCGCTGCCTGAATAAGAGAAACAATCATGACAAATACCCTCCAACTCGATCAAACCTACACCGCTCTGGCCGAGGCTACCGCCCGCGTTGGTGAAAACAAAGCACCACTTTTTCTTGCAACGCTGGCTTTGGCGCTGCTGAGTCGCCAGACCGATGCTGCAGAAGCACTGGCACTGATCACGCAGGCCGAACGCTTGTCGGCCACCTGAACTTATTCATTTACCAACATTTTTCTGGAGACAACATGCACATCTTTTCTAACTTTAATCGTCGCAGCCTGATGCTTGTGGCCCCTCTTGCCCTGGTCGCAGGCCTTGCCTCGGCACAAACCTACCCGACCAAACCCATTGAATGGGTCGTGCCTTACCCCGCGGGCGGTGGTTCTGACGTGGTGGCGCGGTCGTTGACTGAAGCCATGGGCAAGACGCTGGGTCAATCCATCATCATTAACAACAAACCAGGCGCGGCAACCAATATTGGAGCTGACTATGTGGCTCACGCCAAGGCTGACGGCTACACGCTGCTGACCGGAGATACCGCTACGCTGGCTGCCAACCCCGCGCTGTACACCAAACTCAATTACAGCGCTGAAAAAGACCTGATACCGGTGGGTTTGCTGGCTCGGTTTCCGATGATTTTGGTGGTGAACCCGAACATCCCTGTCAAAAACTACGCGGAATTTGTAGCCTGGGCTAAGACGCAAAAGTCCGGTGCCAGTTTTGCCACACCGGGCGCGGGCAGCCCGCACCACCTGGCAACCGAATTGTTTCGTGGCAAAACTAACCTGAATCTGGTGCATGTGCCGTACCGTGGCGCAGCGCCTGCGGTGCAAGACGTAGCGGGCGGCCAGGTGCCCTTTATGTTTGTCGATACGGCCAGCGGCATGGGTTTTATCAACAGCGGCCGGCTGCGCGCCATTGGCATCGCCAGCCCCAAACGGGTCAAAAATTTTGAAACCATTCCCACCCTGGACGAACAGGGCCTGAAAGGTTTTGAAGCCTACGCCTGGCAAGGCGTAGTTGCGCCTGCTGGAACACCTGCTGATGTCATTGCCAAACTGAATACTGCGCTGGTTGACGCGCTGAATTCAACCGCCGTCAAGGCACGTTTTCAGGTGCTGGGACTGGAGCCGATACCAAGCACACCAGCACAGATGGCGTCTTACACCAAGGCCGAGCGTGAGAAGTGGGCTGTGGTGATTCGCAATAGCGGCATCAAGCTCGATTAAATTGGCATTTCACGATTTTTTCACGGTATTTTCACTGCATTTTATACCTGTAGCCCAATAAAATCGGGCGCAAGCAGCTATAAAATATATAGCATCTCACAAGCAACTCCTTAAAAGCTGAAGATGATCAAACTCGACCGAACCCTGACCTACCGCCTGCATTTGCTGCACAAACTGACCGATGCCGTCAGCCATCGCGCTTATGTGTCGGGCGCAGGGCTGTCCATGAGTGATGGGCGATGCCTGACGGCAGTGGGAACTTTTGCGCCTCTGTCGGTCAATGACCTGGCAAAAAAAGCCAATCTGAACAAAGGCCAGGCCAGTCGCGCCGCGCAGTCGCTGGCGGGCCAGGGCCTGGTGCTGAAAGCCGCCAGCCCGACTGACGGACGCGGTGTGGTGTTGACTCTTACATCTGAAGGCCAGAGCGCCTGGCAGCGCGCGATGGATGTGGTGACGCAGCGCAACAAAGACATTTTTGGTGTGTTGGGTGCTGACGAGCAAACCCAGCTCAGCAGCTTTTTTGACAGGCTGATTGATCAAGCGCAGGTTGGTGGTGAACTGGCGGAAGACAGCGACGACTGATTTTTTGAAGGAAACACAAGATGACTGCTCCTGAATTACGCCTTTCGCGTCAATACCTGTCAGGTTTTGGCAATGAACTGGCCAGCGAAGCCATCGCCGGTGCGTTGCCCGCAGGTCGCAACAGCCCGCAGCGCGCGCCGCATGACCTGTATACCGAATTGATGTCCGGCACCGCCTTTACCGCGCCACGCGCCGAAAACCGCCGCACCTGGCTTTACCGCCGCCAGCCTTCGGTCATGTGTGGCAGTTATCAACCTTACGAGCAGGCCTTGTGGACGACGGGTGCGGCTGGTGGCAAAAAAGTAGCGCCAGGCCCGTTGCGCTGGGCACCGTTTGACATCCCGACCGAATCGCTTGATTTTGTTGAAGGCATTCGCACGCTGGTAGCCAATGGCGACGCCGACGCCCAAACCGGCATGGCTACCCTGGTTTATGTGGCGAACCGTTCGATGTCTGCTCGCGCCCTTGTCAATACCGACGGTGAAATGCTCTTGGTGCCGCAGCAGGGCCGCATTGTGTTGACGACCGAGCTGGGCATTCTGGATGTCAAACCCGGCGAAGTGGCGCTGGTGCCGCGTGGCATGGCTTTCAGTGTGGCGCTGCCCGATGGGGCTTCTCGCGGTTATGTGTGTGAAAACTACGGCGCATTTTTTCGCCTGCCAGAGCTTGGGCCGATTGGCTCCAACGGCCTGGCCAATGCGCGTGATTTTCTGGCTCCTGTGGCGGCGTTTGACGACGGTGCAGAACCTCCCCCCGATTTTGGTGGTTTTGAAATCATCAAAAAATACGGCGGCTGCCTGTGGACGGCACGACAGCCGCGCAGCCCGTTCAACGTGGTGGCGTGGCACGGCAATCTGGTGCCGTACAAATACGATACGGTCAACTTCATGACCATAGGCTCTATCAGCTACGACCACCCCGATCCATCCATTTTTACCGTGCTGACCTCACCATCCGACACCGCTGGCACGGCCAACTGCGACTTTGTGATCTTTCCGCCGCGCTGGCTGGTGGCTGAAGACACCTTCCGTCCGCCCTGGTACCACCGCAACCTGATGAGCGAGTTCATGGGCCTGGTGTACGGCCAGTACGACGCCAAACCCGAAGGCTTCAAACCGGGAGGCGCGTCGCTGCACAACTGCATGGTGCCGCACGGCCCTGATGCCGATGCTTTTGAAAAGGCCAGCAGCGCCGAGCTGACGCCACACAAACTCGACAACACCCTGGCATTCATGTTTGAAAGCCGCTACCGCTTTGTACCCACGGCCTACGCGATGGAGGGCGGGACACTGGATGTGAATTACGCCAGTTGCTGGAATGGGTTGAAAGACCAGTTCAAGGGCTGAAAGCCGGCTTTTATCTATCCAACAAGAGACAACATGACAACTTCCTCCGTCTACCCCATCAACGCCACGCACAACCCGGCACTTCGCAGCTGGGTTGAATCGGCCAATGTTGAAGGCAGCGATTTCCCGATTCAAAACCTGCCGTTTGGTAGCTTTTACACAGCTGGCAGCCACAAAGCCCTGCGCATAGGTGTTGCCATCGGCGACCAGGTGCTTGACCTGAAAGCAGTTGGCTTAATTTCGACCACTGACATGAACGATCTGATGGCTTTTGGCACGCCCGAGCGTCAGGCCCTGCGCGCCGCGATTTCTGCGGGTCTGCGTGAAGGCAGCAGCCAGCAAGCCGCGTGGCAGGGCGCCTTGCTGCCCCAGTCGGCGATTGAAATGGCCGTGCCTTGCCGTATCGGCGACTACACAGACTTCTACACCGGTATTCATCACGCCACCAGCGTCGGTAAACTGTTCAGGCCAGACGAGCCGCTGCTACCCAACTACAAATGGGTGCCAATTGGCTACCACGGCCGCGCTTCCTCGATTGGTGTCAGCGGCCAGGCTTTTCGCCGCCCGCTGGGCCAAACCAAAGGCCCGAACGAAACCCAACCCAGCCTGCGTCCCAGCCACCGGCTGGACTACGAGCTGGAACTCGGCGTTTTTATCGGGGCGGGTAATGAATTGGGTGAATCCGTCAGCATTGACGATGCCGAATCACACGCGTTTGGCCTGGTTTTGCTGAACGACTGGTCAGCACGTGACGTACAGGCTTGGGAATACCAGCCACTGGGCCCGTTTCTGGCCAAAAATTTCGCCAGTACCATTTCCCCCTGGATGGTGACAATGGAGGCGCTGGCGCCTTTTCGCAGCACCTTTGAACGTGCGGAATCCGACCCGCAACCCTTGCCCTACCTGGAGTCAAAAACCAATCGGCAGCAGGGCGGTCTTGATGTGGCGCTTGAAGTCTGGCTGCAAACCCAAAAAATGCGTGATGCAGGCTTTGGCCCGCAACGCCTGTCGCAATCCAATTTTTCCGACGCCTACTGGACGCTGGCTCAAATGATTACCCACCACACCGTGAACGGCTGCAATCTGCAGCCCGGTGACCTGCTCGGTTCCGGTACGCTGTCTGGTCAGTCGCCAGAGCAGGCCGGATCGCTGCTGGAACTGAGCGCAGGTGGTAAAAAAACACTGAGCCTTGCCAATGGCGAAACGCGCAGCTTTCTGGAAGATGGCGATTCCGTGATCTTGCGTGCGCATTGCGTGCGAGAAGGTTTCCGGCGTATCGGTTTTGGTGACTGCCAGGGTCAGGTGCTGCCTGCACGGGTTTGATTTTGCCAGGCTGACCGCGGCCAGTGCCGCGGAAAAGCACTGAATCGGCAATGCTTCAAGCCCTTTGTAGGGCTAAAACCTTGATAAATAAGGAAAAAACAGAGGTAAACCTTACAATGGAAGGTTATCCCGCATCCTTATGAACGCCCCCATAGACGTCTCCTTTTTCGCGCGCGCCGCCAAGCCGCTGACCAGTTACCGCAAGTACTGGGCAGCACGCTTTGGCACGGCCAAATTTTTACCGACATCGCGTGCGGAGATGGATGCACTCGGCTGGGACAGCTGCGACATCATCATCGTCACAGGCGACGCGTATGTAGACCACCCCAGCTTTGGCATGGCCGTGATTGGCCGCATGCTGGAAGCCCAGGGCTTTCGGGTCGGCATCATTGCGCAGCCTGACTGGCAAAGCGCCGAACCCTTCAAGGTGATGGGCAAGCCCAATCTGTTCTGGGGCGTGACAGCTGGCAACATGGACAGCATGATCAACCGCTACACGGCTGACCACAAAATCCGTTCGGATGATGCCTACACACCGGGCGATGTGGGCGGCAAGCGGCCCGACCGCGCTGCGCTGGTGTATTCACAACGCTGCCGGGAGGCCTTCAAAGACGTGCCCATCATTCTGGGCGGCATTGAAGGCAGCTTGCGGCGCATTGCGCATTACGACTACTGGTCAGACAAGGTGCGCCGCTCGGTGGTGGTCGATGCCAAATGCGACTTGCTGCTGTACGGCAACGCCGAGCGTGCGATTGTTGAAATCGCCCACCGCCTGGCCGCCAAGGAAACCATCGCGACGATGACCGATATTCGCGGCACGGCGTTTATCCGCCGTGCGGGCGACGAAACATCGCAAGGCTGGTTCGAGATTGACTCCACCAGCGTGGACGCGCCGGGCCGGGTAGAGGCGCATGTCAACCCGTACATGATGATCTCGGACGTGGCGAAAGAGCAGGGCGCGACCTGTGCGCGGGAGGACGAGGCAGAGGCGGTTGCGAAGGCTTCGACAAGCTCAGCCCGAGCAGATGTTGGTATGTCTATCAAACCGCTCACTTTTGTTGCTAATCCCGCTCTGTCCCACATGCAGGGCAAAATCAAAGTCCCGCCGCGTGACCGTTCTGTCATCCGCCTGCCTTCTTACGAACAAGTTAAAAGTGATGCCGTGCTGTACGCCCACGCTAACCGCGTGCTTCATCTGGAAACCAACCCCGGCAACGCACGCGCGCTGGTGCAGGCGCATGGTGAAGGCGCAACAGCCCGCGACGTGTGGATCACGCCGCCGCCGATACCTCTGACCACGGCCGAGATGGACTACGTGTTCGACTTGCCTTACGCACGCAGCCCGCACCCGAGCTATGCAGATGCAAACGGCAGCCACGACCACGCGACCAAAATCCCCGCTTGGGAGATGATCCGGTTCAGCGTCAACATCATGCGCGGCTGTTTTGGCGGCTGCACGTTCTGCTCGATCACAGAGCACGAGGGACGTATCATTCAAAGCCGGTCTGAGGACTCGGTGATCCGCGAAATTGAAGCAATACGGGACACCGTCAAGGGCTTTACCGGTGCCATTTCTGACTTGGGTGGCCCGACGGCCAATATGTACCGCATTGGCTGCAAAAGCCCCGAGATTGAAGCGGCCTGTCGCAAGCCGTCATGCGTGTACCCCGGCATTTGCTCCAACCTGAATACCGATCACAACCCGCTGATCAAAATGTATCGCCGCGCGCGGGCGCTCAAAGGCGTGAAAAAGATTTTGATCAGCTCTGGCCTTCGTTACGACCTGGCCGTGCAAAGCCCTGAATACGTGAAAGAACTCGTCACGCACCATGTCGGTGGCTATCTCAAAATTGCCCCTGAGCACACCGAGCAAGGCCCGCTAACCAAGATGATGAAGCCGGGCATCGGCAGCTACGACAAGTTCAAGCAGCTGTTTGACAAGTACAGTTTAGAGGCCGGTAAAAAGCAGTTTTTAATCCCCTACTTTATTGCCGCCCACCCCGGCACCAGTGACGAAGACATGATGCATCTTGCTCAGTGGCTCAAGAAAAGCGGCTTCAGGGCTGACCAGGTGCAAACCTTTTACCCGTCACCCATGGCCACTGCCACGGCGATGTACCACACGAATAAAAACCCTCTGCGCAAAATCACGCGCGACAGCGAAACGGTTGATATTGTGCGAGGAGAAAAGCGTCGCCGCCTTCACAAAGCCTTTTTGCGTTACCACGACCCCAACAACTGGCCGCTGCTGCGCGAGGCTTTAAAAACCATGGGCCGGGCGGATTTGATTGGCAACGGCAAGCACCATCTGATACCTACGTTTCAGCCGCTGTTAGACGGGGCTTACCAAAGCGCACGGCGCAAAAATTCAACGGGTGTTTCTAAAACATCTGCGGCGGCGTCACCCGTCAAGGGCCGCATACTGACCCAGCACACGGGTTTGCCGCCACGAGACAACGGCTCAGGCAAATCGTCGATGCCGCGCAAGCCCCGTTAATCGGCGACTTCTTAGCCATTGAGCAACTATTTGGCAGGTGCAGCCGTGATGCCCAGGCGCCTGCCCACTGCCTGGTCAAGTGCGGTGACCTTTGGCTCTATGGTGCTGCGTGTGTCAGCCAGCAGCTTTTCAAGCAAAACTTTTTGCATGTCGCCGCTCAGTTGCTGGTACTTGTTGTAGGCAGGTGATTCAAGAAAAGTCACGACCTGTTTGAGCTCGTCTTCATTGAACTTTTCTTCAAGCAGGGTGCCGATGCTGGTGGGTGCGAGCTTGACAGCGCGGTCACGTACCAGCGGTACGGCTTCGTCCAGATATTTTTTAACGTCAGCCTGAATTTCTTTGGCAACTGCATCGCGTTTGTCTGCTGCCACGCGCTCTGGCAAGGCAGCGCCAGCGCGGTCCAGAATGGTCAGGGCGGGCTGCTCGGCCATGGCACGGCTCATGCCTTCAATGCTGGGCTGCTGCAATTTGAGAATCCGCGTGACCAGTGCTTTTTTGGCGGGTGTGGACTGTGCCTGCGCCGCAAAAACGGGCAAGACAAGTACCAGGGCGAGAAGGAGTTTTTTGTTCATCCAGGCATCTTAAACCTGCTGTGATTCGCCAGCGTAAAGCCTGTGTCAAGCTTGTATCTGACTATGCAGATACATCTCGACTACAGCCAAATCACACTTTGAACGACGACAAAACCTGCTTGGGGAAAAGCTCTTCGACGTCTAGCAGTCGGTGGCAAACACCTTGCTCAAACCCGAACTTTAAAAACGCAGTGAGCGTGGCGCGGTTGATGTCGCCCCCGCGCCCCTGGGCGATGCCATAAGGAAAAAAATCATGGCCGAACAGGCTGCGCATGCGGTTGGTGTATTCGGCCATCCAGGCCACGGGGGCATGTGATGCCGTGACATCAGACAGGCGGGTTACAGACCTGTTTTTAGCTTCCACAAAGGCCTTGTAAAAGCTCATGCCAACCCAAGGGTGGGCATCCAGCACGGGGCCTTTCAGTACCAGGCTGTGCATGATGGGGTAAATGTTTGTGTCTTTAAAGTATTGCTCTTCCAGCGCCTGATATTCAGGCATCAGCCGGACGATGCCGTTGCCCATACCGGCGGGCGGGCGGGCCGACATGATGGCATCCAGCTCACCCTTGAGCAGCATGGCATTCAGGCTGTTGTCCGGCACATTGCGGTACTGCATGCCGTCGGGTAGTTTGAGTTTGACTTTTTCCTTGCGGCCAGGCTCATTCACGCCCGCTTGAATCCATTGAATATTGCTTAATTTCAGGCCGACGTAGTCGCTCAGGTAGCCACGGCCATAAATGCCTGCAGTCTGCGCCCATTCAGGTATACCGATACGCTTGCCTTGCAGGTCTTCGGCCCGCTTGATGGCGCTGCCTTGCCGCACATAAAACATGGAATGGCGAAATGCGCGCGATATAAACACTGGCAAAGCCATCACACTGGTGTCGTCCTGAGAGCGCAGGGCAATGTATTTCCCCATCGACATTTCAGACACATCCCACTCGCGGTGCAGTGTGAAGCGGTAAAAAATTTCTTCAATTGGCAAGTCCAGCGTGCGCAGTTGCACGCCTTCAACACGCACCGTGCCGTCGGTCACGTCGCGTGTCTGGTCGTAGGGGCCGAGGGCCAGTGTCAGCGGCAAGGGGTTCAAAATTATTCAGCTTAAATTTTTGCGGTGTCAATAACGCGATTGAGGAGAGTATGCAGTGGAATGTCTTTTTCCAACGCAAGCGCATCAAGCTGCTTGCGCGTTTTGCCTAACATCCAGGCGGCGATGGCTTGCCGTGTGGCGGGCGTAAACAGGGTACTTGTCGGCGTCGCTGCCACACCTGCCGCATGGCACAGCCGCGCAGCAAAGTGCGGCTCCAGCGCGGCCACGGCAACACGGCCATCCTTGCAGTTGTAGACCTGATAGCCCGCATGGCCGCCACCTACTGCTGCACCGGGTGTCGTCAGGCCCCAGGTACGCGGCATAGCGAGGTAAGTTGCTGCGCTTGACAGTGCCACCTCCAGGTAAACACCCTTGCCTTTGGCTGCCCGGTAAATGACAGCCTGCAAAACGGCTTCGCTGGCCATCAACGAACCGGCCATGTCTGCGTACAGCGTGGCAGGCAAATCAAGGCCAGTCACCAGGTCGTTTTCAGCCAGGTAGGTCAGGTCATGGCCTGGTGCTTCAGCACGCGCACCGGGGCTGCCTACGATGGCGATCTGGCTCAGGGCCGGGTACTGCTTGTGCAAGGCTTTCCAGGTCAAACCGAGCTTGACGAGTGCAGAAGGGCGAAATGACGTGAGTAATACATCGGCCCTGGCCAGCTCACGGTGCAAAGTATTTTGGCCAGCGTCTGTTTTGAGGTCAGCCGTGGTGATGCGAACGCCACTGTGCATGTCCGCATAGGCCTGCGGGCAGTAGGCCTGCATGGGGTCTGCGCCAGGTGGGTCCAGCTTCACACAGCTTGCACCCATGCTAAAGCAGCGCATCAGGGCGGCAGGGCCAGGCATGTTGAGCGCCAGGCTCAGGATGCGTGTGCCCTTCAAAGGCCGAAAAGTTACCGTTTTTGGGTTGATCATGCGCTATGTTTTTAGGAGCTGCTTGCGCCCGATTTTATTGGGCTAGAGGCATAAAAGATGCTCTATTTTAACTAAAAATGGCCTTTTTAGATGTTTTTTAACGCGCTTGGCGTTTACAAAGGCAAACCCACGTAGTTCTCAGCCAGTGCGGTTGATGCGGCCGTTGAATGCACCAGGTAGTCGAGCTCTGCTTCCTGGATTTTCTGGCCAAAGCCGTCGGTGTCCGGGAAGCGGTGCATCAGCGTGGTCAGCGACCATGAAAAGCGTTCGGCCTTCCAGACCCGGCGCAGCGCGCGCTGCGAATAATCGTCGATGCCCGCGCTTGATTTTTCAAGATAAAAATCAATGAAAGCGTCAGACAGATATTTCACGTCGGATGCCGCCAGGTTCAAACCCTTGGCACCCGTTGGCGGCACGATGTGGGCTGCATCCCCGGCCAGAAACAAACGACCAATGCGCATCGGCTCAGCCACAAAGCTGCGCAGCGGAGCGATGCTTTTTTCAATCGACGGGCCAGTGATGATGCGTTCGGCCAGCTCGGGGTCCAGCCGGGCACGCAGTTCGTCCCAAAAGGCCGCGTCGCTCCATTGCTCCACCTTGTCAGTCAGGGGGCACTGCACGTAGTAGCGGCTGCGTGTCAAACTGCGCATCGAGCACAGCGAAAAGCCGCGAGAGTGGTTGCCATACACGATGGCGTGGGGTGACACCGGCGGCACGTCGGCCAGCACGCCCAGCCAGCCAAACGGGTAAACACGTTCAAACTCCTGGATGGCGGTTTTAGGCACACTGGCCCTGCACACGCCGTGAAAACCGTCGCACCCGGCGATGAAGTCGCAAGCCAGCTCATGCTGCTGGCCGTCTTTAACGTAGCGTACCTTCGGCTGGGCGCTGTCAAAGTCATGAATGCTGACGTCACCCGCCTCATACACCGTGGTCAGCCCGGCGGCTGCCCGCGCATCCATCAGGTCGCGCGTCACTTCGGTCTGGCCGTAGGCGGTGACAACTTTGCCGCCTGTCAGGCCAGTCACGTCAATGGCGTGGCGCTGGTTTTTAAAAACCAGTTCAATTGCGTGGTGAGGCGTACCCTCAGCTGCCAGGCGCTGGCCAGCCCCGACTTCATGCAGCATGTTGACGGTACCTTGCTCCAGAATGCCAGCACGAATGCGGCCCAGAACATAGTCGCCGCTTTGGCGTTCAATGATGATGTTGTCTATGCCTGCTTTGTGCAGCAAAGCGCCGAGCAATAAGCCGGCGGGGCCAGCGCCAATGATGGCAACTTGGGTACGCATGATGATCTCCGTGTTGCGTTTAGCTTAACGCAAGGCCAATGACAGGCCTCACACACCCAAATATTGCTGCAGCAGCGCAGGCTGAGCATTCAACTCGGTTGACGTGCCCTCAAATACCACTTCACCCTTGACCAAAATCACATTGCGGTCGGTGATTTGAGTGACGTGTTTGTGGTTTTTGTCAACGATGACGCTGCTGATGCCAGTCTCGCGAATCAGGGCACAAATCCGCCAGATGTCCTTGGCAATCAGTGGTGCCAGGCCTTCGGTGGCTTCGTCCAGAATCAGCACATCCGGGTTGGTCATCAGCGCACGGCCAATGGTCAACATTTGCTGTTCGCCACCGCTCAGTTGCTGGCCGCCGTGGCCCAGGCGTTCTTTCAATCGCGGAAAGGTTTCGAGCACGCGGTCGTAGGTCCAGTCGCGCTGGCCGCGTGTTCCGGCACGTGCGGCCATCTTCAGGTTTTCAACCACGCTCAGGTTGCCGAAGATGCCGCGTCCCTCGGGCACGTAGGCAATGCCGAGCTGCGCAATTTCATACGGTGCACGGCCCATCATGGCTTTGCCCGCAATCTCAATCGAGCCGCCGCGCGGTTTGACGAGGCCCATGATGCTTTTGAGCAGCGTGCTTTTGCCCATGCCATTGCGGCCCATCAGGCCAATGGTTTCACCGCGCGCGACGCTGAAGTTAACGCCGCGCAGAATATGACTGGCGCCGTAGTAGGTCTCTAGGCCCTGGGCGTTGATGAGGAGGTCGTTTGCCATCAGTGTTCCTCCCCCAGATAAGCAGCTTGCACGCCAGCATCCGAGCGAATCTCTAAAGGTGTGCCGCTGGCAATCACCTGGCCATTGACCATCACGGTCAGCTTGTCAGCCAATGCAAAAACCGCATCCATGTCGTGCTCGACCAGCAAAATGCCGTGGTCCTTTTTGATCGCCTGCAGCAGCGTGACCATGCGTTCAGCTTCAACCGCACCCATGCCCGCCAATGGTTCATCGAGCAAAATCACTTGCGGTTCGGTGGCCAGTGTCATGGCGATTTCAAGCTGGCGCTGTTCGCCGTGGCTGATTGTGCCAGCGATGTTTTTAACCCGATTTTTAAGGCCTGAAAGCTCGATAGCCCTCTCGATTCGGGCGCGAGTAGCTATGAAATCAGAAGCGTTCGTCAGCCACTTGTGGGCCTGGGGTGCGCGTGACTGGGCGGCCAGGTGCACGTTGTCCCAGACGGTGAAGGGTAAAAAGATATTGGTCTTCTGGTAACTGCGGCCCAGGCCCTGGCGCGAGATTTTCTCGGGTGTCCAGCCTGTGACGTTCACACTCTTATTCACATTCACGAGGGCCACGGTTCCAGACGTCGGCGGCAAGTCACCCGACAGCAAATTGGTCAGCGTTGATTTGCCTGCACCGTTGGGGCCAATCACCGCGTGGATGTGGTTGCGGTACAGATCAATGGATACGTTGTCGACAGCCGCTAATCCGCCGAATTTTTTGGTCAGGTTCTTCGCTGAAAGCAGAACTTCACTCATGAGAAGCCCCTTTGCGTTTCAAGAACTTCTCAAACAAACCCAAAATACCGCGCGGCGCAAACGTGACCAGCAGCACAATAAACAGGCCCATCCACAACTGCCAGTGCTTGCCAAGGTTCACGCTGCCCACCTGCGGCAGATCTTTAAACGCATGCAGCAAATATTCAAAGGCAAATGCACCCACAATCGCGCCGGCAAAGTTGCCCATGCCGCCCAAAATCACCATCATGATGGCGTGCGCGCTCATGTGGAAACCCATCAACTCCGGGTTGATGTAGCCCGTTTGTGCGCCCCACAAATAACCTGCCAGCCCAGCCAGTGCACCGGCCACGCTAAACGCTGCCAGCTTGTAGCTAAACACCCCGTAACCCATGGCGCGCATGCGGTGCTCGTTGACGCGGATGCCGCTGAGCGTGCGGCCAAACGGGCTGAACAGCAGGCGGCGCAAAAACACATAGGTGACCAGCAACGCACTAAGCGTGAAGTAATACAGCACGCGCTTGTTGTCCAGATCAAACGGCACCCAGCCAAAGATGGCGGTGCTGGGCTTGAAGTTGATGTACAGCCCGTCAGATCCGCCCAGCACCTTGTTGTCAAAGAACAGGTAAAACACCATTTGCGCAAACGCCATGGTGACCATGATGAAGTAAATGCCGTGTGTACGCACGACGAAAAACCCGATGATGAGCGCGCCCAGGCCGGATGCGAGAACAGCCACAGGCAATGTCCACCACAGGCTGACAGCCTCACCCTGCGGCGTTAAAAAAGCCAGCGCATAACCCGCCAACCCAAAGTAAGCCGCATGGCCCAGCGACACCAGTCCAGTCACGCCTTGCAGCAAATCCAGACTCATGGCGAAAATCGCCATGATCATCATGCGCGTGACCATCTCGGTGTAAAAAGGCGTGCCCACGAAAGGGAAGGCGAGCAGGGCGACCAGGCCCATGCCCAATACAAGCTTGATGCTGACCGGGAGCACCTCGAGGTTG
>JANOWR010000128.1:0-18219 GCA_031417995.1 Polaromonas sp. | reverse complement strand
CAGACCTGCGCAAGCTGCCCAGAACCCAGCTCAAGACACTTGGCGATGAGTTGCGGGCTTATCTGCTGGACACGGTGTCAAAAACGGGTGGCCACTTGAGTTCCAACCTCGGCACGGTCGAGCTCACCGTGGCGCTTCACTATGTGTTCAACACCCCTGAAGACCGCCTGGTCTGGGACGTGGGTCATCAAACCTATCCGCATAAAATTTTGACGGGTCGGCGTGACCGCATGGGCAGCCTGCGTCAGCTGGGCGGGTTGTCGGGTTTCCCCCGCAGGGAAGAAAGTGTCTACGATACCTTTGGTACCGCACATTCCTCCACGTCAATTTCTGCCGCATTGGGCATGGCGTTGGCCGCAAAACAGAAGGGTGAAGACCGCTACGCCGTGGCCATCATTGGCGATGGCGCCATGAGCGCGGGCATGGCTTTTGAGGCGCTGAACAACGCAGGCGTGCATGACGATTGCAAGATGCTGGTGGTTCTCAACGACAACGACATGAGCATCAGCCCACCGGTTGGCGCATTGAACCGTTACCTGGCGCAATTGATGAGTGGGCGTTTTTATGCGTCGGCCAAGCATGTTGGCAAGCAGGTGCTGAGCGTGGCGCCGCCGCTGCTGGAGCTGGCCAAGCGCTTTGAAGCGCACGCCAAAGGCATGGTGGTGCCAGCCACGCTGTTTGAAAATTTTGGTTTTAACTACATCGGCCCGATTGACGGCCATGACCTGGAGTCGCTCATCCCGACGCTGGAAAACATCAAGCAATTGATGGTCAAGGGCGAAGGTCCGCAGTTTTTGCATGTGGTCACCAAAAAAGGCCAGGGCTACAAGCTGGCCGAGGCCGACCCGATTGCCTACCACGGCCCCGGCAAGTTTGACCCGGCCATGGGCTTGCAAAAAGCCCTGGTTCCTGCCAAGCAAACTTTCACGCAAGTCTTTGGCACCTGGTTGTGTGACATGGCTGAACACGACAAGCGGCTGGTTGGCATCACCCCCGCGATGCGCGAAGGCTCTGGCATGGTCGAGTTTCACCAGCGCTTTCCTGCCCGCTACCACGATGTGGGCATTGCCGAGCAGCATGCCATCACGTTTGCCGCTGGCATGGCCTGCGAGGGGCTGAAACCAGTGGTGGCGATTTATTCGACATTTTTACAGCGTGGCTACGACCAGCTGATTCACGATGTGGCGCTGCAAAACCTGCCCGTGGTGTTTGCGCTTGACCGCGCTGGCCTGGTCGGTGCCGACGGCGCAACCCATGCTGGCGCATACGACATTCCGTATTTACGCTGCATTCCGAACATGAGCATTGCCTGCCCCGCAGACGAGCGCGAATGCCGCATGCTGCTGAGCAGCGCCTTTGAGCAAAACCACCCGGTGGCCGTGCGTTACCCGCGTGGCGCAGGTGCGGGTGTTGCACCCGAGACGGGCCTGCAGTCACTGCCTTTTGGTAAAGGTGAAGTACGCCGCGAAGGCAAGAGCGTTGCCATTCTGGCCTTTGGCACGCTGCTTTACCCAGCGCTGCAGGCGGCTGAAAAGCTGGGTGCGACAGTCGTCAACATGCGTTGGGCCAAGCCGCTGGATGTTGAACTGCTTTTGAAAGTCGCCTCTAGCCATGACGCGCTGGTGACCGTGGAAGAAGGCGCCGTCATGGGTGGTGCGGGCAGCGCTGTCAGTGAAGCGCTACAAGCTGCGGGTGTACTCAAACCCGTGCTGCATCTGGGGCTGGCAGACGAGTTTATTGAACACGGCGACCCCGCCAAACTGCTGGCGATGCAAGGGCTGGATGCAGCAGGGATTGAAGCTGCCATCACAGCCAGATTTGGTGACTTGATCGAAACAAGCAAACCTGTGAAGGTGACACTCAAGTCAGTGGCTTGACAGGTTCTTGTCAGGTCTTCAAGGGTAAACCCACATCCGGGGTATTCAGTAGATTTTTACAATTCTGGACGTGAATACCGTCCTTGGTCCCCCCCCACTTTTGCGACGCCGCGCGCTGATCAAGCATGCCGGTATCGCGGGTGTGTTGGCATCCGGTGTGGCCCCTGCGGTGCATGCGCAGGCACTGGTGCGCTGGCGCTTGGCATCCAGCTTTCCCAAGTCGCTCGACACCATTTACGGCGGCGCTGAAATTTTTGCGCGCCACATCAAAATCGTCTCGGGTGGCAGGTTTGATATTTCAGTGCATGCAGCGGGCGAGTTGATGCCTGCCTTTGGCGTGGTCGATGCCGTGCAGCAGGGCGCGATTGAAGCCGCGCACACCGCCCCCTACTATTTTTACGGCAAAAACGAAACCTTTGCCATTGGCGGTGCCATTCCGTTTGGTCTGAACAGCCGCCAGATGAGTGCCTGGACCTTTCATGGCAACGGCCTCCAACTCATGCGCGAGTTTTATGCGGGCTACAACATCATCAACTTTGCCTGCGGCAACACGGGTGCGCAAATGGGCGGCTGGTTTCGTAAAGAGATCAAAGCGCTTAGCGACATGAAGGGCCTGAAGATGCGCATTGGTGGCTTTGGCGGCAAGGTACTGGAGCGCCTGGGTTCTGTGCCGCAAAACATACCGGGTGGCGAAATTTACCAGGCGCTTGAAAAAGGCACGATTGACGCAGCCGAGTGGATAGGTCCTTATGACGATCAAAAACTGGGCTTTAACAAAGTGGCGCCCAATTACTACTACCCCGGCTGGTGGGAGGGCGGCTTGCAACTGGACTTGTACATCAACCAGAAAGCTTTCAACGCCTTGAGCCCTGAATTCAAGGTCATGGTAGAACTCGCCAGCGCTGCGGCACATGTTGACATGCAAGCAAAATACGATGCCCGAAACCCTGCAGCGCTCAAGCAGCTGGTCGCTGCTGGCGCCCGGCTGCGGCCCTTCCCGGCCGATGTGATGAATGCCGCCTT
The DNA here is from genome assembly GCA_031417995.1 of Polaromonas sp. Classification (GTDB taxonomy): domain Bacteria; phylum Pseudomonadota; class Gammaproteobacteria; order Burkholderiales; family Burkholderiaceae_C; genus Polaromonas. The sequence goes on along the minus strand of JANOWR010000128.1, from coordinate 15,319 downwards.
CAAGGAATCCATCAAGCTGTATGCCGAGCTGTCGGACATCAACCCGGCCTGGGCCAAGGTGTATGCGGATTACGCCAGATTCAGGGGTGATCAAAATCTGTGGTTTCGCTTTACCGAGGCCACCTTTGACCGTTTTATGCAGGGGCAGAAGTTGTAGTGGGCTATAGCCCCTATTTCAACAAACTACGGGTAAAAACCGGGTCAGTCTTGCAGTGAAGACTGACAAAATGAGCAACTCAGCTGGATTGCCTCAGGGTTCTGAAGAGAATTTTTTGAGTGGTGCAGCGGATCAGTGCAATGTGACAGCTAGTTAACGTTAACAACCTCTCAGGAGATACTTATGGATCGTCGTTCCCTCATTAAAAATGCCGGCATTGCCGGTGTGCTGGCCGCTGGTGTTGCACCTGCTGTGCATGCACAGGCCACTGTGCGCTGGCGCCTCGCGTCCAGCTTTCCCAAGTCACTGGACACCATTTTTGGTGCGGCAGACACCTTCTCGAAAGCCGTCAAGGCCATGTCGGGCGGCAAGTTTGAAATTTCAGTTCACGCAGCTGGCGAGTTGATGCCTGCTTTTGGCGTGGTCGATGGCGTACAGCAAGGCTCTGTGGAGTGTGCACATACCGCACCGTACTATTTCTTCGGCAAGGACGAAACCTTTGCACTGGGCTGCGCCATTCCTTTCGGCCTGAACAGCCGCCAGATGACGGCCTGGATGTACGAAGGCAATGGCATGAAGCTGATGCGCGAGTTCTACGCCAAGTACAACATTGTCAACTTCCCAGGCGGCAATACCGGCGCGCAAATGGGTGGCTGGTATCGCAAAGAAATCAAGTCCCTGGCCGACATGAAGGGCCTGAAAATGCGCATCGGCGGCTTCGGCGGCAAGGTGTTGGAAAAATTGGGTTCTGTGCCGCAAAACATTCCCGGTGGCGAGATTTATCAGGCACTTGAAAAAGGCACGATTGATGCGGCCGAGTGGGTGGGCCCTTACGATGACCAGAAACTGGGCTTTAACAAAGTGGCCCCGTTCTACTACTACCCTGGCTGGTGGGAGGGTGGCCCTGAGCTGGACTTCTTCATCAACAACAAGGCCTTTGAAGCCCTGAGCCCTGAGTACAAAGCCATTGTTGAAGCTGCGGCATCGCAAGCACACGTGGTCATGCAGGCCAAGTACGATGCACTTAATCCAAATGCGCTCAAGCAATTGGTAGGCGCCAAGACCAAACTGCGTCCTTTCCCGAAAGACGTGATGAACGCTGCGTTCAAGGCGGCTATGGGTCTGTACGAAGAAATTTCTGCCAAAAACGAAAACTGGAAGAAAATCTACGCCGACTATTCCAAGTTCCGCGCTGACCAAAACCTGTGGTTCCGCTTCACGGAAGCATCGTTTGACAAGTTCATGCAAGAGCAAAAACTGTAATCCAGCGCGCTCTAGCTGACATAAAAAAGCCGCATCTGATGCGGCTTTTTTTCGTTTCATAAAAGATGGTTCAGCGTATTTCCCGAAACACCTTCAGCTCTTTTACAAGCCGTTCAAACTCGGCAATCATCTCGGGTGACGTGGCGTAAAACACCGCAAACTTGCCCATCAGCGTGCGCACATACAAACGCGGTGCAATCAGCCATTCCAGCCCCCGTACACGAATCAGTTTGCCGTAGGCCAACTCGCCCAGTGCCATGTGTTTGTTCCACACCCAGCTTTGGTACAGCCCCGTTTCATCAATGCGCGTGGTACTGCGCAAAATATTGACCCAGGTGTAAAGCAGCAGCAGCACGGCGCCCAAAAACCAGCCACCGCCCGCTACACCACCTGCTGCTCTGCCAGCCCACCAGTTTTGCAAAAAAGCTGCTGAGCAGCCAAACACAATCAATGTGGCCAGCACCTTGAAAGTGATGGAGTACGCCGGACTGCTTGCCCCGGCAATATGGGGTACAAATTTGAACGAAGGTGGACCCATGGCCGGCAGGGTGTTGTTGAACATGATGTGTAGTTGTGGTGTCGCGTAAATGGAGCAAAAAAATGCCCCTCTGGGAGGGGCATTTACGGGCATTTCAAAATCGAATTGAATAATTTGACAGGTTTATTTGCCTTTGAATAAATCGTCCATTTTCTTTTGCTCGTCGTCTGAGCTTGTGGTGGCCGATTTCGGTGTCTGCGGGTCATTGCCAGCAGCACCGTTTGCGGCCATGCCGGGTGCAGTGACAGGCTCAGGCATTTCTACCGGAATTTCGATCTTCACCTTGTCAATGTCAATTTTTTCTTCTTTGTCCAAAAACACGGTTACTGTTTGAGGAAAAAAAATAACGATCATGACCAAAATCATTTGCATGCCTACCCAGGGAATGGCGCCCAGGTAAATGTCATTGGACTTGATCGCCTCGGGAATGCGCTTTTCCTTGAACAGCGTGTCGGCAATGCCGCGCAAGTAAAACAGCGCAAAACCAAATGGCGGGTGCATGAAGCTGGTTTGCATGTTCACGCACAGCAGCACGCCAAACCAGATCGGGTTGATGCCCAGCTTGACAGCCACTGGCCCCAGCATGGGCAAGATGATGAAGGCGATTTCAAAAAAGTCGAGGAAGAACGCCAGGAAGAAAATGAAGATGTTGACGACGATCAAAAAGCCGGTTTGGCCGCCAGGCAAGCCGGTCAGCAGATGCTCAACCCATTTGGCACCGTCCACGCCCTGAAACACCATTGAGAACACGCGTGCACCAATCAGAATAAACACCACCATGGCCGTCAGGCGCATGGTGCCGCTCATGGCTTCCCAGATCAGCGCAAGCGTCAGGCGCTTGTGAATGGCCGCAAGCACCAGCGCACCCACCACACCCATGGCACCGGCTTCAGTCGGTGTGGCGATGGCGGTGTTGATGCCCGGCAAGCCGCCCATGGAGCCCAGTACCGCGAAAATCAGAATGGCTGACGGGATGATGCCGCGCAGGCATTTTGCCCACAGCGCCCAGCCGTGCAGGGTACGCGCCTCTTTGGGCACGCCCGGCACATGGTGCGGTTTGAACACACCCAGGAAGTAGGTGTAACCTGCAAATATCAGCACCTGCAAAATCGAAGGGCCCCAGGCTCCTTTGTACATGTCGCCGACAGACTGGCCCAACTGGTCGGCCATCACAATCAACACCAGTGAAGGAGGCACAAGCTGCGTGATGGTGCCAGAAGCTGCCAGCACACCGGTGGCGTAACGCATGTTGTAGCCGTAGCGGATCATCACTGGCAGTGAAATCATGGCCATGGCAATCACCTGGCCTGCGACGGTACCGGTAATTGCACCCAAAATAAAGCCGACGATGATGACCGAATAACCCAGGCCGCCACGGGCTGGGCCAAAGAGTTGACCCATCGAGTCGAGCATGTCTTCAGCCAGGCCGCATTTTTCAAGAATCGCACCCATGAAGGTGAAAAACGGAATGGCCAGCAGCAGGTCGTTTGACAAAATGCCAAACATGTTGAGCGGCAGATTGGCCATGAAGCTGGCCGGAAACCAGCCCATCTCAATGGCCAGAAAGCCTGAGCCCAAACCCAGAGCCGCCAGCGAGAAGGCCACAGGAAAGCCGATCAGCATGATCAGCACGAGACCCGCAAACATCATCGGGGCGAAATTTTCCATTTGCATTTTTATTGTCCTGAAACTACTTGAGGGGGATGGTCTGATGAGGTGGCAGCCGCTTACTGAACGGGTTTCTCATAGTGCGTATCCATCTCGAACTTGCCCGCCAGGTAACTGACGCGCTTGATGATTTCGGACAAGCCCTGTAAAAACATCATGCCAAAGCCCACAGGCAACAACAGCATGGCCGGCCAGCGAATCAAACCGCCCGCATTGGGCGACATTTCACCCGAGTTGTACATGCTGATGAACAGCGGCCAGCTGAGGTAAGCCAGCAAAGCCATAACGGGCAGCAGGAAAAACACCAAGCCAAAAATGTCCACATAAACCGGGCCATTGCCTTTGAGCTTGCCGTAAATGATGTCTACCCGAACGTGCTCATTGAGCTTGAGCACCAGCGGCGCGCCCAGCATGACCATGGCGGCAAACAGGTACCATTGAATTTCGAGCCAGCCGTTTGAGCTGATGTCAAAACCGTAGCGCACAAACGCGTTACCAGACGAGATCAAGGCTGCCAACAACACAGCCCACGAGGCCAATTTGCCGATTTGAGCAGCCAGCCAGTCGTACGCCAAAGCGAGTTTTAGTAGTGCAGCCAAGGGGAAAGTCTCCAAAAATATGCAGAAGGTTTTAAAACCAAAGGGGCACCGCGCACCGCTAGCCACCATTCAGTGATGGTAACTGGGAAGGTGCGGCGGTGACTTAAGGAATGCTGACGAAAAAGACTGGGGAAAACCCTGAGCACATCTGAAAATCTGATAAACGCTGACGCCCCTGCCCGTTCGGACTACGCCCAACACGGCAGCCTCCGCAAACCCTTGTGTCCAGGCGTATTTGTACTTTGGAGCGGCGCGCATGCAGCGCAATCATGGCGTCAAAGTTTTTGTCCCTGGTGTGCCAGCTCTTGCAGATTGAAGTGTCACAATGACTTGAGAGAAACTTTGCCCACCGACGCGCGGTATGCCAATTGCCACTGTTGGCCTCTCTTGAGGCCGGGCTTATCAGGACTGTTTTTTTGACTTCAAGTAAAGAACCTTTTGCCACTGCTACCAGTACGGCAGGCCAGATTGATTTGCCCAGCATGCGCAGCGGCGCAAAAGAGCTGCTGGCGCTGGCGTTGATGGATGCGCGCAATCATACGCTGCACCTTTTTGCACAGTATCAAAACGCACTTGAAGCGGTGAACTATGTTGTCCCCCAACTGGCGACGGTTAATCCGCCCCTTTGGGAGCTGGGCCATGTCGGCTGGTTTCAGGAATGGTGGATAGCCCGCAACATGCAGCGCGTACTGGGCACACGCTGCGAGCCATTTCATGCCCGGCTTGCCAGCATTGAGCCCAACGCCGACCGCTGGTGGGACAGCACCCATGTGCCGCACAGCACGCGCTGGCAGCTTGATTTGCCCAACGCCAACAACATTCGAGCGTATCTGCTCGACACGCTGGAGAGCACACTAGACCTGCTTGAAAAAGCCGACGACAGCGACGACGCACTGTACTTTTACCGCCTGTGTCTGTTCCATGAAGACATGCATGCCGAGGCACTGGTGCACACCGCGCAAACGTTGGGCTTGGCGCTAGACAAACCCATGCAACAAGCCTTCACCCCCGCGCCCATGACCGTGCGCGAGCCCCTCCTGGTTCCAGCATGCAACTGGATGTTGGGCAGCAGTGAAAGTGATGGCTTTTCTTTCGACAACGAAAGACCCCGCAACAGCGTGCCCGTGCCTGAATTTGAAATCGATGCCCAGCCTGTCACGTGGTCGCAGTACGTCGAGTTTGTGGACGACGATGGCTATGACCGTGAAGAACTGTGGAGCCCAGAAGGCTGGCAATGGCTGCAAAGCCTGTCCCAAACCGAAGGCCGTCGTGGCCCACGCTATGTAGACCAGATCGGCGTGGCCAGCGGCGCAGTCATGCAAACCCGCTTTGGCACAGCCAGACGCATGCACGGCAGCCAGCCTGCCATGCACATGACCTGGTACGAGGCCGATGCCTGGTGCCGCTGGGCAGGGCGGCGCTTGCCGTTTGAAGTCGAATGGGAAGTCGCGGCCCACACGGCAGTCAGGCGCGGGTTTTTGTGGGGCAATGTGTGGGAATGGACGGGGACGACGTTTCGTGCTTTTGATGGCTTCAAACCCGACCCGTATGTCGATTATTCACAGCCCTGGTTCGGCAACCACAAGGTGCTGCGAGGCGCATCATTCGCCACCCGTGCCCGCATGAAAGCACCGAAGTACCGCAACTTTTATCTGCCTGAGCGGGACGATGTATTTTGCGGGTTCAGGTCTTGTGCGCTATGAATTAAGGAGCTGCTTGCGCCTGAATTTACTGGGTTACAGCCCTGAAGGATTCCTGAAAACGGCGATTTTTAGCCTTTTTCTAGCATCGCCTTAGCGCTTCCTGCACCAAAGGCTGAAGCGCGGATGGAGGGAAGGGGTAAACCGAACTGACGTTGATCTCGCACAGCACAAAGGTATCTTTTCCATCGCGGGACTTTTCACCAAGCAGAAAATCAGCATCCCAAAGGACAGGCAAACCATCGTGTTTGAGCTCAAGTACCTTACACATTTGCGGAATCCATTCTTGTTCAAGCTTGTGCTTCAGGTCTTGAAAGTCCCCTCGATCAGGTGGAAAGTACAGTCTTGGACCAGGAAGTGGTGCTTCGCTACTTGGTTGGCCTTCGGGTGATGGATAAAGGGCATTGATCAATTGCTCTCCAAAACCCACAACCTTGTTGCCCACCACATAGCAACGGATCATGCCTTCGTGCAGTCGGAGCTGAAAAGCCTGATCAATCATGGCACCCGAGTGGGCGAAATAGGGCTGACACAAAGCCAGAAAATCGCTAAGTGCCATGTGCTCTTCAAGACTGCCTCGTTTGGCATGGCGTGTCGTTAGCAGCGACGGTTGACCCCCTTCATGTCGGCTGACTTTCCAAATCCCGTTGCCACTTTGGCCGCGCAACTGTTTGAGCACACGCGGGCCGCGCTTGAGGGAATCAAGCAGTCCAGTCTGCATCGCATCAATGCTGTCGTAGCGCTGCGTGTCGCTACCCCAAGCCATGTGCCGCGTTTGGTACAGCACGTCTTTCGTCCCCATCTTGTCAATCACATCCGGGTGCGCACTGACCACCACGCCCTTGTCGGCAACCGCTCTCAACATGGCATTCAATTGGTCGCGGTCCCGGCTCCCCTCAAAAGGGTTAAACCATACCAGGACAATATCAACGCCCGCCAGACGTGCCTCAATATCGCTCGCAATCTCATCACAAAACGGTGCGCTAACCACTTGCGCGCCAGCACCTGTGAATGCTTGTGCGATGTGTGCCAACCGCGAGTTTTCAACACGAGTAGCAAGAGGCTCATTCGCGTCTGCGGGCAACACAATAGCGACACGATGTTTGCTGTGAGTCATTTGCTGCTCCTTGGCTGTGGGTCTTTGATTTGCTGCAAGCTGTAGCTGAGCAGCGCCGCGTAAATTAAAAATCCGAACGCCACCGCAACGCAAAAGCCTGTCAGCCCAAAGCCAAACCAATAGGCCAACGCCATAGCGCCTGCTGCATTGACGAGCAGGCGTGTGCCGTTCGCTGCCATTGCGGCATAGCCGCGTCCATACCCTTGGCATGCAAATACAAGCCCCAGACCCAGGCCAAAGCACCCATAAACGGGGCCGACGGTCTGAAGATACAGAGCGCCAATGCGCAGCACCTCGGGCTCGTTGCTGAACAACCCAAGCCAAAGCTGGGGTGCAACAGCCACCACAAGCCCGATGATTGCGCATGTAATCGCACTCAGTAACGCGCCCATCCAGGCAATTTGGCGCGCACGCTGAAATTGACCTGCCCCCCAGTTTGTACCCACCATGGTGACGGTTGCCATGCCAAAGGCAAAAACAATGGGCTGCAAGATGTATTCAAGCCGGGCGCCCATGGCATAGCCGATTGCAGCCGATGGCCCGAATTGGCCGGCAATGCCCGTCAAAACGACGATCGACATGTTCATGATGATCATGTTAATCAAACCGGGGATGCCAACTTTGAGAATATCGTTGAACAGCTCGCGGCGGGGACGCACACCGCCAAAACTGAGCCGTATTGGCGCTTGTGCCGAACGCAAATAGCAAATCATCAAAATAGCGCCAACCCCGAACGGCAGGATCAAGCTCCAGGCGGCACCAGCCGAACCCATTGCAGGGACAGGACCCCAGCCAAAGATAAGCAAGGGCGACAGCGCAATGTGCGCAATCACACAGCCCAGCAACATGCCAGCGTGTACGCGCATATTGCCAGTGCCGCGCACAGCATTTCCAAGCAGGTTAAGCACGCAGATGCAAACCGCACCGCCCATGGCGACATTCGCATAACTCAAGGCATCTGCCAACACTTCATCTTGCCCGCCCATCCACCGAAAAATCAGCGGCCCAGCCAGCCACATGAACGATGTGAAGATCGCGCCCAGCCCAAGCGCAATTAAAAAAGCATGAAAGACCAATTCACGGACGCGCTCCTGTTGGCCTGCACCAATAGCTCGCGCAACGGCGGAGCTAACGCCAGCACCCATACCGCTGTTGGTGCTGTGAAGCATCATCATGATGAAAGGAAAAGCCAATGAAGCCCCGGCTAGCGCGTTGGTGCTGATGCGACCCAGAAAATAACCATCAAAAATAATGACCCCCATAAACGCCAGCAAGTTCATGACGTTAGGCGCAGCCAAACGTAGCAGGGTCGAAATGACCGGGCCTTGCAGCAAAAGAGTCTTGCGAGCAGCAGTTGCTGCGGATGACGCGTGACCTTGGCCAAGCTGCGCCGATGAAGTTTGAGTGTCGGGTTGTCTGTTTACAAGTTGAGCCACGAAATGCCTCCGCCCATCAATGGGATCCGGAGCAGCACTTGGACAAAGTGTCTTGGGTCTTGGTAGAGGCCGGGCAGCCGCAAAATAGCCCGACGTGCAAATATGCTACCAGAAGTTCAGCGACCATTAACGAGGTTCAATATCAGGGTTAGATTTCCCTTCTTGCAAAACAAGCCGAATTTATTCCGGACAAAGCAAGTCAAAATGCCAGCACAATCTAAGAATTTAAGAGGTCACTGTGCCTAGCGGTATGTGTTTGAAGTCAACTCCAAAATCCGTTATTTCCGAACGCGCAGCGACTAATTCGTCAAACAAGTTGTCCAGCCTAAACGATATGCTTGCAAGCTTTGACCCAAAGCTCCACGGTGGTGAAGCGATGGCTTTTCTACCCATTGGGCGCGAGGTGATTCCAAAGGTTTAATGTTGGTAATAGTTTTTTTGTAGGTATCGACAATTTACGCTATTAATTTAATAGCTGCTTGCGCCCGAATTTATTGGGCTACAGACTTTTTTAATAGGTAAAATGACCATTTTCGAGTCATTTTCACATCTGTTTTTCACATGAACACCTTCTCAAGCAGCCTGACCTCTGCTTTCTCACTCCTCGCAGGCATGGACGCCTTGCTGCTTGATGTGGTGCTGCGCTCGCTGGCTGTCAGTAGCTTGGCTTGCGCTATTGCTTCAAGCTTTGGTCTGCTGCTTGGCGCGTGGCTGGGTGTGTCACGTTTCAAAGGCCGGGGAGCGGTGCTGGCGCTGCTCAATACTGCGCTGGCTTTGCCGTCTGTCGTGGTGGGGCTGGTGGTGTACCTGCTGCTGTCGCGCAGCGGGCCGCTGGGTTTTTTGGGTTGGCTGTTTTCATTCAAGGCGATGGTGCTGGCGCAAAGTGTGCTCGTGCTGCCGGTGGTGATGGCGCTGGTGCGGCAGACGATTGAAGATGCTGATCGCAGTCATGGTGAGCAGTTTGCGTCGCTGGGCGCTGGGCCCTTCATGCGCAGTTTGATGCTGCTGTGGGACGAGCGTTATGCGTTGCTAACGGTGCTGATAGCTACTTTTGGCCGGGCTATTTCTGAAGTGGGTGCGGTGATGGTGGTGGGCGGCAACATTGACGGCTTTACCCGGGTGATGACGACATCGATTGCGCTGGAAACCAGCAAGGGCGACCTGCCGATGGCGCTGGCCTTGGGGCTGGTACTGCTGGGTGTGGTGCTGCTGCTCAATGGTTTGATCGCGGTGGTCAAACGTGTGGCGGTCAAACCATGACAGCGCTTTTTAATGTGCAATCTGTTGGCTTGCAATTTGGTCAGGTCAGTGCTTTGGCCGACTGTAATTTACGCATCACCGCCGGTGAACGCCTGGCGCTGATTGGCGCCAACGGCAGTGGCAAGAGCAGCTTGCTGCGCGTCCTGCACGGTCTGTTAAAACCAACAACGGGCCAGATGGTGGCTGATGCGTCGGCGCCTCAAGCCATGCTGTTTCAACGCCCCTACATGCTGCGAGCCAGTGTGCTGCACAACACCGCGCTCGGCTTGTGGTTACGCGGCCAGCCTTGGGCGGTAGCCAAAGAACAGGCTTTACAGGCGCTTGAGCGTGTCGGCCTGGCAGACCTGGCTACGCGCCATGCCAAAGCGCTGTCCATTGGCCAGCAGCAGCGTGTGGCGTTGGCGCGAGCCTGGGCGCTCAAGCCGCAGGTCATGCTGCTGGACGAGCCCACCGCCAGCCTGGACCCTGGCGCCAAACACGAGGTGGAGCGCCTGATGGCTGAGTTCTCCAGCAGTGGCATGACGCTGATTTTCAGCAGCCACAACCTGGGTCAGGTCAAGCGCCTGGCCAGCCGGGTGGTGTACCTCGAAGATGGCCGCGTGGTGGCTGATTTACCAACGCATGACTTCTTCAATGGCCCACTACCTCTGGCAGCTGAAAATTTCCTTAAAGGTGAGCTTGGGTGACCAAAAAAGGCCATTTTTCACTGTGTTTTAAGGTTGTAGCCCTTATTTTATGGGCGCAAGCAGCTACGTTTTCAATAGCGCAGTCAAAACCGTCCAGCAATGCCATCGTCCTGGCTTCCACCACTTCAACCGAGCAGTCCGGGCTGTTTACTGCCCTGTTGCCTGAGTTTAAAAAAGCGACAGGCATTGCCGTGAAAGTGGTCGCCGTGGGTACCGGCCAGGCCATCGACATGGGCCGCCGGGGCGATGCGGATGTGCTGTTTGTACACGACCAGTCAGCAGAAGAAAAAGTTGTGGCTGAGGGGTTCGCCATCAAGCGCTTTCCTGTGATGTACAACGACTATGTATTGATTGGCCCGGTGGCTGACCCGGCCAAAACAAAAGGCAAAGACATTGCCGAAGCGCTTAAAAAACTCAGCGCCGGCAACGCCAATTTCATTTCGCGCGGTGACAAAAGCGGCACCCACGCCGCCGAGCTGCGCTACTGGAAAACCGCTGGTATCGATACGCCAACAGACAAGCCAGTCTTCGCCAACTACAAAGCCTGCGGCTGCGGCATGGGTCCAGCGCTAAATATTGCCGCCAGCAGCGGCGGCTACGTGCTGGCCGACAGGGGCACCTGGTTGTCGTTCAAAAATCGTGCGGATTTGGCGGTACTGGTGGAAGGCGATACGCGGCTGTTTAACCAGTATGGCGTGATGGTGGTGAACCCTGCCAGGCACCCGCAAACCAGAGTGGCCGAGGCGCAAAAGTTTGTTGACTGGGTCACATCGCCAACCGGGCAGGGCTTGATTGCGGCTTACAAGATTGGCGGCGAGCAGCTGTTTTTTCCGAATGCGGTGAAGTAGCCCGTTTGTCATTGCGGACTTGACCCGCAATCCATGACTGCGAATTTTGCGATCACCGCTGAAGTCATGGATCCCGGGTCGAGCCCGGGATGACTGATTCATGTTCTTTCTATAATTCGATTGTGTTTAGCCAATCGTCATCACCATCCCCCTTGCCTTTATGGAAGCGCATCGCCGCTTTCCTGAGTTTTGTGGCGGTGCTGTCGGCCCTTATTGCACCTGCCACAACGCTGGCCGAGGAGGTGCGTACTGGCAAGCTGGGTGGGCTGTGTCTGGTGAACACAACTGCCGATGGCAGTGGCGATGTCTCACCCTCTGGCGCGCACTGCGACGCTTGCGGGTCTTTGGCTTTTGCATTGCCGCCTTTCACGAAGCAAACCTTGCCCAGCCAGCCTGGCCAACAGGTCGCTGGCGTTGATTTACCGTTTGATCTGGCTGCACTGGTCGAAGGTCTGCCGCCCAGTTGCGGCCCCCCTGCACTTTGAACTGAAACGCCTCGGATCATTGGCGTGAGATCTGCGCCTTGGCCTAAATGTTAGCGCGTCCCGTTTTTTTCAAGGTCAAAACATCATGACCTCATCAATTGCCACTCAACTCATTTCTGTCCGGGTTTCGCATATTGGTCTTTAGCAATGCCTGCTGGGCACACACACACTGAATTTTTAACATCGAAAGCACAACATGATATTTTTTAAATCTGCGTCATTGGCAGTCATCACAACCGTCGCCAGTCTGGCCTTTGCCCAAACGCCTAGCGTGAATGTTGAGGTTAAAGATGCCTGGGTACGCAGCACCGTGCCCGGCCAAAAAGGCACGGGCGCATTCATGAAAATCACCGCCAAAGATGGCGCCAAGCTGGTGGGCGTATCGTCACCCGTTGCGGGCGTGGGCGAGGTGCATGAGATGAAGATGGAGGGCGACGTGATGAAGATGCGCGCGCTGCCGTCACTGGACTTGCCCGCAGGCAAAGTCGTCGAGCTCAAGTCGGGTGGTTACCACGTCATGCTGATGGACTTGAAGCAGCCTTTGACCAAAGACAGCAAAGTGCCACTGACACTGTTGTTCAAAGATGCCAAAGGTGTTGACAGCAAGCTGGAGCTGACTGTGCCAGTCGGTACAGCCGCACCGGGCGCACCGGCCTCACACAAGCATTGATGGGGCTTAGCGTTTTTTGATACCCGTGCCCAAGCGCCTGTAAACAGTGGCGCGGCTGATGCCTAAGGCTTTGGCTGCCTGCATGACATTGCCGCGTGCATCGTCTACGGCTTGGCGGATCAAGCCGGTTTCAATGTCTCTCAAGGGCTGCGCTGGCGCTGCTGATGTGCTGATGCGCAGCGGTATCGGTGCAGTGCTGTGTCCCATCTGCACGGGCAGGGCATGTAGCCGCAGGCCTGTCCAGAGCGGGACTTCAAGCGCCTCGTCGCTGGCTGAGCGGCGTGCTGCGTCAAATAACGATTCAAAGCCAATGGCAAACACATCGCTGCAGTGCAGGCGGGATGCTGTCGGCCCCACAAGCTGGGACACCATCAACCGGGCGGCCTGGTTGGCAGCCAGGATGTAGCCATCTGTGTCGACGCATACCAGGCCATCCGACTCGTCGCCCAGCGTGCGGCCTGGCCAATTAAGCCGAATCAGCAAGTCGCCCGCATCTTTGAGGTAGCCAAGGGTGAGGGTGTTTTCAATGCTGCGTGCCGACTGCGCCACCAGGTGCTTGAGCTCTGGCCGCTCGGCGGCCTCAATGCCCGTCAAGTCCAGCATGCCAATGCACCCACCATCCGGGCCAAACAATGGTGCGCCGGCGCAACTGTAGACCGCGTTGGCGTCAAAAAAATGTTCGCCCCGATGCAGCCACACGGGTTGCAGTTCGTGCAGCGCCGCGCCTATGGCGGTGGTGGCCACTTGGCGTTCAGACAAATCAGTACCGATGCGCGTGATCAGGTCTGCGCGCCTGTCGCTGCGGTCAATCGGGCCATGTGCATCAATAACGATGCCCTGTGCGTCAGTCAGTATTGCAAAGTAACGGGTGCTGGCCAGGGCCTGGCTGAGGCTGTGCAGTACCGGGCGCGCGGCGTCCACCAGGGCGTGGTTGGCCTCTTCCAGCCGACGCAAGGCCTGAGGTGCAATCACGTCAAAAATGACATTTTGATGGGGCGCTTTACCGCTGTCCAGGCAACGTTGCCAGGACCGTTCAATCCATGCCTGGGTGCCAGTGCGTGAGATGCTTTTGCCATCATGCAAAACCGCATGACGTGTCAGTGCAATCTGGTGCAGACGTTGGTCGGGTGCGCTGTGGGTAACAAATGGCATGGCTGGAATTATTTTGCAGTGTTGAGCCGTGTGGACTGTTCCATTTTGAGAATATCCCCAGACTTTGGCAAGTTGCCAAGGGTTTAACCTAGGCATCGTCTGCACCCTGACTCAAATAATGAACGGTTTCGCTTAATCGCCGATCCGTAGCCAATTCATAGCCAACAGGAGACAAACCCATGCAAGTCCAGTTCACCGTCAATGGCAAAGCCGCCAGTATTGACATGCCCGACAACACGCTGCTGGTGCAAGCCCTGCGTGAAAAGTTGTTACTCACTGGTACGCACGTCGGTTGCGACACCGCCCAGTGCGGCGCGTGTACCGTCATCATGAATGGCCGTGCCGTCAAGTCGTGCAACATGCTGGCCGCTCAAGCGCAAGGTGCAGACATCACCACCATTGAAGGGCTGGCCGCCAAAGACGGCACCATGCACCCGATGCAGGCGGCTTTCAAAGAATGTCACGGTTTGCAGTGCGGCTTTTGCACCACCGGTATGGTGATGAGCGCGGTGGACTTGTGCAAGCACCACCCCAAGGCCAGCGAGATAGAAATCCGTGAACACCTGGAAGGCAATATTTGCCGCTGCACGGGGTATCAGAACATTGTCAAAGCCGTTCGCACTGGCGCTGCTGCCATGGCTGCCTAATCAATCCATTTATTTCAGGAGCACATCATGGGCGCACCCGACTTCATCAATTTGCCAAACATTGGCGTTCCCGTCCGTCGCAAAGAGGACTACCGTTTTCTGACTGGCGGCGGGCAGTACACCGACGACATCACGATGGCCAACCAGAGCTATGCGGTGTTTGTGCGTTCACCACACGCACATGCCAACATCAACAGCATCAACCTCTCAGCGGCCAAAGCGGCACCGGGCGTGCTTGATATTTTTGTTGGGACGGATGTGGCCAATGACAAGGTCAACGGCCTGCCCTGCGGCTGGGGCATCACCAGCACCGACGGCAACCCGATGAAGGAACCGCCACACCCGATCCTTGCGCAAGGCAAGGTGCGCTACGTGGGCGACCACGTGGCCATGGTGGTGGCTGAAACACTGGAGCAGGCCAAAAACGCTGCGGAGCTGGTTGAGGTGGATTACGACGTATTGACCGCCGTGGTGAATGTGACCAAGGCCAAAACAGCCACCGCCCTGCATGAAGCCGCACCTGACAACCATTGCTACAAATGGGCGATTGGCGACAAAACGCTGGTTGACGCGGCTTTCACCACCGCCGCGCACATCACCAAAATTGATTTGACCAACAACCGCCTGGTGCCCAACGCGATGGAACCGCGCGCGGCGATAGGCAGCTACAGCCGCGCCAACGACGACTACACGCTGTATGTGGCCAACCAGAACCCGCACGTTGAACGCCTGTTGCTCACCGCCTTTGTGATGGGCTTGCCAGAGCACAAGGTGCGCGTGATTGCGCCTGACGTGGGTGGTGGTTTTGGGTCCAAAATTTACCTTTACGCTGAAGACGTGTGCCTGGTCTGGGCCTCAAAAAAGATCAACCGCAACATCAAGTGGACGGCTGACCGCAGTGAAGCGTTTGTCAGTGACGCGCATGGCCGTGACCATTCCAGCCACGCTGAATTGGCGCTGGATAAAGACGGTAAATTCTTGGCCCTGCGCGTGCACACCGATGCGAACATGGGCGCATATTTGTCAACCTTTGCGCCCGCAGTGCCGACCATTTTGTACGCCACACTGCTGGCTGGCCAGTACGCCACACCGC
>JANOWR010000127.1:0-3508 GCA_031417995.1 Polaromonas sp. | reverse complement strand
TACGAAGGCATCGAGAGCCGCTACATCGTCCACGACGTCAAGGCGGCCGAGGTCGACAAGAAGACCTTCTTCTCCGTCAAAGAAGACGGCGGCACCAAGATCAGCTCGGCGTACACCTGCGCCCGCGATCTCCTGGCCCAGCATCTCGACGTTGGCCAGACACGACTGGTCGAACGGGCGCAGCCACAGCTTGGGCAACTCCGCTACAAAGCGCCCCGCCTCGGCAATGGCTGGCCTGGCCGCATCAAAAGGCAGGCCCGCCTGAAGCGCATTGGCGCGAAAGCGCTGGCGGTAACCGGGGCTGGCAGCCCACACCAGCCAGCCCAATACACCGCCCAGCGCATGCAGTGCAGACAAGGGCCAGTGGGAAAAAAATCGGAACAGGGTGAGCATCAATGAAGGCAAATGCCAATAAAACCGGGGTGCAAAGTCGCGTTATATAATTTTGCCTGTCGCTGAGTTATTTGAACAACTTGCAGAGCGACGTTAAACCAACCTGCTAAAGCGTTCGCCAAAGCATTCCGCTGGCAACGCGCCCAGCAAACTTATGGAGTGTACTGACATGGCGAACGACTTTCTTTTTACTTCTGAATCTGTTTCTGAAGGCCACCCCGACAAGGTAGCTGACCAGATTTCTGATGCCATCCTGGATGCCATCTTCAAGCAAGACCCTCTCAGCCGCGTGGCTGCTGAAACCCTGACCAACACCGGTCTGGTCGTGCTGGCCGGTGAGATCACCACCAACGCCCACGTCGACTACATTCAGGTCGCACGCGACACCATCAAGCGCATTGGCTACGACAACACCGAGTACGGCATTGACTACAAAGGCTGCGCGGTGATGGTTTGCTACGACAAGCAGAGCAATGACATCGCCCAGGGCGTTGACCATGCATCTGACGACCACCTGAACACAGGCGCCGGCGACCAGGGCCTGATGTTTGGCTACGCCTGCGACGAAACGCCAGAGCTGATGCCCGCACCGATTTACTACGCCCACCGTTTGGTTGAGCGTCAGGCACAGTTGCGCAAAAGCGGCAAGCTGCCCTTCCTTCGCCCCGACGCCAAAAGCCAGGTGACGATGCGCTACATCGACGGCAAGCCGCACAGCATTGACACCGTGGTGCTGTCAACCCAGCACAGCCCCGACCAGTCAGAGTCCATGCACAAAATGAAGGCCTCGTTTAACGAAGCCATCATCGAAGAGCTGATCAAGCCCGTGCTGCCCAAGCACATGTTGACCAAAGACACCAAGTTTTTGATCAACCCGACAGGCCGTTTTGTCATTGGCGGCCCGCAGGGCGATTGCGGTTTGACGGGTCGCAAAATCATTGTGGACACTTACGGCGGCGCCTGCCCCCATGGTGGTGGTGCCTTCAGCGGCAAAGACCCGAGTAAGGTTGACCGTTCAGCCGCTTACGCTGCCCGTTATGTGGCCAAAAACATCGTCGCTGCTGGTCTGGCCAAGCAGTGCCAGATTCAGGTGGCTTACGCGATTGGCGTCGCCAAACCCATGAACGTGACGGTGTACACCGAAGGCACAGGCGTGATGAGCGACGAGAAGCTGTCAGCCCTGGTGCAAGAGCACTTTGACCTGCGCCCCAAAGGCATTATTCAAATGCTTGATTTGCTGCGCCCGATCTACGAGAAGACAGCTGCATACGGCCACTTTGGACGCGATGAGCCGGAATTTACCTGGGAACGTACCGATAAAGCTGCTGCCCTTCGGGCTGCGGCCGGCCTGTAAGGCCGCCGCGAGAAGCGCGGTATCAGTGCGTGGGCGACACTCATATCGCGAAGCGATGTTAGTGGCGACCAAAAGACCGACAAGGCTGCTGCGCTACGCGCGGCTGCTGGTTTGTGATCTGACTCAGGCATTAAAAAGCCACCCCCGGGTGGTTTTTTAACGTCCTTTTGAAGCAGTTATGCGTTCAGGTAATCCAACGCCAGTTTGCCAGCAGTTGCCGCAATACCGCTCACCATCGTGCCCCAGGCCATGTCTATAAAGGTCAGGCCCAGCGGCCAGTCTTTGATCACTGCCAGGTTGGTCAAGTCATAAGTTGAATAGGCAAAAAAACCAAATAACGCACCCATCAATGCGGCCTTCCACACCGGGCTGTCAGCTTGCGGCAACACCGCAAAAATCAGCAGACCCACTGGAAACATCAGGTAAAAGGCCGCCGCCGCCCATAAATTGGGGTTGGGGCTGAGCAAAGGCCCCATCGCATTGGCATAAGTCGATTTGGCAATCACGCCCAGCCAGACCATGTCGATGACAAACATGGTCAGGAAAATGGCGAGGTAGGTTCCTACATATTTCAACATGCCGTGTCTTTCGTAACTTGAATTTGGTCAAACGCATTTCATCATTTTTTATAGCTGCAGGCTGTAGGACAAGTTTGATGTCACACACCGAGCATTGAAAACGCATGCGCCGTGTGCGCTTCAAAAACCTGCGTCATTTTGTTCAACATCGCCAGCTCAGCTGCATTTGGCGCAAGCTCTTTCACGATGCTGGCTTGCGTTTTTTGCCACGCGGGCATCAGATCTTGTGCTATTTTGCGAAAACCCTTCACTGTTTCTGGCAGGCGAAACCCGCAGTCATTGCAAAATGCCTCCCACGAATGCATGCCGACTGCATCAAAGGTGTCTTCGTCGCCAATGTAGAGCGCCAACCCAGAATCGCCGTAGGCACGTACGCATAGCAAGTCATAAAACGGAGCAAGGCGGTAGCCCTTTTCATCTACAAGAACTGAGATATTTTTGGCATGCGCATCTGCATTGCCAATCAAAAAGTTAAACATGACCCAGCGCTGAAATTCAGACATGCCGCGCACAGATAAAGCACGCAACGCAGCCACCAGCTTGGGCAGGCTGACCAGGCCTCCCTGACGCTCGTACTTCCAGCCCGAGCCATGGCCCAGCAACTGGCAGCCGTCGAACTGATGCAAGCCAACAATATTGCCAGCAATGTTCACACGGTCATAACGCTCCACCACATATACCGGCTCTGGCACACGCAAAAACCAGACATCGGGTACAGGCAGCTTCATGGCGCGCGCCAGCTTCATGCAGGCATATTCATTGATGGCGCTGGGCTGATAGCGTTGTTGGCGCGTGTCGGGTTTAAGAATGTGCGTCGTGGGTGATGTTTGTACGCTTTCAGACAACTGCTTGGTGCGCGCGTCAAAACGCAGTCCCATTTTTTCTTGCGCACCCGCCAGAGACATGGTGGTTTGATCGTTCGATACCAGCAGCGGCTGCTGACTGCGCAGCCGCTGACTGAGCACTTCGTACGGCAAAGCGCGGTACTGCTGCTGGGACATTCGCGGCGCGTCTTCAGGCAGGAGCGCCAATACCCCCGGCAGCTCTTGCCCCAGTTGCCCCAGCAACTCGAAGGCAGACGGATCGCGCAGTGCCAGCGCCGCCACCACGTCGTCTAAAGCAACGCCTTAGGCAACAGATTTTCAAAAAAACTTCTGACCAGCGCACCCGTGTAGCGTGTGCT
>JANOWR010000126.1:0-12119 GCA_031417995.1 Polaromonas sp. | reverse complement strand
CTGGTTTAAGCGCGCCATGGCAGAGTGCCAGCGTCTCGGACGTACAAACCGCACTGCAAGGCATGCGGCTGTCTGGCCTGGCGCTGCGACAGCAGGCTTATGCCGCGTTACACGACATCACAGCGGGCGCTTACTTTTCTGAGCCAGGCACCTGGGCCCTGCTGGGCTACCCCGGCCCACTTGTGATTTAAGGTGATTTAAAAACCATGAGCAAACTTCAAGACCCGATCAAAGACGGCCTGGCCAGGGGTTGGAAAGTCATGGGTGGCCCGTTTGCCCCGCCGCCTGAAACAATCACCTGCGACGTCGCCATCATCGGCAGTGGTGCAGGCGCAGGCATCACGGCAGAGTTGCTCACCAAGGCCGGCCTGTCGGTGGTCATCATCGAAGAGGGCCCGCTCAAAAGCAGCAGCGACTTTAACCAGAAAGAGTCTGAGGCCTATCCCCAGCTCTATCAGGAAAGTGCCGCCCGCAAGACCGAAGACAAGGCCATCACCATCTTGCAAGGGCGTTGCGTGGGCGGCTCCACTACTGTCAACTGGACATCATCGTTTCGCACGCCCGCAGCCACGCTGCAATTTTGGCAAGACAAATTTGGCTTGACTGACTACAACGTTGACGCGCTGTCACCGTACTTTGAACAAGCCGAGCGCCGCCTGAACATCGGCCCCTGGCTAACACCGCCAAACGAGAACAACGACCTGCTCAGGCGCGGCGCAGCCAAGCTGGGCATCCCCGCGCAGGCCATTGCACGAAACGTCAAAGGCTGCTGGAACCTTGGCTCTTGCGGTATGGGCTGCCCGACCAACGCCAAGCAGTCGATGCTGGTCACCACCATTCCCGCCGCGCTCGACAAAGGCGCTCAACTGCTGGTTAAGACTCGCGCCGAGCGTTTTGAGCTTGCGAATGGCCAAATCAAGGCACTTTTATGCTCTTTTCAGGCATCAAATACGGCTCAAGCCCAACAGATTCGGGCGCAAGCAGCTACTAAAATAATAGCGAAGCATTATGTGCTGGCGGGTGGTGCCATCAACTCCCCGGCGCTGCTGCTGCGCTCTGGCGCGCCTGACCCGCACGGCCACTTGGGCAAACGCACGTTCTTGCACCCGGTCGTCATGTCCTCGGGCGTGTTCCAACAAAAAGTCGAGGCTTGGGCCGGCGCGCCGCAAACTATCTACACCGACCATTTCCTGGAAACCCAGGCCATTGACGGGCCTATCGGCTACAAGCTGGAGGCCCCTCCGCTGCACCCGGTGATTTTTGCGTCCACCGTACCCGGTATGGGCCAACGCCAGCATGACTTGCTCAAAGAATTTCCGCATAACCACACCTTGCTGGCGCTGATGCGTGACGGCTTTCATGACCAGTCGCCAGGTGGCCAAGTCAAGTTGCGCGGTGACGGCTCACCCGTGCTTGATTACCCCCTGACCGACTACGTGATGGACGGCGCTCGCCGCGCCCTGCTGTCGATGATGGAAATCCAGTTTGCCGCAGGTGCGACCAAGGTGCTGCCCCTGCACGAAATGGCACAAACCTACACCACCTGGACAGAAGCCAAAAACGCTGTCAACGCCCTGCCCATGAAGCCCATGCTCACCAAAATCGTCAGCGCCCACGTCATGGGCGGCTGCGCCCTGGGCAGCAGTCACAAGCAAGGCGTGACACGACCAGACGGCGTGCATTGGCAGATTGAAAATTTGTCCATCCATGATGGCTCGCTGTTCCCGACCAGCATTGGGGCCAACCCACAATTGTCGATCTACGGCGTGGTCAACCGCTTGGCGCAAGGGCTGGTAAAAAGGCTGACGCGCACAGAGGTTAAATTAGTCTGACTGATTTTTCCCAGGTTAATTTTTCAGGCCAATCTTTCAGGTTTTAGCAATGCTGGCACGACTGCAACAACTCATCACCTTCAGTCTGCTGGCAGCAAGTCTGGCCTGGCTAGCCTGGTTTTACACCAGCGCTCCCTGGTTGGCGGTGTCTGGTTGCCTGTTGATCGCATTCGGCTACATCGGCTTTTTGGGACTTGAGTTTTTAGTGCTGCGGCTGATCAACAAAACCGACCCGGCCCCACTGGCCACCTGGACAGAAATATTCAAAGCATGGCTCGGCGAGACGCTGGTAGCCCCGCGCATTTTTTGCTGGCGCCAGCCGTTTCGTGCCCATGCCATCGCCGACAACCTGGCACCTGGCAGTGTCGTCAAAGGCCAGCGCGGCGTGGTGTTCATTCATGGTTTTTTTTGCAACCGGGGTTTCTGGAACCCCTGGCTCAAACGCTTGCAAGGCAGCGGCCACGCGTTTGTGGCGCTCAGCCTGGAGCCCGTGTTTGGCTCCATAGACAACTACACCCCGCAAATTGAAGCCGCCGTGCAGCAGGTGACTGACGTTACGGGCTTACCGCCACTGCTGGTATGCCATTCGATGGGTGGTCTGGCCGCACGTGCCTGGCTTCAAACAATGCAGGCCGATGTGCGCGTGCACCACATCGTGACGATAGGCTCCCCGCACCAGGGCACCTGGCTGGCCCGCTTCAGCCACAGCCTGAACGGCCATCAAATGCGCCTGGCATCCGGGTGGCAAGCAGGCTTGAGCCAGAATGCACCCGCGAACCGCCACGCGCTGTTTACCTGCTGGTATTCAAGCAGCGACAACATTGTTTTCCCCACCTCGTCTGCCAGCCTTCCAGGCGCAGTCAATTGGCTATTACGTGGTGTAGCTCACGTTCAGATGGCATTTGCGCCACAAGTGATGAGTCAAACGCTGGCAATGCTTGAAGACAACACACATTAATTGCCTGATTCCTTCAATCGCTCGCAAATGTGAATTCATCACAAAAACGGACAGACATCGTTACTAGCTAGTTGGGGCTGAATTTCGTAAGCTAAATCATTATTTTTAGCCAGAGAGTCAGACCATGAGCAATATGCTGGATACCCTTTTTTTAGATGCCCCAGCGTCTGCCGGGCACCCGCTGCCGCCGGCGCTGGAGCCCGATCAAAACTGCTTGGCCATGGTGTTTGACCAAATGTCTCACGGCGTGGTGGTCATCAGTCCGCACCGGCGAATTTTTCATGCCAACAAAGCGGCCCACGAGGCGTTTGACAGCCATGGCGTGCTGTATGTCCACCTGAGCGAGCTGCGCACCTTGTCGCCCATTGACGGTAAAACGTTGCAAACCGCACTGACCAAAGCCAGCGCAGGCTTGCGCAGCTTGGTCAAGTTGTCTGGCAGCGGCATGGACCTGACCTTGTCGGTGGTGCCCCTGCTGCGGCCCGCCGCAGAGCATGGGCAGACAAACCCGGAAGGCGTGTGCGACCGGATTGCCCTGTTTTTTGAGCGCTCTGCGATCTGTGACACCGGCATGTTTATTTTCTTTGCGCGCAGCCAGGGGCTAACGCCGACGGAGGAGCAGGTGCTGACGTTCCTGTGCCGCAGCATGAGCACCCCCGACATCGCCACTGAACTCAAAATAGCGGTGTCTACCGTACGCAGCCACGTGCGCAGCCTGTGCATCAAAACTGGCTCCAAGGGTTCGCGCGAGCTGGTCAACCGGGTGGCTACCTTGCCGCCCGTCGGTGTAACGCCGCGAGCCAAAATACACTGACACCGCACGCAGCCGAACAGCACCGCCATTCGTGCTAGATTACGGCTCACGATGAGACCGTTAACTACCCCCGCCCCCACTGATGATCTGTACTTCCACCTGACCCCAACCCTGCGCTCACTGGCCTTGCGCGGCGCGGTTCGCAGTTACCCCAAAAAATCGGTGCTGATCAATGAGGGCGATGACGGCGACAGCGTTTTTGTACTGCTCAAAGGCAGCGTCAAGGTATTTTCAATGGACGAGAGTGGCCGTGAAATCACTTACGGCAAGATTCAGGCGGGCGATTATTTTGGTGAAATGTCCCTCGACGGCGGGCCACGCTCAGCGTCCGTCATGACGCTGGAACCCTGCACTTGCGCCGTGCTTACGCGCCGCAATGTGAGCGAGCATTTGACCGTTGAACCTGAATTTGCCATCAACCTGGTGGCACAAGTCATACGCCGCGCGCGTGCGGCCACTGAAGTCGCACGCAACATGGCCCTGCTGGGCGTGCACAGCCGTCTGGTGGCGGTGCTGCAAGAAAACCTCGACCCAACCCATTACGCCAGCCCCACAAAGCGCCAGAGCACTACTGCCGATCCCGCCCTGCTGGCGCCCCACATCATCGAGCCCATCACCCACCAGGACATTGCAGGGCGCATAGGCGCCTCACGCGAAGCCATCAGCCGCGTGCTGAAAGAGCTGGAGCGCAGCGGTCACCTGATTTTGAGCCACAAACGCATCACACTGCTCAAGAAGTTGCCTGATCGGTAGTGACGTGCGCTATATATTTGGTAGCTGCTTGCGCCCGAATTTGTTGGACTGCAGGCACTTTTAATGGTAAAAAAAGGCCTGAAAAGGCCTTTTTTTGGTTTTCACACGGCTTAAACACCTTGCAGCGGCAACAAGCCATCGCCCCATAGCTGCGGGTCGGGTGCAGGCGTTGGCACTGGGCCGGGCGGCGGCTTGCCATCGGCCACCCAGCGTGCCAATTGTGGTGCAGCGGTACTGGTGCCAATCAACCGGATGACGCTGGCCCCTCGCGTGCCCGCAGCCAGCAAGCCAGGCAGGCTCAGGCTCTGGTTGGTCGCAGCCGCGCAATCGGGGCCCACTTCAGGTCCGCGCGTCGGGCCAGCCGATGAATAGCGCACATGCTTTTTATCGCTGTAGCGATAGCCTGCTGCCACCATCGCGCCGGTGCCAGTGGCAATGCCTGTCAAGGTACCGCGTCTGCGCACCACTGCCGAGCTGCCGGGCGTGTCGTCTGTTGCGGCTTTGAGGTAGCGCAGCGGGTCATAGGCCGGATCCACAAAATGCGACTGCCTGCCGCGCACCAGTGTGCCCAGGTTGAAGTCGTCGCGGTCAATCCAGGCCTGTATGGGTTGCGCCAAAGCTGGCCCCGTGTTGCGCACCTCAATTTGCCACAAGCCATGTGGTGCCAGCGCAGTTTGTGGCAAGTAGGAACTGGAGGGCGCAAGAGCCATCAGCACCACCGTACCGACCGTGCCGCGTGATGTACTGGCTGGGTAAATGATGCCGCAAGCGGGCTTGGCGGCGCTGGGCCAGACCTGCGCATCACCGGGTGCCATCCATGGGCTGGGAGCACCGCCTGGAGGCGTGAGCTTGACCTGTGTTTGCGCTGCGCCCTGCGGCAACCACAGTTGCACAAACGTCGGTGTCTCATCGCCCGGCATCACATGCCAGTTCAGTGTTTGCGAGGCCTGTGGTGCGAGCGTGAAAATGGCGTGGCCACGTTCTGAAAAACTGTTGCCAGCAGCGGTGGTGAGTGTCAGTTTCGGAAACTCTACCGCCAGAGCTTCGAGGGCCTTTTCAAACATGGCGGTGCCGTCATTGGGGCCGCGCTGGGGGCCAAAGCTCAGATTGATGACGATCTGTTCCGTTTGTGCATCGGCACAGCTCAGGATGTAGCGCAGCGCGTCCAGCACATGCAAGTCCAGCCAGGCGCCCGATGGGTCTTGCAGACAGGCACGTGGCAACTGCACAAACACCAGGCCTGCATCATCGCTGGCGGCGGTGTCGTTGGCATTTGCCCAGCTTGGTGGAACCATGCCGCCGCCTGGGCCAGTCACACGCGCACCCACAGGCATGCTGCCGGCCAGCACGTCTGTCACATGCGCGCCGTGTGTGGCGGCTCTTTGCAGGCGGTCATAGGTGGCGGTTGCGTAGCAGGCATCTTCATCCACCGCATTGAATTGCGTGAATGAATTGATCAGGGTTTGCAGTTGCGCGCCAGTGACTTCACGGCCACGGCCAAAGTCACTGGGCACTTGACCTTGCGTCACAAAAGCGCCCTGGTCCTGCTGGTCCCACACGGCGCACACACGGGTATTGCCCAAGGAGTTTTGCAGGTGGTAGTGCGCAAACGCACAGCCATCGTCGATCACGCCCAGTACGGTTTTGCGGTTGATGCTGCGGTTGATGGCAGGGCCGCACACCGGGGCAACTGGCGGCTTGTATTTGGGCCGCTGCGGTACCACGGGCAGGCTGATTTCAGCCCGAGCCACGATGGGCGCAAGGGAGGTTTTCAGGCGTTTGAAAAACTCTGCGGTGGGCCAGGCCGTGATGAACTTTGCCTGTGGCCCGGCTGGGCCCCGGTACGGGCCGGGAACGTCTGCCAACACCACACCGCCACCGCTGTTGGCAACCAGGTCGTTCACAGTTTTGCCGGGTTTCAGCTCAATCAGCGTTGCCAGCTTGCCGGTGGCAGGCAAGCCGCCATATGGCGCAAAGCCGCAGCCGTCGGCCCACAGCAGGTAGGGGTCGGTACCGCTCAGTGGGTCAGGCGGTGCCCAGTTCACGTAAGCCCCACGGGCAATGGCTTGCCAGCTCATTGGAATTTCACATCCTTCCATTCGGCCTCCGCTTTGTCCCACATGTATTTCAAAATGCCCGAGGCGCTGGCCGAGCCATTGGCACCAAAGGGCTTGTAAAAGTCAGGCGCATTCGGGCCGTCTAGTGGCTGGGTGGGCGGCATCAGCTCTTCGTTGCCCGTCATCACCGTGCCGTCAAAAAAGCGCGGTGTCCACTGCGCGCTGGTTTTGCAGCGCGCCACAAAATATTCGCCCAGTGTGTCGCCCAGCAAGCGCCCGGCAATGCTGTCTGCCGGGAAATGCACACCGGCCACCACGCGGTTGGTCGCAATGCGCGCAGACTGGCGTTGCAATTGAATGCTGATCGGGTGCGCATCAGGCAAGCCCAGCAGGCTTTGCAACACGGTCGCCACGATGTAGGCTTGGGTGGAATGCCCACTTGGCAGACAGCCATGGCCCGGTGTGGTGATGAGGGGTTGAACTTGCGCTGAATACTCAACAGGCCGCCAGCAGGCCAGCGCGTGTTTGAACTGCATCTCCACATTCACGGCCAGCAGCAGCGCAATGTTCATCAACTCCAGCGTGCGCGGTGTACGCGAGGGGTGCAGGTAAACCACCGAGCCCCAAAACGCAAATTGCGGGTCAAGCTGCGCCACGATTTCAGCCGCACGCTCTTCGCGCAAGTCGGCCCACGACAACACTTTTTTGACCTGGTTTTTAAAGGCATCCACGGTAGGCCGATTCAGCATCGCCAGCGGTTTGGGCGTGGTTGTCAATGCAGGCGGGGCGTTGGGCGGCGTGCCCACTTGCGTTTCTACATGCCAGATGCCCGCACCGTTGGGGCCAGTCTTTGCAAAGCTTAAAGGCTCCAGCAGGGCGGTCTGACTGACATAGGCGCGAACCCACGGTTCCCAGCGCTGCATGGCTGCCGGGTCATCGACAGTTGGCAAAACAACCGGATAAGAACTCTCGTCCAGCGGCACCATGGTGGCGTCGCGGCTCGCTGTAAGTACATACGGATTTTGTGGAAAGCCCTGGGCCTGCACCAGCCCCCCCAACCCACCAAGCCCTCCGAGTCCACCAAGCCCTCCAAGCCCTCCAAGCCCTCCGAGACCTCCCAAGCCACCTAAACCGCCAAGTCCACCTAATCCGCTCATGTGATTCTCCTTTGTCGTGAATTAAAAATTATTCTGTAACACCTGCACGTCGCAAGGCTTGTGCATACATTTGGCCCACAGGATAGTGTTGACTGGGGGAGCGCCTGAGGAAGTCGCTGACACTGAAATGGGGCTCAATGACAAGTAGCAGTTGCGCTGTTTCTTTGGCTTCTTCCACTTGGCCGTTCATGCTCAGGGCAATGGTCAAGGCGCGATAAGTTGAGCTGTGAGATTTGTTTGATTTCAAAGAAGCGCGCGCCAAAGCAATCGCGGTTTCATAGTCACCGGATGCAACCACCGCAGAGGCGGCCAATGACTGGTAAAAATACAGCATGGGGTCAAGTGGCGATAAGTTAAGTGCTTTTTCGGCAGCGATCTTGGCGTTTGCACCATCACCCTTGAAGCCGCTTAGCACCCCTGAAAAAAGCCAGGCCAGCGAGTCGTTGGGGTTGGCATTCAATGCCAGCTCATAGCGCTGTCCGGCGGTATCCAAATCTTTCAACATATGGCAATGTACAAACCCTTCAATCGCCAGCGCCAGCGAGCAACTGGGGTCAACATCCAGTGCGCGCTGGGTTTGTTCCAAGGCACGTTTGGTCTCGTCCTTGCCGCCCAATGACAGGCCCCGCGTGACTTGCAGCACATGCCATTTGGCCAGCCATGCGCGTGGTGTGGGCAGCCTGCGATGCCGCTCAATCAGGTACTCGAGCATGTCGCGTACCCGGTCAAACTCACTGCGGGTGGAGCGGTGCATCAGCGATATCGCACCCATCAGCAGTGTTGAGCTTTCCAGATTCGGCAGCGGCCTGCTGGTAGCGCGCTGCATCTCGGCACGCACAATTTGCGCGCCAAGTTGCGACACGACTTCAGCCGTGATCTTGTCCTCGCCTTGCAGCACTTCCTGCACTGTGCTTTTCAGGCTTTCGCCCCACACGACGCGGCCACTGCCTGCCTCAACCAATTCAGTCACCAGCACCAATTGGTTGCCCGATACGCGGTAGGCACCTGACAGCACATAGCTGGCTTTCAGGTGGTTTTGTACGTCGGGCAAGCTGGCGTCGCGGCCACGCAGCGCACTGGTGGACAGGCGCGAGATGACGTTCAGGTTTTGTGAACGTGACAGCGCGGCAATGATTTCTTCAGCGAGTATTTCACCCAGCACCGCATCGCCGTCGCCAGCAGTGCGGGCGGTAAACGGAATCACGGCAATGGTGGGGCGCAGCTCGGTGTCGTCACGCGGAAGATCCGCAATGGTGGGTGTCTGGCCAGGCGCAGCAATGCGGTAAGCGTGAATCGGTTTTTCAACATGCTTGAGGTAGCACTCACCCATGTCTTCAATGTCTGCATCCAGCCCGGCCACCATCTGGTCGCGCAGCTCGGCAGACACCACAATGTCGTTCGGCCCAGCCAGCGTACAAAAGCGCGCCGTCAGGTTAACGCCCGTGCCGTAGATGTCATGCTTGTCAGTGACAAATTCAGCCAGGTGCCCGCCCATGCGCAAGTGCAGTTGCTGCGCAGGGGCATAGCCATTGTTGGCCAACTGGCTGAAATGCTGCATGGCAAACGCCGCCTTTGCGCAGCCTTGGGCGCTGGCAAATTCAAGCATCAGGCCATCACCCAGGCTTTTGACGATACGCCCGCCATGCAGCGGCAAAATCTGCTGCTCAGTGTGCTGCACCAGTTGTTGCCACCGCCGTACAAAATCATCTTCGTCCTGCTCCATGAGCCTGACCGACTCCACCACGTCCATGACCAGCAGCACCTTGCTGCTTCGGCTCATGTGGTGAGGTAATTCAATCAGTTGGGACATCGTAAGAGAGGTAACAAAGTTTTGCCTCCTCATTTTGTAGGAGAAAACTCAAAAAATGACCTGCTCTGACGATTTAACCCCCTTAATTGAGCGCAAACCTTCCTCGCGGCACGACCCCAAGGCTGCTCAAGGCTGGATAAAGATATCTTCTGGCTGCGGTGTACTTGCCGCAAGCTCCGGTAAACCCTTCAACTGCGCATACAACGGCGCAAAGTCTGGTGCTGTCATGTCAAACAGTTGCTGAAAACTGTCAATCACAAAGTAGGTTTGCTGGTAACTGTCGATGTTGTAGCGGGTGCGCATGCAGCGCAGCAAGTTGAGTGCAATGCGCTTGGGCTCGGTGCTTTTAACGGCGTGTACCAGTTCACCGGACGAGCTCAAAATACCTGCGCCGTAGGCTCTCAAGCCGTTTGACTGCTGCATCAAGCCAAACTCAATCGTGTACCAGTACAGGCGTGACAACTGCTCGCACGCCCCCAGGCCATGCGCTTTCAGGCCGCCTGCACCATAGGCCTGCATGTGGTCGGCAAACACCGGGTCAAACAGCAGCGGCACATGGCCGAACAGGTCGTGAAAAATATCGGGCTCGACGATGTAGTCAAACTCTTCGGGCTTGCGAATCCAGTCGGTCACCGGGAACTGGCGGTTGGCCAGCAAGGTAAAAAACGGCACTTCAGGTATCAGCCCTGGCACGGCCACCAAGCGCCAGCCAGTGGCTTTTACCAGCCGCTCATTGATGTCGTTAAAGTGCGGGATGCGGGTGGACGCGCCGAGTGACGGCAGGGCGGCGATGAACTCGTCACAGGCCAGGCCGGGCAGTAGCGCTGACTGCCGCTCATACAAGCGGCGATAGGTCTCGTGGTCTGCCTCGGTGTAGGCGGCGTAGTTTTGCGGGCAGGTGTAGTCGGCCTGAACAGCGCCATCGCGAGAATAATCGCCGCGCGGTGGGCGATTGCTACCGCCATAAACAACAGGTTCAATCGCCATGCGCCATCATGCCGTCAAAACGCCGCGCCGCATTTGATCCAATTCGATGCTTTCAAACAGCGCCTTGAAATTTCCCTCGCCAAAGCCATCATCACCTTTGCGCTGAATGAACTCAAAAAAGATCGGCCCGAGCTGGTTCTCGCTGAAGATTTGCAGCAGCAGCGCGCCTTTTTTGCCGTCCACCAGCACCTTGCGCTTTTGCAGCTCGGCCACGTTTTCGCCATGACCGGGAATGCGCTTGTCGATCAGCTCGTAGTAGGTGTCGATGGTGTCGAGCAGCTTCACGCCTTTGCCGCGCATCATGTCCACCGTGGCCATCAAGTCATTGCTGCCCATGGCGATGTGCTGAATGCCTTCGCCCTGGTATTTGTCCAGGTACTCCTGAATTTGCCCGGCTTTCTCATTGCCTTCTTCGTTGATGGGGATGCGGATTTTGCCGCACGGGCTGGTCATGGCCTTGCTTTTCACACCCGTGACCTGGCATTCAATGTCAAAGTAACGTACTTCGCGAAAGTTGAACAGCCGCTCGTAAAAGCCAGCCCATTCGTCCATACGGCCCCGGTGCACGTTGTGGGTCAGGTGGTCGATATAGGTCAGGCCGTGGCCTTGCGGATTCAAAGCGTCGGCGGTGATACCTTTAAGAGGCTCAAAGTCCACGTCGTAAAAACCAATGTTGCCAATATCGCCCGGCAGCGCGCCGCCCTTGCCGCGCCATTTGTCAATGAAGTAAATGATCGAATCGCCAATCCCCTTGATGGCCGGAATGTTCAGCTCGCCTGGCCCGGCCGTGTCAGCGTAACCCCAGGCACCCAGCGAAATGGCGCGTTCATACGCCGCCTTGGCGTCTTGCACCCGGAAGGCAATGGCGCACACGCTGGGGCCGTGCTGGCGCGCAAAGCGCTGGGCAAACGAGTCAGGCTCGGCGTTGATGATGAAGTTGATGCCACCCTGACGGTACAGCAGCACGTTTTTGTGGCGGTGTCTGGCAATCGGCGTAAAGCCCATGCGTTCAAACACTGCGCCCATGGCCTGCGGGTCGGGCGCGGCGTATTCAATGAATTCAAAACCATCGGTGCCCATGGGGTTGGGCCAGGCCGCGCCGGATTCAAAGGACAGGGGTGCGTTCATGAGCGTCTCCAAATAGTATGACTGACTGTACGAGCGAGGCGAGTCAATATTCATGCGTTATTGGCGTACAGATTGAATTAAACACAGTAATCCTGCAAAATAACAGCGATGAAAACATTAGACAAGCTTGATCGACAAATTCTGCGCAGTTTGCAGGCAGACGGCCGCGCCACCTATGACCAGTTGGCCGAGCAGGTCAGCCTGTCACCCAGCGCGGTGCTGAGGCGCGTCAAGCGGCTTGAAGAGTCGGGCGTGATTGACCGCTATGTAGCCCTCGTCAAGCCAGAAAAAGTCGGCCTGAGCCTGACGGCGCACCTGAATGTGCGGCTGGAAAAGCACACCGAGAGCCACAAGCGCAACCCGATGGACATCTTTCGCGCCAGCGTACAAGCCTGGCCCGAGGTGGTTGAATGCGTGGCATTGACAGGAGACATGGACTACTTTTTGCGCGTGGTGGTAGAAAACATGGCGCATTACAGCCGCTTTGTGATGGATACGCTGCTCAAACACCCCAGCGTGCAAGACTGCAAAACCAGCTTTGTGCTTGACCGGATCAAAACCACTACCGCCGTGCCGGTGTAACCCAATTAACGTTGAGCAGCACAGTTTTACTTGGTTTTTTG
>JANOWR010000125.1:0-2007 GCA_031417995.1 Polaromonas sp. | reverse complement strand
GAGCTATGGCGTGATCGCGCTTGGCAAGCAGCGCTTGAGCACAAAAACCATGCGCCTCATGTTGCTTGCGGCGTGGGTTTTGCATGGTGTGGCGCTGGCCGAAGGCTTGCTGGGAGAGCCGCCCCGCTTTGGGTTTGCGCCTGCGTTGTCAATGACCGTCTGGCTGGTGCTGGCGGTGTATGCCATTGAAAGCCGGTTGTTCCCGCAGCTCCAGGCGCATTGGGCGCTGGCGGGGCTGGGCAGCATCGCGGTGGCGCTGCCGATTGTTTTTCCGGGGTCTACTTACCTGAAAGTCGCGTCTGTCTGGCTGCCCCTGCACTGGGCGCTGGGTATTGCATCGTATGGCCTGTTTGCGGCGGCAGTGGTGCATGGCTGGCTGATGCGCCGCTCCGAACGTGCCATGCGTGTGGCCGCGCAAAACTACGCAGGCGTGCCGCTCATGACGCTGGAGCGTCTGACCTTTCGTTTTGTTGAGGCTGGCTTTGTGCTGCTGTCGGCCACACTGCTGGTGGGCTGGCTGTTTGCCGAGCAGCTGTACGGGCCGGGCCTGGCCTGGAAGTGGAACCACAAAACCGTTTTCTCCGTACTCGCCTGGCTGACCTTTGCCGGGCTGTTGATAGGACGCGCGCGACTGGGCTTGCGCGGCTTGAAGGCGGTGCGGGTGTTATACCTGGGCACCGGGCTGTTGTTGCTGGGCTATGTGGGCTCCCGGTTTGTGCTTGAAGTCGTTTTAAAACGGGTATGAAATACGTTCTTGTGATTGGTCTGGCTCTCGTCGTTCTGTGGCTTTGGCGCAGCAACAGGCGCGCGGGCGTAAGCCGTTCTGCTGCGCCTGCACCCCAGCCTTCAAAACCGGCTACAGAAATAGTGGCCTGTGGTGTGTGCCATGTGCATTTGCCGCGCTCTGAGGCCTTGCCAGGACCGGGCGGCATGTATTGCTCCGCTGCCCACAGGCAGCAAGCAGGCAACTGACGTGTCAGATGCTTCAAACTCTTGGCTGGGGCCTTTAGAGAGCAGGTTTGGGGCGTGGGAAGCAGAGCCCGAACTGGGCTCGTTTAGCCGCTTGTGGCGCGCCTTCATGACGGCGCGGGTCACCATTGCCAGTGTGCTGGTGGTGCTGCAGGCCGCCATTTACGCCATGGGCAATGTCAACAACGGCTGGTCTGTTGCCGTCTGTATTGCCTACCTGTGCGCTACGCTGGGCGTGCGCTTGTGGGCCAGACCCAAACCGCCGGGCAGCACCTTTGATGCGCAATGGGTTTCTACCATCGGGGTCGATGTGGTGGTGTTCTCGGCGCTTAATTTTTTACAGTCAGGTGGCGTCAACTACACGCCTTTGTTTGCCTTGCCAGTCCTGCTGGCATCGGTGCTGGGGCCGATTTTGCTGGCCCTCGGTACGGCCGCCAGCGTGACATTGCTGCTGCTGATGGATGCTTGGTGGTTTTCGCTTCAATCGAGCGGCGAGCACACCTCGCGGTTTTTGCAATCTGGCCTGAGCAGTTCGGGCTTTTTTGCGGTGGCCCTGCTGGCCAACCAGCTCGCCTTGCGGCTGGCCCGTGAAGAGCAGCGCGCCACCAACAACCAATCGGTGGCGCGCATACAAACACAAGTCAATGAACTGGTCATTGAAACACTGACCGACGGCGTGTTGGTGATCGACGCAAACGGTGTGGTGCGCTCGGCCAATCCGGCCTCCAGACGCCTGCTGGCAACGCACGATGCGCAGCGCGCAGCGCCTTTTGTGCTGGCCACTGAAACTGCCTGGCAACCTTTGACAGAGCTCATGCAGTTGACCTTTGCCAGCGGGGCCCCCCAAGAGGACGACGTGAGTCTTGCATTTCTGGGCCGCAACGCCAGGCGGTTGCATGTGCGTACCAGGCTGGCAGCAGCGCATGGTAGCGACCACGAGGCGCTGTGCGTGATGTTTCTGGAAGATCTGCGTGAAATGGAAGCCCGGGTGCGCGTTGAAAAAATGGCCGCCATGGGCCGCATGTCGGCCGCTGTGGC
>JANOWR010000124.1:0-9074 GCA_031417995.1 Polaromonas sp. | reverse complement strand
TCATGACGATTTCACCGGTGATGCTGGCGCGCAAACCGACCTTGCTGTGAATAGCGGGCGCGCTCAAGCCCTTCCAGCCTTTTTCTAAAATAAAACCACGTATCTGCCCACCGTCGTCCTTGGCCCAGACCACAAATACGTTGCAATCGGGCTGTTGGTGATCCACATCTTGGCACCACTGAGGGAGTAACCGCCGGGCACAGCCTTGGCGCGAGTGACCATGCCGCCAGCATCACTGCCGTGATTGGGCTCGGTCAGGCCGAAGCAGCCGACCCACTCGCCACGCGCAAGCTTGGGCAAGTACTTTTGCTTTTGGGTCTCGGTACCAAAGTCATTGATCGGCACCATCACCAGTGAGCTCTGCACACTCATCATGCTTCGGTAGCCAGAATCAACGCGTTCGACTTCACGCGCGACCAGGCCGTAGCAGACGTAGTTCAGGGCGCTGCCGCCGTACTGCTCGGGGATGGTGACGCCGAGCAGACCCAGCTCACCCATTTCACGAAAGATAGCCACGTCGGTGCTGCCTTGGCGGAAAGCCTCGGTCACGCGGGGCTGTAGTTTTTCTTGGCAGTAGGCTTTAGCTGCGTCTTGCACCTGGCGCTCGTCATCTGTGAGCTGAGCGCTGAGGCGAAAGGGATCTTCCCAATCGAAGGTGTTTTTGGTGGATGGTGTTGCCATGAGGTGAACTCGTTAAATGTTGAATGGGGCGCTAGTGATCGTCTAATCCGCGCGTAAAAGCTCGCGGCCAATGATGAGTTGTTGAACCTGCGTGGTGCCTTCATACAGGCGCAGCAAGCGGGCATCGCGGTAAAAGCGTTCGACTGGGTATTCGTTAATGTAGCCCGCGCCACCATGAATTTGCACGCCACGGTCAGCCACACGCCCGACCATTTCAGTCGCAAACAGTTTGGCGCAAGACACACGCATGGAAATGTCTAGATCTGACAGATGGGCGGGCTTGGCGTCAAAGCGCAGTGCCACGTCTTGCACCAGTGCCCAGCCCGCCAGTAGCTCAGCCTGGCTGTCGGCCAACATGGCTTGAATCAATTGAAACTCGCCAATCGCTTTACCAAACTGCTTGCGCTCACGCGCGTAGCGGCGTGATTCGTCGATGATGCGCGAGGCCAAACCACACGAGACCGCAGAGATATTGAGGCGACCCCGATCCAGCACCTTCATCGCTGTCTTGAAGCCCTGCCCCGGCACGCCGCCGATGACGTTGGCTGCGGGCACGCGAACGTTTTCCAGAATCACGTCGCAGGTCTTGGTGCCGCGCTGGCCCATCTTCTTGTCGTTCTTGCCAAGCTTGAGGCCGGGTGTGTTGGCATCAACAATGAAGGACGAAACGCCGCCAGCGCCAAGCCCACCCGTACGCGCCATCAGCGTGAAGGCACCCGCGCGCGGTGCGTTGGTGATGTAGCGCTTGGTACCGTTGAGCACATAGTGGTTGCCATCCAACTCGGCTCGGGTTTTGAGCGAAGCGGCATCGGTGCCCGCATCCGGCTCGGTCAGGGCAAATGACATGATCAGCTCGCCGCTGGCCACCTTGGGCAAGTACTCAGCTTTTTGTTCGAGCGTACCGTCCATCAAGATACCCTGCGAGCCAATGCCGATGTTGGTGCCGAACACCGAACGAAAAGCCGCAGCAGTGCGGCCCAGTTCATAGTTGACCAGCACCTCCTGCGCGACTGACAAGCCAATGCCGCCGTATTCCTCGGGCACAGTCAGGCCGAACAGGCCCATCTCCTTCATATCTTCAATGATGTCGGCTGGCACCTCGTCGTATTCTTCGAGGTGGTTTTCCGCTGGTACCAAGCGCTCAAGCACAAAGCGCTGGACGACCGCTAACAAGAGTTCAAAGGATTCGGTATCAAGAGCCATGGTGGATTTGTTCTGCAGGTCAGCGGTGTTGGAATTCGGGTGTGCGCTTATCCAGGAAGGCGTGCATGCCTTCGTGGGCATCAACGCTGGCAAAGCGCTCGTACAGCGCGTGGCGCTCGAACACAATGCCCTCGCTGAGCGGGCTTTCCCAGGCACGGTTGACTGACGATTTGATAGCCATGAGTGCGGGTAGCGAAAAGCCGGCAATTTTCTTGGCCAGCGTCATGGTCTGGTCCAGCAATTCAGCGTCAGGCACAACCCGCGAGACCAGTCCATAACGATCAGCCTCTTGCGCGTCGAGCATACGGGCAGACAAGCACATGTCCATCGCCTTGGCTTTGCCGATGGCGCGCGGCAGGCGCTGCGTGCCGCCAGCGCCGGGCAGCATGGCGAGCTTAATCTCGGGCAACGCAAACTTCGCTGATTCAGCTGCAACAATGATGTCGCAAGCCAGCGCCAGCTCGCAACCCCCGCCCATAACAAACCCTGCCACCGCGGCCAGCACAGGCTTGCGCACCTGGCGGATGGTTTCCCAATTGCGGGTGATGAACGCGCCTTGATAAACATCCATAAACGACCAGTCAGCCATGACCTCAATGTCAGCGCCTGCGGCAAACGCCTTGGCGCTACCGGTGATGACGATGGCACCGATGCCAGCATCGGCCTCGAAAGCCAGCAGTGCCAAACCCAACTGATCCATCAATGCATCGTTGAGAGCATTGAGCTGATCCGGCCGGTTGAGCGTGATAAGGCCCACCCGGTCGAGTGTGTTCACGAGGACTATTTGTTCATTCATGATGCAGCAGGGCGCAGCACCTGTCAGTCAGTGCTGATCTTGGCCTTTGTAATGAGCCCAGACAGCAACTTTGCTTCGCTGGTCAGCAGCTCACGGAATTCCGGATTGCCCAGGCCGATGGGTTCGGCGCCAGCCGCTTCATAACGCGTCTTGGTATTGGGCAGGCTCATCGCTTTGGCGATTTCCCTTGTCATGCGCGTCATCACATCTGCAGGAACCCCGTTAGGCGCCCACATACCAAACCAGATGTCCAGCTCTGCACCTTTAAAGCCCAGTTCAGCCAGCGTCGGCACGTCCGGGAAGAATGCAGACCGCTTGGCACCAGCCACGGCCAGCATGCGCACCTTGCCAGCACGCACATGCGGGAACGCAATACCCGGATCAAACACATAGTCCGCCTGGTTAGCCAGTACATCTTGCAGTGCCGGTGCAGCGCCCCGATAGGGAATGTGCGTTGCGAACACACCCGTGACGTTTTTAAACAGTTCGCCAGCCAGGTGCGGTGGCGTGCCAGCGCCGGCAGAGCTGTAAGACAACTTGCCGGGATTTGACCGCGCATAGGCAACCAATTCTTTCGCGTCCTTGAAGGTGGACTCAGGCTTGACCACCAGGTACATCTGGCTACGGCCCACACCAGCTACTGGCGTCAAGTCCTTGGCGGGGACGATGGTCTGTTTGAACAGGAAAGGATTAGCGGTCTCGAAAGACGTCGGGGCAAGCAGGAAGGTGTAGCCATCAGCCGCAGCGCGAATGACTTCAGCGGCGGCAATGTTGCCGCTGGCACCGGGCTTGTTGTCAACCACGACAGGCTGGCCCAGCGCCTCGCTGAGCGACTGGGCCATCACGCGCGCCATCACATCGGTCGTTCCTCCTGGGGCGAAGCCGACGACGATCCGGATGGGCTTGGCTGGCCAGGCTTGCGCTTGCGCAGTGCCTAGAACGGCTAGACCGCACAAGGTGGCTGCGGCGACCTGAATCATGCGGCGACGCAGGAAGGATGGCTTTGAGTTGAACATGGTTTTGTCTCCTGGTGGGTAGTAGTTAAGGTTGTTGTCGTGGGTAATCAGCGGGGGGAAATAAAAGATAAAAGGGTTCAGGTGAATTCAAAGGGATTCAGCCAGCAGCATTTCGCGCAATTTGAATTTCTGAATTTTTCCGGAAGGCGTACACGGCATCGCGTCGCGCACGATCAGTCGCTCAGGGATGTATTGCACCGCCACTTTTTGGGACTTCATAAACTCAACAATGGCTGGCAGGTCGATGCTGTGCTCAAGCTTGAGCACAACGAAGGCGCAAGCGCGCTCCCCCAATCGCTCGTCGGGATACGCCACAATCGCCGCCATCGCAATGGCGGGATGGCGATACAGCAGCGCCTCAATTTCAACCACCGGTATGTTTTCACCGCCGCGAATGATCACGTCTTTGCTGCGGCCAGTGATGCGGACATAGCCTTGTTCGTCAATAAATGCCAAATCGCCAGTATCAAACCAGCCATCGACATCGGTGGCGTTCAAGTGCGGCCGCTTGAGATAGCCGCCAAAGTTAGAACAAGCGCGCAGCAGCAGCTTGCCAGCCTTGCCGGGCGCAAGGTTTGCGCCGTCCACATCGATCACTTTCAGTTCTACCCCAGGCAACGGGCATCCATCGGTGGTGAAGGCGCGTTCGTCGTCATCGTCCGGTTTGATCAAGGTGACGGCGCCGTTTTCGGTCATGCCCCAGGCCGATACGATCTTTGTGCCAAGCACGGCGCGCGCTTGCTCGACCAGCGGCCCAGGAATAGGCGCACCGGCGCACAAGAAAGTGGCCAGCGTGGGCACGCTCTTGCCCGACTCGGCTACATTCTTGGCCAGGTCAGACAGGAAAGGAGTGGACGCCATGGTGAAGGTGCACTTTTCAGCACGAATCAAATCAATCGCCTTGAGCGGCTCCCATATATCAAGGATCACGGCACTGGCTTTGAGCATGATCGGCATCATCAGGCCGTACATGAAGCCCGTCTGGTGCGCCATGGGCGAGGCCATCAGCACCACGTCTTTGGCATCAAGCTGTAGACGCTGTGCATAAGGAACGATGTTGGCCATCACTGTGTTGGCCGTATGCATCACACCCTTGGGCTCGCCTGTGGTGCCTGATGTGTAGATGATCTGGGTGACATCGTCGGGGCCGGGACGGTGGCGCGTCAGGATGCCCTTGGCATCCGCATCGTTTTCCCAAGCTGGGTCACTCAGCAAGGCTTCAAAACTGTTGGCCCCCGTGCCATTGACGGTGACGATGTGCTGGAGATGCGGTAAGCTGGGCTGCAGGGCGGTGGCCATCTGCTCAAAGTCAAAACCGCGAAACACCTTGGGTACGATCAACACTTTGGCCTCGCCGTGCTTGAGCATGAACGACAGTTCACGCTCGCGAAAAATGTGCATCAGCGGGTTCATCACTGCACCGATGCGCGAACACGCCAGGTAGACCACCGTGAACTGCCACCAGTTCGGCAACTGGCAAGCGACGATGTCATTGCGGCCCACGCCCAGGCGGGTCAGGCCCACTGCAACGCGGTCGGCCATGGCGGCCAGTTCGCAGTAGGTGAAACGGGTAGTCACGCCCGTTTCAGCCTGCACGGCGGTTAACGCCACTTTGTCAGGGCAATTGGCCACGCAGGCGTCCAGCTCATCATTGATGGTGCGGTCGCGCCAGAAGCCTTGGGCTACGGCTTGCGCACGGCGTGGTGCGATCAGTACGGCATCGAATTCCATGGCGTTGTCTCCTTTTTGTATTTAGGCGGGTACGAACTTGCGCCCAGCCCGCACGCGCGCAATGACGGTCTTCATGATTTGTGCCGTGCCATCGCCAATCTGAAAACCCAGCACATCACGCAGGCGCTGCTCCATCAGGCCGTGGTCATAGCCGCCATGGCCAAAGCACAGCAGGCACTGGTGAATGACGTCATAGGCCAGCTTGGGGCCCCACCACTTGGCCATGCCCGCTTCGGCCGTGTGCGGCAGGCCTTTGTCTTTTAACCACAGACCTTGCAGGCACAACAGGCGAGCGCCTTCGACTTCGGTGTCAAACTGCGCCAGCGGATGTGTCACCCCCTGAAAAGCCGACAGTGGCTGGCCGAAAGCCTGGCGCTGGGTGATGTATTCCCAGGTCTCTTCCAAAGCAACACGAGCCACAGCCAGAACTTGCAGGCCGATCAGCGACCTTGAAAAGTCAAAGCCGTGCATGACCTGCACAAAGCCCTTGTTCTCGTCACCCAGCCGGTGGCTGACGGGCACGCGTACGTTTTCAAAAAAGATGGATCCGCGACCAATAGCCCGCTGGCCATGGCAGTCAAAGCGGTTGGTGCTCAGTCCTGGCAAATCCATCGGCACCAACAGCGCTGTCACACCGTGAGCACCATCTTCGGGTTTTCCGGTGCGGCCAAACACCACTGTGATGTCGGCCTGATCGGCTGCGGAGATGGATGTTTTTTCACCGTTGATGACGTAAAAATCACCGTCGCACTCTATGCGCAAGCGCAAGTTGGCGGCGTCTGATCCGCCGCTAGGCTCTGTCAACGCAATCGCGCAAATCGCTTCACCTTGAACGATTTTTTTCAGCCACGGGCCAACGATTTCAGGTGCACCGTAATCCGCCAGGATCTGGCTGTTCAGCGAGGCCAGCAAATTCACATACGAAAAACTGAGATCGGCTCTGGCAATCTCTTCATGAATCACGCCCGCAGCCAAGCAGCCCATGCCCAAGCCGCCGAACTTCTCAGGCAGCTCAGGGCAGATAAAGCCGAGTTCACCCATCTCGCGCAGCAGGGTGCGGTCCAGCACACGCGTCTTGTCACGCGCCAAAAACCCGGGCTTGACACGCTCGTCGGCAAAGCGCCGAGCGGTTTCCGCCAGCGCTTGAAGGTCTTCGTTGATGTAGGGATTCGGGTTCATCGCAACACGCCTTAGATGTACTTCGCGACTTACTTGGCGTACTTGCGAAATTCAGGCTTGCGCTTTTCTTTGAGCGCATTAACGCCTTCACGCGACTCCTCGGTGTCGTAATACAGCTTGAGCGCATACATGCCCATGCCCGCAATACCGGCCTGGTGCGCGGTGTCCATGTTGAAGCTGCGCTTGGCAATGGCAATGGCGGTGGGGCTGCGCTCGCAGATGGTTTCGGCCCATTCCTGCACGGTGGCATCGAGCTGCTCAGGTGGCACGCAAATATTTGCCAACCCCATAGCTACAGCCTCTTGGCCGCTGTAGCGCTTGTTCAAGTACCAAATCTCACGCGCTTTTTTCTCGCCCACCACGCGGGCCAGAAATGCCGTGCCGTAGCCCGGGTCGACTGAACCCATCTTGGGCCCTACTTGGCCGAAGATGGCTTTCTCAGAGCAAATCGTCAAGTCGCAAATCGTGCACAGCACATTGCCGCCACCAATCGCAAAACCCTGCACGCGAGCAATCACTGGCTTGGGCACATTGCGAATGGCATCGTGAAGCTCTTCCATCGGCAGGCCAATGGTGCCGCGCCCGTCGTAGTTGCCGTCGTGTGCAGATTGGTCGCCGCCGGTGCAAAAAGCTTTTTCGCCTGCGCCAGCCAGCACGATGCAACCGATGCTGCGGTCATAACCGGCCTTGTTCAGTGCCTTGATGATTTCGTCGCAAGTTGTTCCACGAAACGCATTCATCTTGTTTGGCCGGTTAATGGTGATCCACGCCACGCCGTTGCGTACTTCGTACAGGATGTCTTCGAAAGTCATGGTGTTTTCCTTTGATTTTTTGGCTAAAGTATTTTGTGATCAACCGTTCATGGTTAGACCGCCGGAGACGCTGATGACCTGGCCGGTGATGTAACTCGAATCGTCGCTGGCAAAAAATGCAATCGCACCCACCAGGTCTTCGGGCTGGCCGATGCGGCCTAGCGGAATAGCGCGTGTGAAGGCTTCCATCAGTTTTTCAGGATTGCCAGCGCCTTCTTTGTAGTCAGCAAAAAGAGCTGTGTCCGTTGGGCCAGGGCACACTACGTTGACCGTGATGCCGTGGCGTGCATGCTCTCTGGCAATCGTCTTGCTGAATGCCACCAGCCCACCCTTGCAGGCTGCATAGACGGCTTCGCCAGACGAACCAGTACGCGCCGCATCTGACGAAATGTTCACAATGCGGCCGCGCTTGCGCGCTGCCATACCCGGTAGCACCGCGTGATGCATATGCAGGGCGCCTGTCAGGTTGATGGCGATCAGTTTGTCCCACTCGGCGGGGACGGTCTTGGTGAAAGGCTTGAACACATCCCAACCCGCATTGTTGATAAGCACATCAATAGGGCCCAGTTGTGCTTCAGCAGCTGCCACCGCCAAGTCGACATCAGCGCGGTTGGTGATGTCGCACTTGTAGGCCGTCGCAACACCGCCGGAAGACTGGATGCTTGAGGCCACGCGTTGCGCTGATTCCAGATTCATGTCAAAAACAGCGACTTTTGCGCCTTCAAGTGCGAGCCTGCGGCACGCCGCGCCGCCGATACCGCCACCCCCACCAGTCACGATGATGGTCTTGTTTTCCAGTTTATTCACGCTTGACTCCTTGGTCTGTTGAGCTTGGTATGCTTGCCTGATTGATATCTGATTTACACCAACCTGTTGCCATAATTTTATAGCAATGTATTGTCGTAGTTTAGATTTTAAAAAATCTTGTGTCAACCTTAATCCATGAAAAAATACTATGGTTTACCCCAATAGAAATGCCACTTCGATCCGTACAGACTTAGCTAATCGTTTGTTTTTTCGCTTGTATCAATGCGCCAATATGTTGCATAAAACGGGCACACGTGCTGTGGAAGCGGAAGGGTTGACGACGCAGCAGTGGGCGGTACTGGGCGCTTTGTCACGGCCAGAGGCTGAGGGCGGCATGAGCCTGGGTGACCTGGCCCGCTACCTGATGGTGAGCCGCCAGAACCTGTCAGGCCTGATCAGCCGAATGGAGCGCGATGGGCACATCGGTACCGCGCCCGACGGACGCGACCGCCGGTCACGGCTGGTGACGATGACCGACACGGGCCGCGTGGTGTGGAACGAGCATGCGCTGCCAAAAATTCATCAGTACTACGAGCAAGCACTCGATGGGTTTTCCACTAACGACCTGACCCACACGCTGCACTACCTGCTGAAACTGCTGGACAACATGAAGCAGCTGGATGGCGATGACGGGCAAGACGCGGCTAGCGAATAAAGTTCGAAAAAAAAACGCCTGAAAGGCGTTTTTTAGGAAAAAAATTGGCTTCTAGCCCAAGACAGATTCAACTACGAGTTGCGACTTTTATAGTGTGGGAAGGTGAGCCGAAGCGGCATTCGCTGCGAGGATTTACCGACCTACCACAGTCAAAGTTAGCAACACATGAACAAACACCTCGGCTCAAACGAACG
>JANOWR010000123.1:0-3640 GCA_031417995.1 Polaromonas sp. | reverse complement strand
ATTGAAGCACGCGGCGTGTCATCAGCGGCATCAGCTGCCAACGCCGCCATTGACCACATGCGCGACTGGGCGCTGGGTACGAATGGGAAATGGGTCACGATGGGGATTGCCTCCGACGGCCAATACGGAATTCCGAAAGACACCATGTTCGGTTTCCCCGTGACCTGCGAAGGTGGCGAGTACAAACTGGTTGAAGGCTTGGCGATTGATGAATTCAGCCAGACCTGCATCAACAAAACCCTGGCAGAGCTGCAAGGCGAGCAAGACGGCGTCAAACACCTCCTGTAATGTCTCACCCCAGAGAGGTACTCCTCGGCGCTCAGGCTGCGACTGGTTTTTTACCGGTTTGCGACCACTACAGCGGCGTGGAGGCGCGGATGCGCAAAAGCCTGCAACTACAGGCCGAGATGTGTGAAGAGTTCGGCGCCTGCGTGTTTGATGTGACGCTGGACTGCGAAGACGGCGCACCCGTGGGCGGCGAAGCTGACCATGCGGCCATGGTGGTGGCACTGGTTGCGCTGGCTGCCAACAAAGCCCGTGTCGCAGTGCGTGTCCACCCGGTCGATCACCCCGCGTTCGAAGCCGACCTTGCCACCATTGCTGGCAAGGTAGGCGACCGTCTCTGCCACATCATGGTGCCTAAAGTTGAGTCGGTGGACGACGTGATGCGGATTGAAAAAGCCCTGAACGACGCCCATGCCGGGCACTTGCCAATACACGTTTTGATTGAATCGCCTGCGGCTGTGCAACGTGCGTTTGACATCGCCGCGCACCCGCGTGTGCAGTCGCTGAGCTTTGGCCTGATGGATTTTGTGTCCAGTCACGGTGGGGCGATACCTGCGCATGGCATGTCCAGTCAAGGGCAGTTCAGCCACCCGCTGGTGGTGCGCGCCAAGCTGGAGATAGCCTCTGCCTGCCACGCCAACAGCAAAACGCCGTCGCATTGCGTGGTGACAGAGTTCAATGATGTGGCCGCGATGACGACGGCTGCACGCAGGGCGTTTCACGAGTTTGGCTACACCCGCATGTGGAGCATTCACCCGAACCAGATTCGCCCAATTTTGTCGGCCTTCGCGCCGACGGAAGGCGAGATTGAAGACGCTACAAAAATAATAGCTGCTGCCGCCCGAAACGATTGGGCTCCCATCAGTTTTGACGGTAAATTGCATGACCGCGCCAGTTACCGGTACTTCTGGCAGGTGCTTGAGCGTGCGCACCAGACGGGGCGCACATTGCCGCTTGATGCACAAACCTATTTCAACCCCGCTCTGCAATGAGTTTTAACCCATTTTGAAAGTAGCATGAAAACCATCCTTGCCACCATTCTCAGCGTTGCATTTGTATGCGTGACGGCAGCTCCTGCCTTTGCACAGACGAGCCCAGATGCCAAACCAGCAGCCAAGCCTGCAGCCACTGCAGTTGCCAAAAAGAAACCAGCAGACAGTGCCAGCCGTACAGAGCTTAAAAGCACCGCTAAAAATGTAGCTGCGGGTATTGAAGCCGCAGAAGCCGCGTTAACCCCCGAAGAAATCGCCATTGCAGAACGTGTACACATTGGCAGGCTTCCCTGCGAGCTGGGTGCTTTCATCACGTTGACGGCTGAAAAGAAAACGCCTGGGTATTTTGACGTGGAAGGTAAAAACTTCAAGTACCGCATGTTTCCCGTGCCCACCACCACTGGTACCGTCCGCCTCGAAGACCGCAAGGCGGGCGCCGTGTGGTTGCAGCTGGGCAACAAATCCATGCTGATGAATCAAAAGCTGGGCACGCGTCTTGCAGACGAGTGCATGAGCCCCGCGCAAGTGGCTGTGGCTGAGGCGATAAAGCTGAACCCGCCCGTCAGCGTCCTAGACGCACCCAAGCCTGCGGCCTCGGCTGCCTTACCCGTATCTGCCCCAGCATCAGCTGCAAAATAATTTTTATTTCATTTGTTTTTGACCACAGGAGAAGTCAGCATGTCAGCCGCCACACCGTCCATTTTTTTGCAAACTTACCGCAACCACGTTGCCGAGCGTTCGGTACTTGGCATTCCTGCGCTGCCGCTCACCGCCGCGCAAACCGCTGAAGTCATTGAGCTCCTGAAAAGCCCGCCCAAAGGCGAAGAAGCATTTCTGGTCGAGCTGATCACCCACCGCGTGCCCGCTGGTGTTGACAACGCCGCCAAGGTCAAAGCCAGCTACCTGGCTGCAGTGGCCCATGGCACGGAGAAGTGCGCGTTGATCTCACGCGAGCACGCCGCGCAATTGCTGGGCACCATGCTGGGCGGTTACAACATCAGCCCCATGATTGCATTGCTCGACGATGCGGAAGCCAGCGTGGCCACGCAAGCCGCTGCGGGTTTGAAAAACACGCTGCTCATGTTTGACCAGTTCCATGACGTGAAAGAAAAAGCCGACAAGGGCAACACCTTCGCCAAGGCCGTGATGCAAAGCTGGGCCAATGCCGAATGGTTTACCAGCCGTCCTGAAGTGCCCCAGGCCATCACACTGACGGTTTTCAAAGTCGCAGGCGAGATCA
Organism: Polaromonas sp.; assembly: GCA_031417995.1. Taxonomy (GTDB): domain Bacteria; phylum Pseudomonadota; class Gammaproteobacteria; order Burkholderiales; family Burkholderiaceae_C; genus Polaromonas. The sequence goes on along the minus strand of JANOWR010000123.1, from coordinate 1,123 downwards.
ACACCGACGATCTGTCGCCCGCCCCTGACGCCTGGAGCCGCCCCGACATTCCATTGCATGCGCTGGCCATGCACAAAAACCCGCGTCCTGGAATCACCCCCGAGGAAGAAGGCAAGCGCGGTCCGGTCAAGTTCATCGATTCGCTCAAAGCCAAAGGCCATCTGGTCGCCTATGTGGGCGACGTGGTGGGCACAGGTTCGTCACGCAAGTCAGCCACCAACTCGGTGCTGTGGTTCACGGGGCAAGACATTCCGTTTGTGCCCAACAAGCGTTTTGGCGGTGTGTGCCTAGGCTCCAAAATTGCGCCGATTTTCTACAACACCATGGAAGACTCGGGCGCATTGCCGATTGAACTCGACGTGAGCGACATGCAAATGGGCGACGTGATTGAGCTGCGCCCCTACGACGGCAAGGCACTGAAAGATGGCAAGGTGATTGCCGAATTTAAATTGAAAAGCGATGTGCTGTTTGACGAAGTGCGCGCCGGTGGCCGCATTCCATTGATCGTTGGCCGTGGCTTGACGGCCAAGGCGCGCTTTGCATTGGGCCTGCCCGCATCGACCCAGTTCCGCCTGCCGCAAGACCCACTCGATAACGGCCGTGGTTTTACCCTGGCGCAAAAAATGGTCGGTCGCGCCGTCGGTTTGCCAGAAGGCCAGGGCGTACGCCCCGGTACCTATTGCGAACCCAAAATGACATCTGTCGGCTCACAGGACACCACCGGCCCCATGACGCGCGACGAACTGAAAGACCTGGCCTGCCTGGGCTTTAGTGCTGACCTGGTGATGCAGTCCTTCTGCCACACAGCCGCGTACCCCAAGCCGGTTGACGTGAAGATGCACCACGAGTTGCCAGACTTCATGAGCACGCGCGGCGGCATTCCCCTGCGCCCCGGTGACGGCATCATTCACAGCTGGCTGAACCGCATGCTGTTGCCCGATACCGTAGGCACCGGTGGTGACAGCCACACCCGTTTTCCGATTGGCATCAGCTTTCCTGCAGGTTCTGGCCTGGTGGCGTTTGGTGCGGCCACGGGCGTCATGCCGCTGGACATGCCCGAGTCAGTGCTGGTGCGCTTCAAAGGTGACCTACAGCCTGGCATTACCCTGCGTGACCTGGTCAA
>JANOWR010000122.1:0-31454 GCA_031417995.1 Polaromonas sp. | reverse complement strand
GACATGATCCTGGACAGGCTGAACAACCGGCCCCGCAAAAGATTGGGATTTAAGACGCCTAACCAGGTGTTCTTACAATCCCTTAAGCGTGTCGCAACTCGTCGTTGAATGTAAGCAATCAATTCGGGCGCGAGCAGCTATTAAAAACGTAGCAAATACCACAGCCGGTAAACTGCCAATCAAACCCGCTCAGTCACCCACGCCTGTACCGACTTGAGTGCATCAGGCAGTTTTGAAGCGTCTGTGCCGCCTGCCATGGCCATGTCGGCCTTGCCGCCGCCCTTGCCGCCGACCTGCTGGGCGACAAAGTTCACCAGCTCGCCCGCCTTGACTTTGCCGATGCTGTCGGACGTCACACCCGCAGCAATTTGCACCTTGTCACCGTCTGCGGCTGCCAGCACGATGATGGCGGTTTTGAGTTTGTCCTTAAGCTTGTCCATGGTGTCGCGAAGGGTCTTGGCGTCAGCGCCCTCCAGCTTGGCGGCCAGCACCTTGATGCCTTTGACATCGACGGCTTGGCCCATCAGCTCATCGCCTTGTGACGACGCGAGTTTGCCTTTAAGGGCGGCGACTTCTTTTTCTAACGTCTTGACGTGGTCGAGTACTTGGTCGATGCGGTTTTGCAGTTCGGCTGGGTTGGCTTTGAGCGATGCTGCTGCCGCGCCAACCGTAGCTTCAAGCGATTGCAAGTAGCCCAATGCAGCCTGGCCTGTAATGGCTTCAACACGGCGAACGCCAGATGCCACGCCTGACTCGCTGGTGATTTTGAAAACGCCGATGTCACCCGTGCGGCCCACGTGTGTACCGCCGCACAGCTCTTTGCTGCTGCCAATGCTCAAGACCCGCACCTTGTCGCCGTACTTTTCGCCAAACAGCATCATGGCGCCGGTTTTTTGTGCAGCCTCCATGTCCATTTCGCTGGCATCTGTGACAGCGTTGGCCAAAATTTCAGCATTGACCAACGCTTCAATTTCGCGGATTTGCGCATCTGTCACCGGGGCGTTGTGGGTAAAGTCAAAACGGGTTTTGTCGGCATCCACCAGACTGCCCTTTTGCTGCACATGCGTGCCCAGCACTTCGCGCAAGGCCTTGTGCATCAGATGGGTGGCGCTGTGGTTGCGGATGGTAGCGGCGCGAGTGGTTGTGCTGACTTGAGCAGTGACAGCATCGCCAACCTTGAGCGTGCCGTTGCTAACGCTGCCGTGGTGGCCGAAAACATCGGCCTTGATTTTTTGGGTGTCATCGACTGCAAAATTTGCAGTACCAGAAGTAATAACGCCCTGGTCACCCACCTGCCCGCCGCTCTCGGCATAAAACGGTGTGGTGCTCAAAACGACGATGCCGTTTTGCCCAGCATTCAAAGACTGCACGGCTGCACCATCCAGATACAGCGCCACCACTTTGGCGGGCTCTTCCAGCAGTGTGTAGCCGGTAAAGGCATGACCTGCGCCTGTGTAGTCAAGCGCCTTGTCCATTTTGAATTTGCCTGCTGCACGTGCCTGGTTTTTCTGCTTGTCCATGGCCAGGTGAAAGCCAGCTTCGTCCACACTCAGGTCGCGTTCACGGCAAACGTCTGCTGACAAGTCGAGGGGAAAGCCATAGGTGTCATGCAGTTTGAAGGCCACATCGCCCGGCAAGACTTTGGTGTCTGCCAAAGCCGCATCCAGAATTGTCATGCCGATTTCAAGCGTCTCAAAAAAACGCTCTTCCTCGACCCTCAAGACATCCATCACGCGCGCGCCATCGGCTTTCAGGCGCGGATACGCGTCGCCCATCAGTGCGACCAAATCAGGCACCAGCTTGTGAAAGAAAGGCGTCTTTTTACCCAGCTTGTAGCCATGGCGAATGGCGCGGCGAATGATGCGGCGCTGCACGTAGCCGCGTCCTTCGTTCGACGGGTTCACGCCGTCGCTGACCAGAAATGCCGTGGCACGGATGTGATCGGCAATCACTCGCAAGCTCTTGTTGTCCAGATCGGTGCAGCCCGTCTCGCGTGATGCGGCTTTGATAAGCGCATCAAAAATATCAATCTCGTAATTGCTGTGAACGTGCTGAAGGATGGCCGCCAGACGCTCCAGCCCCATGCCGGTGTCCACACACGGCGCAGGCAGCTTGACCAGTGAGCCATCGGCCTGCATGTCGAACTGCATGAAGACGTGGTTCCAGATTTCAATGAAGCGGTCGCCGTCTTCGCCCGGGCTGCCCGGTGGCCCGCCGGGGATGTGCTCGCCATGGTCATAAAAAATCTCGCTGCATGGGCCGCAGGGGCCGGTGTCGGCCATCATCCAGAAGTTGTCTGACGCGTATTTTTTGCCCTTGTTGTCGCCAATGCGCACAATGCGCTCGGGCGGCAAACCAATTTCGTTGTGCCAGATGTCATAGGCTTCCTGGTCGTCGATGTACACCGTTGCCAGCAACTTTTCAGGTGGCAGTTTGTAGACCTTGGTCAGCAACTCCCAGCCCCACAACAAGGAGTCGCGCTTGAAGTAATCGCCAAAGCTCCAGTTGCCCAGCATTTCAAAAAATGTGTGATGCCTCGCGGTGTAACCCACGTTTTCCAGATCGTTGTGCTTGCCGCCCGCGCGCAGGCAGGCCTGCACGCTGGCAGCGCGCACGTAGCTGCGTTTGTCGGTGCCCAAGAACACGTCCTTGAACTGCACCATGCCCGAGTTGGTAAACATCAGCGTTGGGTCGTTGCCCGGCACGAGTGATGAGGACGGCACCACAGTGTGGCCCTTGGCGGCGTAAAAGTCGAGGAAGGATTTGCGGATGTCTGCGACGGAAATAACGGTGGGATTGCTCATGGTGTGCCAGTGTGGGTGCAAGTTGCTCATTAAAAGAGCACAAGACAGCCAGTGATGATTTGACTTGACGAAACTCATGATTATAAGTTTGACGTGTTGGGCGTGTGACAGCGGACAAGCTGCTTTCAGGCTATGCTTAAAAGCTGCCCAATGTGCCTGCCCGGCACGCCAAATGAAAGAACCCGCCATGGACATGAAGACTGCCCCGTTATCCCTGCTGAACGACCCCAGCCTGCTAAAGACCGACGCGCTGATCAACGGCCAATGGGTCGCGGGAAGCGCCCGCTTTGACGTTAACGACCCATCCAACGGCAACAAGCTGGCCGATGTGGCTAATTTAGGCCCGCAAGATGCAGAAGCAGCGATTGCTGCCGCCAACGCCGCCTGGCCTGCCTGGCGCAAAAAAACAGGCAAAGAGCGCCATGCTATTTTGATGAAATGGTTTCAGTTGCTGATTGCCAATGCTGACGATCTGGGCCGCATTCTGACAGCCGAGCAAGGCAAGCCGTTTGCCGAGGCCAAAGGCGAAATTGTTTACGGTGCCAGCTTTGTCGAGTGGTTTGCTGAAGAAGCCAAACGCGTTAACGGCGAAACGTTGCCCCAGTTTGACAACAACCGGCGCCTGATGGTGATCAAGGAATCCATCGGCGTGTGCGCAGCAATTACGCCGTGGAACTTTCCACTCGCCATGATCACCCGCAAGGTTGCGCCCGCGCTGGCCGCAGGCTGCCCGGTGGTCATCAAGCCCGCAGAACTGACACCCCTGACCGCCCTGGCTGCCGCTGAATTGGCGATTCGCGCTGGCATTCCAGCAGGTGTGTTGAATGTGGTGACCAGCACCCATAGTTCGGACATTGGCAAGGTGCTGTGCGCCAGCCCCATCGTGCGGCATTTGAGCTTTACCGGATCAACAGCTGTGGGCAGAATTTTGATGGCGCAATGCGCACCTACGGTTAAAAAGCTGGCGCTTGAGTTGGGCGGCAACGCACCGTTTATTGTGTTTGACGATGCCGATGTCGATTCAGCCGTTGAAGGCGCGATGGCCAGCAAATACCGCAACGCCGGCCAGACCTGTGTGTGTGCCAACCGCATCTATGTGCAGGACGGCGTGTACGACCAGTTTGTAGAGAAATTCACCGCGAAAGTAAAAAGCCTGAAAGTCGGCAACGGCTTTTCAGAAGGCGTGACCACCGGCCCGCTGATTGAAGACAAGGCCGTTGCCAAAGTAGCCCAGCACGTGGCTGACGCGCTGGCCAAAGGCGGCAAGTTGCTGGCAGGCGGTAAAAAGCTGGATGGCCAGTTTTATGAACCCACACTAATCGGTGACGCGACAGCAGATATGCTGTGCGCCAGAGAAGAAACCTTTGGCCCGTTTGCGCCCGTCTTCAGGTTCAAGGCTGAGCAGGAAGCCATTGATGCGGCCAACAACACCGAGTTTGGCCTGGCCAGCTACTTTTACAGCCGCGACGTGGGCCGCATCTTTCGCGTGGCGGAGGCGCTGGAATACGGCATGGTCGGCATCAACGTCGGCGTGATTGCCACCGAGCATGTGCCGTTTGGCGGCATCAAACAGTCGGGCCTGGGCCGTGAGGGCTCAAGCCACGGCATGGATGAATACATCGAGATGAAATACCTTTGCCTCGGAGACATACAAAAATGAAACGCAGACTTTTCATTCAAGCCGGTGCTGTCACGTCAGCGCTTCTGTTTACTCCTTTTTTGATAGCTGCTCGCGCCCAAAATCAGGGGGCAACAGCCCAAAATGGCCCTCAAAAACGGCACAAAATCGTGATTCAGGTCAGTGACAACGACCCGGTCAAGTGGAATTTGGCCCTGAACAATGCCAAAAACCTGCAGGACGACGTGGGCGCGGCCAATGTTGACATTGAAATCGTGGCCTACGGCCCGGGTATTGGCATGCTGAAACTTGAATCACCCACCGGTGCACGTGTAGCTGACGCGATGAAAGCCAATGTGAAACTGATTGCCTGCGAGAACACCATGCGCGGCCAGAAGCTGATGCGCGACGACATGCTGCCTGCACTCAGTTATGTGCCTGCTGGTGTGACCGAAATTATGACAAAGCAAGGCGAAGGCTGGGCCTACCTGCGACCTTGAATTCGCTTTTATAATCGAGGCGCTGCTGTACAAAATCTGTACGAGACGCGGGTGTAGTTCAATGGTAGAACGAAAGCTTCCCAAGCTTTAGACAAGGGTTCGATCCCCTTTACCCGCTCCAGAGCGCCTTGGCAGGGTTAGTGCGGTGTGCAAATCGCGACCAACGCGTTATCTTCTGTACTTAACGGTTCATTTCAACCGTTTCATCACAACGCAAAAGAATTTGGAAACTCACATGACATTAACCGTTGTTTACACCCGCCTGATGGCTGGCACATTCCTCACATTGGGCCTGCTGGCGGGCTGCGCCACGTCAACCCCATCGCAATCGGTATCGCTGCTGGAGCCCGTGAACGGCGCTACGGTTGGTACCACCTTCAAGGTCCGCTTTGGCGTGCAGGGCATGGCTGTCGCGCCAGCGGGCGACATCGTCAAAGACAGCGGCCACAACCATTTGCTGATCAACCGCATGCCAGTTACCGCAGGCGAGTCAGTGCCTTTCGATGACAACCACCGCCACTTTGGTGCTGGCCAAACCGAGGCGATGATTACCCTGCCACCTGGTCAATACAAACTGACATCCCAGTTTGCCAATGGCGCGCACCAGTCGTATGGCGCGCCCATGAGCGCGTCGATTCAGATCACTGTGAAGTAAATTTGCCAACAGCCTTGGCTGCAACCCGCAAAGGCGGAATCAGGGACGTGAAGCGCGCAAGGATGAAATCCCCAAATGGGAAATAGTTCAGTCTTGCGAGCGTGTCAGACCTGCCGTCATCGCCGCGCTGTAGCCAGTTTGCACCACCACATCTACCACGACGGTAGCGCCTGCCTTGACTGCGGCAATGGCGTCAATCAGCACACGCTCCAGTTCAGCTGCATCCTCAACCGGGCCAATTCCCGTCAGCCCCTGGCCGCGCGCCAGCATGGCCAGGTCAGGCGCTGGGTCGCTGATGCGCTGGCCTATCCAGCGGTTTTCTATGGGCCGCTGGCGCTGGCGTGCCACGCGTTCCTGGTGAATTTCATCGTTAAAGAACGAGCGGTTGTTGCATACCACCACTAACATGGGTATGCGGGCATTGGCGGCCGTCCACAGCGCATTGACACCCATCATGTAATCACCATCACCAATCACCGCGACGGGCAATCTGTCGGTACCCTTGAGCGCCAGGGCCGAGCCAATCGACATGCCGGGGCCAGAGCCAATACCACCGCCTCCGTCGTAACCCAAAAAGTCCAGCGGGTGTTTGAAGTCCCACATCTCCCCGCTCCAGCTCAGTGGCAGGCGCATCAGGCATATTTTTTGATCCCCCACAACGCGACGCAATGTAGCGGCCAAAGTGGTCACCGTCATGTTGCTGGCACCCGAAGCGCCGGGTACGACTTGTATCGGTGCAACCACAGGCAACGGCCTTTTGGCGGGCGCTGGGGTGGCTCGCGCTTTCACATGCTGATTAAGCAAGGTCACTGCAGGCTCAGGCTCACTGAGTAAAAACAGATCAATCGGCGGCAGGCCCTGATGGTCCATGCTCCAGCCGTTGTGGCTGTAGTGGTCTACCGACACCTGAATAACCCGGCTGCCCACGGTTTTGTCGCCCCAGGCCTGCTTGAGCGTGCCTGACAAGTCCAGCCAGTCCAGGCTGAGCACCACATCAGCCTCACGCAGAACCGCTTGCGCAGCGGGTGACAAAAATGCACCACTGGGCGCAGCATGCAGCGGATGGTCAGTGGGAAACGCAGCGCCGATTTTCAAATCAGTCAGCACTTCAGCGTTCAATGTTTCAGCCAGCTTGATACGCTCTGCCCAGGCTGCCTCGCTGCGCGTAACACGGCCCATCAAAATCACCGGGCGACTGGCTTTTGACAGCATGCTTGCTGCCTGCGACACCACCTCGTCTGATGGCCGCGCGGGCGGCGGCGCCAGGTAACGTGCCGGGTCGGGCAGCGCTGGGCGTTCGCTGAGTTTTGACTCCTGCAACGCAGCGTCAAAACACACATACACCGGCCCTTGCGGCGCGGTGGTGGCGATTTGCCTGGCGCGTAGCAAGGCCTCTTGCGCAGAAGGAATAGATGCGGGCTGGCAGTCCCACTTGATGAAGTTGCGCACCAGCGCGGCCTGGTCTTGCGCGGTGTGAATCCAGTCAATCCACGGCCTGCGTTTGTTGGCATCGACCGGGCCAGTCGCACCCAGAACAATGATGGGAACACGGTCAACCCAGGCGTCAAAAATCGCCATCGAACCATGCATCAGCCCCACGTTGCTGTGCAAAATCGCAATCAGCGGTTGGCCTGTTACCTTGGCGTAACCATGCGCAATGGCAACGGCATGCTCTTCATGCAGCACCACCATCATTTGTGGCTTTTCGTTACCCAGGTGGTTGACGATGCTGTCATGCAGACCCCGAAAGCTGGCCCCTGGGTTAAGCAGCACAAACGGAATATCCATCACGCGCAGCATGTCGGCAATCGCGTCGCTGGCCCAAATGGTTTCGTTAGGTTCGGAAGGCGCAGGAATGTCGCGACGCACCAAAGTGCCTGTGGTTACAGTCATGAAATCTCCTGATAAATAAAGGTGATGCGCAAAGTTACTCGGGCACGATATTGGCTGACTTGATGACAGCAGCCCAGCGCTTCTGGTCGGAAGCAATCAGGCGGGTAAATTCAGCAGGCGTACTGGTCTCAACATAAATACCCTGCTCTGCCAGCTTGCCCTGTACATCAGGCAGGGCAAGCGAACGCCGCAGCTCCGCATTGAGCTTGTTGATGATGGCAGGCGGCGTTTTGGCAGATGCAATCATGCCAATCCAGATATCGCTTTCATAGCCAGGCACCGTTTCTGCAACTGTCGGTACATTGGGCAGCAGTTCCAGACGTTTTGTACCGGTTGTAGCCAGCGCGCGCAGCTTGCCACTGCGGATATGCGGTAGCGCTGAATTGAGCGGGCAAAACATCACCTCCACCGTGCCGCCCAGCACATCCACCAGCGCGGGGACCGAGCCCTTGTACGGTATGTGCGCCATGCGTGTTGCAGTCATGGACTTGAACACTTCAGCGGCCATGTGCTGGGGGCTGCCGGAGCCAGCTGATGCATACGACAGCTTGTCCGGGTTGGCCTTGGCAAATGCAATCAGTTCGGCAACATTGGTAGCAGCCACCTTGCCAGGCGACACCACCAGCACCATAGGCACACGGCCCAGCATCGATATACCCTGAAGGTCCTTGAGCACATCAAACGGCAGTTTGGGGTACAGCACCGGGTTGACGGCCACTGTCTGGTTGGGCGCAATCGCTATCGTGTAGCCGTCGCCTTCAGACTTGGCCATGAAGTCGGTGGAAATATTGCCAGCAGCACCAGGCTTGTTGTCAACAATCACAGGCTGGCCAAAAGCCTCGGACATTTTTTGCCCCAGCAGCCGGGCCATGACATCGTTGGATCCACCGGGCGGCAGCGGCACCACAATGCGGATAGGCTTGCTCGGGTAGTCCTGGGCATGCGAGAACGTCACAGCCACCGGACTGACAAGGCCAGTCAGCGCCAGCGCCGCCAGCCATACCAATCGCCTCTTTGCAAAACGGTCAAATGTCATGCTTGTCTCCTTTAGTTGTGAACCCATCAATGCATAGTAATCACGCGCGGACAGGGACGCAATCGTGCACGCTGGAAAGATCTGAATTCATTCTGTGTTTACCCTAGCGCAACACCACAATCGCCATGCCTAGCAGTGTCAAGGTGCTGCCAGCGATGACAGACCACGTCAGGCGCTCCTGGTTTTTAAACAGCCAATAGCTCAGGGGAAATACCAATATGGGCGTGCACAGACTGACCAGGGCAGCTATCGACAAGGGGATGTAGCGCATGGACGCAATGGTCGTGATCTGGCCTGTGATGTTGGCCATGCCCACGAGTGCGTACATCCACAAACCGCGTCGCTCTGCCGACTTCAAACGTGACATGAGGCTGGCTTTGTCTTTGCTGAAAAAATAGTGCAATGCCAGCCCTGTCACTGCGCCAATGAGCGCACCGGCGATGGGCTCAGGCCAGGTGCGCACGGCAGCGCCGCGCATCAGATTGCCCAATGCATAAGCGCCGGAACTGAACAGACCCAATAAAAAAACCGATTGCAAAATACGGGCTAAAAAGCTGGCGTGCCTGGTTGGCGTGCCCGCTTTGCCAGGCGAGAAAAAGCCAGGCTTGTAGGCAATCAGAGCCAGGCCCATGATGGCCATCAGCATGCCCAGAGCGACCCATATGCTTAGGCGCTCGCCCAACAACAGCCATGCGAACAGGGCCACAAACAAGGGACTGCTGACCTGAAAAATACTGGCCTTCGCGGGACCGAAGCGGACCACTGACTCATAGAAAAACCAGCGTCCCAGATATGTCGCAAAGACTCCGGAGGCCGCAAACAGAAAAAAGGCCGACGCGTTCCACTGCAGGCCTGCGCCGCGTATTGCCATGTGCACCGCGAGGGCGCAGCCCGCAAACACGACATTGACGACCAACGCTACAAAAAAACCCAGCTCCAGATCGGCGCGAGTGGACGCCGCCTTGGTGGCCAGGATGGCCACCGCAAAAGACAACAGTGCTGCGCCTGACAGCACATAGCCCCACATTGCCTGGCCAGCCAACGGTGCGGCAATCTCGTTCAAATGACGAATGCTTCCAGCGACTCAGGCGCAAACAATTCTTTGGGGTCTAGCAGCCGCTTGGACAGTCCTTGCTCAAAGTGGTAACGCAAAAAAGTTTTGAGTGTGGCTTCGTTTTTTTCAAACCCGTAGGGCCAAAAATCATCACCCATCTCGGCCTTGACCTGTTCGACGTGAGACGTTAGCCAGGGCAGCATGGTTTTCAGCGCTGCTGTCTCATACAGGTCGTCATACGCACGTCGTTGCGATTCTTCCAGCGCCTTCATCATCGAGCGCGCCACCCAGCGGTTTGCCTCGTACACGTCGCGGCGGATCGCTACCGTGTGCATGATGGGGAACATCTTTGTTTCTTTAAAGTAGTTGCGCTCGACCTGCTCGTAGTCATCAAACAGGCGCTTGACTTTGCCCCCACCCTTTAAAAAACTCGATGGCATGCGGGCGGTGTAAAGCGCGTCTATCTCGCCATCCATCAGCATTTGCGCCAGCGTTTGTGTAGGGCCAATGCTTTGCACCTTGATGTTGGATGGCAGGTCGAGTTTGATTTTTTCTGACCGACCCGGCTCTTCCTCACCGCCAGTGAAGTAGGTCACACTGTCAACCGGCACGCCGTAATGGTCTTGCAAAATACCGCGAATCCACACTGGGGCCGTCATCTGGTATTCCGGGTTACCGACACGCTTGCCAATCAGGTCTTTGGCCTCGCGTATGCCTGATTTGGCGTTGACGTAAATGCATGAATGCCGAAAAAAGCGCGACGGAAACACCGGAATCGCGACAAATGGGCGCGGCTCTTTCGACATCGACACGCTGTAAGACGACAGCGACATCTCAGCCACATCAAACTCTTTGTGGCGCAGCATGCGGAAAAACGTTTCTTCGACCGGCATGTTCAGGTAGTTCAGGTCAATGCCGTCGGGCTGTACGCTGCCGTCCATCAGCGCACGTGTGCGGTCGTAGTTCCAGCAGCCAAAGGTGAGTTTGAGTTTGGACATATCGTCGTTTTATTCTGACTTGATGCCGGCCACAGCGATGGCTTTTGCCAGGCGTTCGTTTTCACCCAAAATGGCGCGGTTGTAGTCCACCGGGCTACTCCCAATCGCGTCGATGCCAGCATTGCTCATCAGCGTGATGACTTCAGGCATTTTGGCAATCGCGGCTATCTCGGCGCTGATGCGTTCAATCGCGCTTGCAGGCGTACCGGTAGCTGCCAGCACGCCAACAATGGGCGCAAAGTCAAAACCCGGAATCAATTCGGCAATCGCTGGTACGCCAGCGGCTTGGGCTGAACGCTGCGCGGCATTGGTGGCCAGCAGTTTGACCTGACCGGCTTTGACAAAACCACTGAGGGAAGGTAATGCTGAGAAGAGCACCTCGACCTGTCCGCCAATCAGCGCTGGCACCGACTGGCCTGAGCCTTTGAACGGCACATGGGTCAAGTCCAGACCCAATGCGGTTTTCATGGCTTCCATCGTCAGGTGATGGGTGCTGCCGATACCCGATGAGCCGTAGTTCAAACTGCCGGGTTTGGACTTGACCAGGGCGACAAACTCTTGCAACGTGTTGACGGGAACTTTCGGATGAACAGCCAGGTACAGCGGCGCGCGTGCGGCAAGCGCCACAGGCATGAAGTCCCGTTTGTAGTCATAACCCAGGTTTTTATAAATGGCGGGGTTGATGGAAAACATCGAACCATCCGTCACCAAAAACGTGTAGCCATCTTTGGGCGATGTTGCCAGCACCTGCGCCGCCACCACGCCGTTGGCACCGGGCTTGTTGTCCACCACAACCGATTGCCCCAGCTTTTCAGTCAGGCGCTGGGCAAAGATGCGCGCCACCGTATCGGGCAAGCCACCCGCCGAATAGGGCACGACAAATTTGATGGGCTTGTTCGGGTAGCTGGTTTGTGCGTTGGCACCAAGCATCAACAAGCCAGCACTGAGTGCAACGCAGGCATGAACCAGCACACGGCGAGTCAGGATAAGTTTTGTGGTCATTTTTTTGTCTCCGGGAGGTGTTTTCAGGTCAAAAAAGAGCATTTTTAGGTATTAAATTGGCCTCAAGCCCAATAGATTCGGGCGCAAGCAGCTATTAAATAAATAGCAAATATTTCGTATGTCAGGTTGAATAAGACGGCTCCAGCGCTGGCTGATTGCTGTCCCAGACGTATGTGGCCGCATGCGCGCGCCAGTCTGTTGTCTTGGGCACGATGGCCTGGTAAGCGCAAATCGTTTTCGGCATTCGCGCATCACCCGTGCCGATGGCGGGTTCGCCAGCAGCGAAAGCCTGCACAGCTTGCAGCATCTGTTTGCGAAATTCAACAATCGCCTGATCACTGGCGCCCAGCCGCTCGTGCGTGCGATCGGCAATCGGCCCCATGGTGAGCCACATCGCAATGTCCTGGTTGGGGAAACCCGTGATGCCCGTGAAGTTACCTGCCTTCATGGCCGTTCGGTCTTGCCAGAACATATTGGCCCGGGTGCGCAGCGGCACGTACTTGTCGTCAAGGTCCGGACCAATTTGCTGACCCAAAAATTTGCGCCATGTAGCCGTATCAGGCGTTTGGCTAGCGTGCCCCCAGGCCATAAAGTAAAACGCGGTGTGGGTGTCGTCCATGGGCACATTGATGTTGGCCACGTTGTACAGGTTGTTGGGTGGTATCAAAGCTGTGGCGGGCGCAACGAACACGGTGGAGCGCACATAGTCGTTCGCGGCGGCGTTGGTGATGGGGCGGCGAATGGCTGCATACCTGAAGCCATACGCACCGCGTTCAATTTGCATGCGCGGTGCCTTGTCGGTAGAGGGGCGCAGCCACATGCTGTCCGTGGCTTTGGCGCTGTCCACCCGGGCGGGCACCATGTCGGACGAATGCAGGCTGGAACTGTGGGCCGAGTCAATCGCGCCTTCAAGTATTTGCGCCCAGTTGCAGGCAATGATGACCTTGGCAATCGTGACCTGCGTATCAGCCGTTGGTGCCCAGGCGGGTGGTTCAAATTCGGGTAGCGTCTCTGGCGGTCCCATGTAGGCCCACACAAAACCACCCCACTCTTTGGTGGGGTAGGCCAGATGTTTGGGCGGTGTGGCGTTTGAATTGGCAATCGGAATGACCGGCTCAGACACCCGCTCAACGATGTTGCCGTCCACATCCATCTTCCAGCCGTGGTACAGGCAGCGCAAACCGCAGTCTTCGTTGCGGCCAAACACCAGCGACACGCGGCGGTGCGGGCAATACTCGTCCATCACGCCGATGCGGCCATTCGTGTCACGGAAGACGACCAGGTCTTCCCCAAAAACCTGTGCTTTGACGGGCGTGCCGTCAGGCTCACTCACTTCTTCCATCAGGCACACAGGCGTCCAGTGGCGGCGCATCAGCTGGCCCATCGGGGCTGTGCCTTCAACGCGGCAAAGCAGCTCGTTTTCTTCTTGTGTCAACATGCATTGTTTCTTTCAGACTTGCAAATTTGAATGAACGCGATTATTCTTAGCATCCTAAGATTATTATCACTTTTCAACAGTTGTCAAGAACCCCAAGAAAGCCCTGGATGATCGTTAACCCGAAGCTTGACCATGTGTTTGTCGCCGATGAAGAAGGCATTACGCCCATTTTGACCATGATGCGGAGCTTGAAGGCGCAAGGCAGTCATCAGTTCAAGCTGATTTACTGCACGCGTCATGCAGAAACGACGCCTTATCTGGCGGAGCTGACGGGCGCAGAATTCGGCTCCTACGTCACACTGCACCATGACGATGGCGACAGCAACAATGCCTTTGATTTTTGGCCCCTGTTTGAAACGCCCACCAAAGCCCATGTGGTCTGCTATGGGGCACAAAGTCTGATGGATGCCGTGGCTGACATGACGGGCCATTGGCCGACTGGCGCGATTCACTTTAAAAGCTCTGGTGCAGATACCACTGCTTACGCCGCCAACACATCATTTACCGTGCGCCTGCATCAATCAGGCTTGACCATCCCGGTCAGCGCTGAACAATCCATTCTTCAAGCCCTGCGCGCGTCTGGCCAGCAGGTAACGAGCTCTTGCGAAAGCGGTACATGTGGCTCATGCCGCACTGGCTTACTGGGTGGCCAGGCCGAGCACCGCGACATGGTGCTTACAGACGATGAAAGGACCCGCAACATCATGGTGTGTGTCTCTCGCGCGTTGTCATCCGAACTGGTGCTGGACTTGTGATGCAGCCACTGAAGGTTGGCGTGATTGGCCTGGGCCGGGCCTTCACGCTGATGCTGCCCACGTTTGTGCATGACAGCCGCATCAAGCTGGTGGCGGCTACTGATCCGATTGCAGTCGCACGTGCGCAGTTTGAAAATGACTTCAGTGCACCGACGTATGACAGTGTTGAGGCACTGTGTGCCAATCCGCAAGTACAAGCGGTGTACGTCGCCTCACCCCATCAATTTCATGCTGACCATGTGTGCATGGCTGCCGCGCATGGCAAGCATGTGCTGGTTGAAAAGCCAATGGCACTGAGCCTGGCTGAATGCACCCGCATGATTGATGCTTGTCAAAGCGCTGGCGTGCATTTGATCGTCGGTCACAGCCACAGCTTCAATGCGCCCATCAGGCGTTGCCGCGAGCTGATTGAAAGCGGTGTTTACGGTGCTGCCCGCATGATCACGGCTTTGAACTTCACGGATTTTTTATACCGCCCCCGCAGGCCTGAAGAACTGCTGACGGCTGCAGGCGGCGGCGTGATTCACAGCCAGGCAGCGCACCAGATCGACATCGTTCGGCTGCTGGGTGGCGGGCTGGTACGCAGCGTGCGTGCCCACACAGGTGCCTGGGACGCTGCCCGCCCGACCGAAGGCGCGTACAGCGCGTTGCTGGGCTTTGAGGGGGGCGCGTTTGCCACAGCCATTTACAGCGGCTATGGTCATTTTGACTCTGACGAATTGATAAACAACGTGGGGGAATTGGGGCAACACAAAAACCCTGCGGACTACGGCAGCGCGCGCCAAAGACTGGCCGAAACAGAAGACGAAACCGCACTGAAAGCAGCGCGTAACTACGGCGGCAGCGCCTACACCCCCAGCCTGGCTTTACCCGGTGGTCTGGCACACCAGCACTTTGGCCAGCTCATCATCAGTTGTGACAAGGCTGACCTGAAACCGTCTGCAACAGGCATCACCATTTACGCCGACAGTACCAAATTTTTTGAGGCTCTGCCTGCTCCCGGCATTCCGCGTGTTGAGGTGATTGACGAGCTGGTTGCCGCCATCCGGCTTGACCAACAACCCACCCACAGCGGGTCATGGGCGCGCGCGACCACTGCCGTTTGTCTGGCCATGCTTGAATCAGCTGCGCTGCAACGCGAATGCCAGCCTGTGCACCAGGTTCGCGCCGCTTCAACTGGTTGGCCATGACGCAAGACACCCAGAACATCCTTCACCACTGGCGTGAGGCCGTGCCCAACGACCGCATGGCTCACCTGATACGTGACACCGAGCGCGCCTTTCGCCGGGCGCTGCAACTGCGGCTGGCCGCATATGGTGTCCCGTTTGGCCATTGGGCTTTTCTGCGTATTTTGTGGGAAGCCGATGGTCTGACCCAAAAGGAACTGAGCCAGCGCGCTGGGGTGATGGAGCCCACTACCTTTACCGCCATGAAGGCCATGGAAGCGCTAGGCTACATCACCCGCAGCCAGATACCTACAAACAAGAAAAATGTGTACGTTCATTTGACTGATGCAGGACATGCACTGAAGAAAAAACTGGTTCCCCTGGCCGAGGAAACCAACAAAATCAGCGTTGCTGGTCTGGCCACCAAAGATGTGGCTGCAGCCCGCAAAGTGCTGCTGGCGATGCTGGTCAACCTCGCACAAGACGAGACAGCTGAAACCAAATGACGGTCTAACTGAGCAGTCGCCGGTCCTGCATCCAGTTGACGCAGCTGTCTGCCGCCAGAGCCAGCAGCTCGGGTTGCCCTGAAAAATAATGCGTCGCCCCTTTGATGCACTGCATGGTTTTGTCAACGCTGGCCGCGGCATCAAAAATGCGCTGGGTGTGCGGTTGCGGCACCGCATCATCGGCACTGTGCTCAATGGCCAGCATGGGCACCGAGATACCCGTGGCGCATTTTTCGCCGTTGGCATGCGTGTCGTCAACCGACCATTGCGACAACCAGGAGCGCAGACATGAAAACCGTGCCGAGCCGACTGGCCCCGTGTTCACGGTTTCGGGCTGGCCCATAAAACAGCTGCCAATCGGCCTGTCGTTCGGGTCAATCGTCGCATCCAGAAAACGCGGCTCGGCCATGGTGCGGTGCGTGACAAACCCGCGTTCCATCTCCAGCCCACCCTTTTTACGCAAATCCTCCAGCGTCTGCTTGACCCAGGCCGTGCGCCGCCTGATGCGGGCCAGTTGCGCGGCGCGAAATGCAAGTAAAAACGCAGCCGAATACGGTGGCTTGATGTCCGGGTGGTACAAATCGAGTGCCGGGTCACGCTTGTCGGGGTCGTTTTCGTCCAGTACGGACGGGTCTATCCAGTCGGCCAGCACCACAGCGCGCGAGACGTGCGCGGCCTGAAAAATAAAGCCGTCAGCCGGCATCAGCTCAGACGTCATGATGTTGCAAGGGTCACCCGCTGGCGTGTGCGTCACACTGGGCTTTTCAGCTTGCTGCTGGTAGTAAAGCGCGAGCGACCCACCGCCTGACCAGCCCGCCAGCACCACATTTTTATAGCCCCATACCTGTTTGGCGTGGCGTATGTAAGCCCCCAGATCGACCACCACGTTTTCCATGATCAGTGCGCTGTCATTGCGCGCATAGCGGCTGGCAGCGCACAGCACATGCACGCCCCGCTCAGCCATGGCGCGTGGCATGGGCAACAGTTGCAGCGTCGATGCCGGGTGCATGTAAACAAGCAGCGTGTGCGGCGCTACACCTTTTGGCAAATAGCGAATGCCTTCCAGGTTGACCACGCCCTGATTGCCCGCGAATCCATAGACGTCCTTGAAGGCGCTTTTTTCAGCAAACTTGATGTGTACCCAATCGGCAGAGACTTCGAATTTTGCAGGTGGTGTGGTCATCAATAAAACTCCTTTTCGAATTCACTTCACGATTGTCATTGGATGCCCAGACGAACATTTTTTTCATTCGTCCATGCATCGCAGTCAGCTCGCGCGTCACGCCGAAAAGCAGTTAACTCATTTGGGTTTGATGTTGTTACCGTCAGTTCCAGACGAATTCCGTTGGGGTCAAAAAAGTAAATCGATCGTACAAAGCCATCGTGAAGTACGGGGCCAAGAACCTCAACGCCCGCTTGCTCAAGACGCGTTCGTGCTTCATCGACTTTGGCTTCAGACTCAACCCGCAATGCCAGATGATTGACCCAGCGCGGCGTGTTGGACGAAGGCTCGCCCGCCATGTTGTCGCCCAGATCGAAAAAAGCCACACAACTGCCGTCCGTCATTTCAAAAAACAGATGTGCGAAATGTGATGCTTCACCCGTACTGACCGAGTCACCGCGCACCACGTGCACCAGCGGCAAGCCCAGCAGGTCTTCATAAAAATGACGCGTTTCTTCAGCATCGCGGCAGCGGTAGGCCACATGATGCAAGCCATTGACAGGTACAAAATTTGATTCAGTCTGGGCCATGGTGTGTCTCCAATAAAACCTGGGTAAACCGTGGGTACTTCAGGCCGCTTGTCTCTCAAGCGGCAGATGTTGCGTGACCTGCTCAAGCCATGCAGCATCCCCCGACAGCGATCGCAACTCCGCCAGAGCCTCGCTTCGGGTTTGCGTCCAGCGTTCCACCACGCGCACGTCATCCGCATCACCCTTTTGGTACGAAAACTCCAGCCGAATGCCATTCGGGTCAAAAAAATACACGGACAAGGTATCTGCCCCCACGGGGATAGGTCCAATCATGGGAACTCCGGCCTGCTCAAGCCGCTCAGTGATCTGCATGAACCGTTCTTCAGTCGCGGTGAAAGAACAGTGCTGCATGGCAGCCAGCGCGTCCCGGTCGCCAATGTCTTTGGCGCCTTTGGGCATTTCAAAGAAAGCAATCATGGTGTCGCCACCGGCATCAAAAAAGTAATGCCGCAGGTTCTCGAATGGCGGGTTCCCCCGGTTTGCAGGCCCCACGCCCAAACCTGGGGGCACCTTGAGCGCATGCACCAGCGGCATGCCCAATACGTTGGCATAAAAATCAATCGTCATTTTCATGTCATCGGTATTCAGCGCCAGATGATGGATGCCCCGGCTTAACGGCGGTGCCGCATGATTCAATCGCAACGGCGTTGTACTCATGGTCAGTCTTTCGTTTGTGCAAGATCAAAATAGAGCTGTGACAAATCAGCGCGGGCAGCCAGCGTACGGCTGCTTTCCATCAGGGCCACACGGCCTTTGATCAGCACATAAGCGCGGCTTGTAAACGGCAGCGCAATGTCGAGTTTTTGTTCGACCAGAATCATGGTCAAACCGCCTTCACGCAGCACATTCAGCGCGCGTCGAATTTCATCAACCACCAGAGGCGCCAGCCCGAGAAACGGCTCGTCCAGCAACAAAACGCGAGGCGCCGACATCAAGGCCCGGCCAATCGACACCATTTGCTGCTCGCCGCCCGAAAGGGTACCCGTCAACTGACTTCGCCTTTCTGACAGCCTGGGGAACAGTGCATAAACCTGGTCAAAACGCTCCTTGACACGGTCACTGTTGCGATTCTGCAAACGCACGGTCCCCAGGCGCAGGTTGTCTTCCACCGACAACGGCGCAAACATGCGCCTGCCCTCTGGTACCTGCACCAGGCCATGCCCAACAATCGCATGGCTTGGCATGGCCATCAGATCCATACCGTCCATCAGCACCCGGCCACTGCGCGTGGGAGAGGTGCCGGACAAAGCTCCCAGCAGCGTGGACTTGCCTGCCCCATTGGGCCCCAGCAGGGCAACCGTTTCGCCGCGTGCAACCTGAATCTGCACGCCTTGCACCACCGGCCCGTGGCCGTAGCCTGCACAAAGGTCTGAAATATCAAGCATGACAAGCGGCTTTCATGTTGTTCCTGTCCGGAACATTCACGTCCCCCAGATAGGCCGACACCACCGCAGCGTCGCGCTGCACTTCAGCGGGTGTGCCTTGTGCAATCTTGCGACCAAAATTTAGAACCGCCACCCGGTCGGCCAGCGCCATCAAAAACCGCATGTCATGTTCAATCAGCAGCACCGCAATGCCGCGGTTTGCAATCTGCCTGATGATGACGGAGAGTCGGTCGCATTCGGCAGGTGTCAGCCCAGCGGCAGGCTCGTCAAACAGCATGAGCCGCGGTTCTGCAGCCAACCCGCGGGCAATTTCAAGCAGACGCCCCTGACCAAACGACAGACTGGACACGTCGGCATCGCGACATTCGCCCAAGCCCACAAAGTCAATCAGCTCATTTGCACGGTGCGCTGCATCCTGCTCGGTACGCGCAGCACCGCCAAGGTTCAGCAAAACACGCCACAGCCCACCGCCAAGCTGTGTGTGCATGCCCACCATCACGTTTTCTTGTACCGACATACTGGCAAACGGTTTGTTGTGCTGAAAAGTCCGCATGATGCCGCGCCTGGCGAATGCATGCGTGGGCAGCGTCAGCAAGGATTCGCCGTCCAGCATCAGGGCGCCACTGGTCGGCGGCAATGCGCCCGCCATCATGCTGAAGGTGGTGCTTTTGCCAGCGCCATTGGGGCCGATCACACCCAAAATTTCGCCAGCATAGACGTCCAGATCCACATCAGCTACAGCTTGCAGGCCGCCAAAGCTTTTGCTCAAGCCCCGCGCTACCAGCAGGGGCGTGCTCATGCCTGCCCGCTGCGCTTGCGCAACATGTCCCACAGACCAATCAGGCCCTTGGGCTGGAACAGCACCACAGCGACCATGAAAACCCCGAACACCAAAGCATGGTGGTGTCCTATCAGCGGCGACAAAACCAGCGGCATCAGGTACAGCAGCGCCGCACCCACCACCGCCCCTGCATGCCTGCCGCTGCCGCCAACTATCACCATGAAGAGCAGCAGGAAGGCATTTTCAAGTCCGAAGATCGGCGGGTTGACGGTGTTGTCAACAAATGCGTACACCATGCCCGCCATACCCGCCAGGGCACTGGTCACCGTGTAGGCCACGATTTTGGTGCGGGCAACATTTACGCCCATGGCCTGCGCTGCTTCGGGGTCATCGCGCACTGCGCGACACGCACGCCCAAAATACGAGCGGTCAAGCCGCCACAGGACAGTCCAGGTCAAGAGCAGCAACAACACAATCACCACGGTGTACCAGGGTCCGGTCACACGCATGCCAAAAACATCTGGCAAACGGTAATTGGCCAGGCCGCCCGCAGCTCCCGTGACCGCACCTCCTTCGTTGAGCACAACGATAAACAGCTGCGCAAAGGCAAGCGTCGCCAAGGCCAGATAAAAGCCTTCCAGCCGCGTGGCAGGAATAGCCACAATCAATGCCAGCACCACACACAGCGCAATACCCGCGAGGACGGCCAATGGCAAGGGCAAGCCAACCTGAAACAGCAAAATCACAATCGCATAGGCACCAATGCCATAAAACGTGAAATGTGAAAAGGCAACCTGCCCCGCAATACCAAACAGGAAGTTGTAGCCCAGCGCCAGTGTGATCCACAGCAGCAGCTTGCGGTACACATCTGTCTGGTAGGCACCGAGGGCAAAGCCAATGGCCGACAAAACGAGTGCCGCCATGGCCAGCACCATCCATTGCCTCACGGCCGGGCCTCCCGCGCACGCAACAGACCGGTGGGCTTGAGCAATAAAAACACAATCAGCAGCACAAGCGGCACACCCATGGCCAAACCAGGCGGCACAGGTGCATAACGCACCGTGAACTGCTCTGCAAACGCCAATATCAAGCCGCCGAGCAAGGCGCCTTCAACCCGGCCTACGCCTCCAATCACCAGAGCCGTGAAGCCCTGAATCGCCAGCGGCAAACCCATCAGGTAATGCGCAGACACGTTGGGGGACACCAGTACACCGGCCAGCCCTGCCACCACCGCGCTGCCTGCAAAGGCCAGTGATGTGACTCGCCGCAGATTGATGCCCATCAGCGCTGCCGCGCGCCTGTCAATGGCCACCGCTTCAAACGATTTTCCAGCCAGCGTCCGCTCAAAAAAATACCAGCTCAGCGCGAATACCGACAGCGTGACGGAAATGATGAAAAAGCTCTGGTACGAGCCCGCAATGGGCCCCAGCTCAAGCCGGCCGAAACCAAAGGTTGGCGGCACCGGTTGCGGGTCAGGCCCGAAGCCAAGCGACACCACTTCACGGAACACCACCAGCATGCCCAGCAGCGCCAAAATGGAGGCCAGAGCAGGCGCACCTTTTTCAACAAGTGGCCTGACCGTCAAGCGTTCTGTGGTCCAGCCAATCAAAAACATGCCGCCCAGAATCAACACCATGCCCACCGGATACGGCAAATTAAAACGTGACAGCAGCACAAAGCCACCAAACGCGGCCAGCATCGACCATTCACCCACCGAAAAATTGATGATGCCCGTCGGTCGGGTGATCAAAAGATACGACAAAGCCACCAGCGCGTAAATGCAACCGCTGGCAGTCGCACCTACGACCAGTTCAAGGAAATCATTCACCTGAATTTGCCTTCAAGCCTGGTTTTGTGTGTAACGTTTTATGTACGGCGTATTATTTATTGCCCACATGCACAACCTTGCCTTGTGCATCGCCTTCATACACCCGCACGACCATGCCGTTGGTGTCAAAGCCAGTGCGCTTGCCGTCGGCAAATCCGTAAGCTGCATTCACGCCGCCCATCACGCCCTTAAAGCTTTTGGTAGCCTGCATAGCTTCACGAATTTTGTCTTTATCAGTGCTGCCGGCCCGCTTGATGGCATCGGCCACCAGCATGATGCCGTCATAGCCGTAGCCGTTGAGGTTGTAGGGCTCTGTACCGGTGTCCTTTTTATAACTTTCTACAAAGCGCTTGGTCTCTGCCTTGGCAGGGTCAAACGCATCAACAAACACAACGCCATCGAGCAGACCTTTGGCAATCGACGAGTACACCGGAATCGACATGTTGTAGTTGCCCAATATCGGTGTTTTCAAGCCCAACTGGCGATAGGACCGCAATATCAGTGCGTTCTCTGGTGTCAGCACGCCCGTCATGAACATGGCATCGGGGCTGGCAGCCCGCACCTTCTGCATTTGCGGGTCAGCCGTGGTGGAGCCGCGCGGCACGACTTCCTCACTGACGATCTGGATGTTGTTTTTTTCGAGCTCAGCCTTGAAAAAGCGGTTGGTCAACTGCCCCAGATCCGAGTTGTCAGTGACCAGCGCAACACGCTTGTAATTTTTATTGCGGGCATAAGACAGCAAGGTTGAAATCTGGGTAGAGCCCAAGGGCCCGGTTTGCCAAAAATTGGCGTTGTCTACCTGGGTTGTCAGCGTGTCGCCACTGTTGGATGGCGTCATGTGGGGCGTTTTGCTTTCGCGCGTGACCGATTGCGCCTGCTGCGTGGCTGGTGTCAGCGACACCGACAAAATAAACGCCACGCCTGAATCGACCAGCTTGCGCGCTGCTGTAGCGGACACATCCGGCTTGCCCTGGTCGTCTTCTACCAGCAGCTCAATCTGCCGCCCCAGCAAACCGCCCTTGGTATTGAGCTCCTTGACGGCATACACCGCACCTTGTGCCACCGGCTCGGCATAGCCTTTGGCCGGGCCGACCTTGTCGGTGATCATGCCGATTTTGATGGTTTGCGCAAATACCGCTGGGCTGAAAAGCACCATGGCGCTCGCAATTACCGTCAATGCTTTGCGTATAAAAACTTGTTTCATGATTTTTGTCTCCAGATTAAAAGAACTTCTTGCACACTCTCAAACGAATCAAACCTTGTCAATTTCACATACGTGTTTCTTCACGCTCGTATTTCTTCGCGCAGATAACCGAGCGAAGCCAGCAACTCGCGGTCGGTCATCATAAAAATAACCGCGTCATCTGATGCCGTATGGCTTACCCAGTTCCAGTGCGGGACAGTAAACACATCGTTGCGCTGCCAGACAATAGTTTTGTTGCCCATCTGGCTACTGCCCTGCCCTTGCGCCACCACGCACACGGCGTTGCTGGTGCTGCGTCTGGGCCGGGTTGGCATGCCAGGCGCGCAAGCCATCAGGTAGCAGTCAAGCGTAGGCATCACCGCGCCCATGCTGTCGCCGTTCACATAGCGCAGCCAGCGACTGCCGTCTGCATCGGGCCTTGCTGCGTCAAGCGCATGCCAGGCGCGCTCCTTGGCATATCTGAAACGGCTGGGTGATTCGCCATGTGCCGCAAAACTGTCGGGCTTGAGTGCCACGGCACTCGCGTGCAGCGACGGTGCACGGGTCGCTGGTGGGTCAAACACATCTTTGCCTTCAGCCCCCAGCTCAAAAAACATGGTGTCGATGTCCCGACACAAAGGCAAATCAAGGCCATCAAACCAGACCACGCGTTCAGTGCCAGGGTGCACGTGCTCATGCCAGGTCCAGGCGGGCGTCAGAATAAAGTCCCCCTGCTGCATCTGGTTAGGTTGATGGTTCACACGGGTCACCGCCCCACCCCCCTCCATCACAAAACGGATGGCTTGCAAGGTATGCCGATGCGCGCGCGCAACTTCGCCTGGCAGCAAGGTTTGCAGACCGGCAGACAAATTGGTGGTGGTGGCAAACGAGTCCTTGAAGGCCGGATGCGTTAACAACAGCACGCGCCGCTCTGCATCTTCCATGGCAACTTCTCGCGTTGCCCGGTCTATCAGGGGTGACATGTCGGCCCAAGCCCAGCACATGGGCGTGTCTTTGGCCGCGGGTTCGCGACGGGTCACGCGGCCATAGCGGTCCCACAACGGCTGTGCGTTGACAGTGTCCAGCGCGTTGATCAGGTCGGCGTAAGGTGCCGACACCGTCGCCGGTGATGCGGGCGATAGTGATTGATTCAATTTGTCTCCATCGGCATTTGCGTATTTGCAAACTGCCATTTACATATCCAGTCTAGTGCCATGTCATATAAATGGCTAGCAACTCTGTTTATCGGTTAAATAAGCGCTGTTAATATCAAATCTTCATATTTTTTCTATTTTGGACATTGGTTGAAATGGATTTGATCGATTTTGATTTGAACCTGCTGATGACTTTTGATGCCATTTACAGGCATCACAACCTGTCAGCAGCAGCCATTGAGCTGGGCATGACGCAGCCAGCTGTCAGCGCCGCACTTAAACGGATGCGGGCGTGTTTTGACAACCCCCTGTTTGTACGCACTTCGCACGGCATGCGGCCCACGCCTTATGCAGACGGCGTATCCATCAAGATCAGTCGGGCGCTGGATATTTTGCGAGAAGTTGACCAGCCTGCCAACTTTTCGCCACTGACGACCACCATTGATTACCGCATCTACATCAACGATGTGGGCATGCTGCTGGTGATGCCGCTGGTATTGAAATACATGCGTGAAAATGCGCCGCATGCCAAGCTCACCATTCTTGACTTGCGGCCAGATGAAGTTGTGGAGGCACTGGACAGCGGGGAAATAGACCTTGCGGTCGGCTATTTTTTGGGCATGCCTAACTGGGCGCACCAGCAGTCGGTGCGCAGAACGTCTTATGTTTGCGCGGTACGCAAAGACCATCCTGACATTGGCGACAGCCTGTCACTGGAGCAATTTTTACGCGCCAAACACGGCATGTACTGGACCAGCGGTTCACCGCATGGCATTGTTGAAGAAAAGCTGGCCCAACTGGACTTGACGCGCGACGTGTTGCTGCGCATACCGCGCTTTGCGGCATTGCCGTTTTTAATTGCCCAGTCTGACTTGGTGGTGACCATTCCTGAAGACCTGGGGTTGGCCTTTAGCGACCTGATCAACATCAAGCTGTTCCCACCGCCACTCAAGTTGCCAAATTTTGAGATCAGGCAATACTGGCATGAAAGGCATCACGTAGCGCCAGCCAACAAGTGGCTGCGCACGGTCATTAAAAACGAAACATCCAATCTGCCACGTTTGCCAGCTCGCCGTGCCCACCAGTAGCTGCTCAGTGCAGCTTGACACCTGTTTTTGACTGAACAAATTCGCGCGTCACGCCATCAGCCAGTTCCACCAGCTTCAGGCCTTCGGCCGTCACGTCCATCACAGCCAGGTCGGTGATAATGCGGTCAACCACACCCAGCCCGGTCAATGGCAGGGTGCAACTTGGCAGAATTTTCATGTCCTCGGTGCCGTCTTTCTTTTTGGCAACGTGTTCCATCAAAATGATCACGCGCTTGACGCCCGCCACCAGGTCCATCGCGCCGCCCATGCCCTTGACCATCTTGCCGGGAATCATCCAGTTGGCCAGGTCGCCTTTTTCGCTGACCTGCATCGCACCCAAGATGCTCAGGTTGATCTTGCCGGCGCGAATCATGCCGAATGACTGGTCTGAGCCAAAAATGGCCGAACCCTTGATGGTCGTCACAGTCTGCTTGCCAGCGTTGATGAGGTCCGCATCCACTTTGTCGTCCGTCGGAAACGGGCCAATGCCCAGCATGCCGTTTTCAGATTGCAGCCACACCTCAATGTCAGGGCTGACGTGGTTGGCCACCAAGGTGGGAATGCCAATGCCGAGGTTGACGTAAAAACCGTCTTGCAGTTCCTGCGCAGCACGCGCTGCCATTTGGTCTTGTGTCCATGCCATGATTAAACCCCTGCTTTCTCTGTCGTTTTTTCGGTGATGGTTCGTTTTTCAATGCGCTTTTCCGGATTCGGGTTGCACACAATGCGGTGCACATAAATACCTGGCAAATGAATCTGGTCGGGATCCATCGCACCGGTTTCCACCACCTCCTCTACCTCCACAATGCAGACCTTCCCCGCCATCGCCACGGCGGGGTTGAAGTTACGCGCAGTCAAACGAAACTGCAGATTGCCCGACTGGTCCGCGCGCCAGGCTTTGACAAGTGACACATCCGGCACCAGGGACCGTTCCATCACATACGTCTCACCCTCAAACTCGCGCAGTTCCTTGCCCTCAGCTACCAAAGTGCCTACACCGGTTTTTGTGAAAAAAGCCGGGATGCCGGAGCCACCAGCACGCAGTTTTTCAGCCAGCGTGCCCTGCGGCGTGAACTCAAGCTCAAGCTCGCCTGCCAGGTACTGACGTTCAAACTCCTTGTTTTCGCCCACGTAACTGGCAATCATTTTTTTGATCTGCCGGGTTTCCAGCAACTTGCCGAGGCCAAAACCATCCACCCCGGCGTTGTTCGAAATGACCGTCAGGTTTTGCACGCCACTGGCTTTAAGTGCTTCAATCAGCGCCTCAGGGATGCCGCACAGGCCAAAACCGCCAACGGCAAGCAACTGGTCGTTTTTGACGACACCTTTGAGTGCCTCCGCTGCGGAGGGAAAAAGTTTTTTCACAAAAAGTCTCCTTATAAAGATTTATCGCCCAAGCAACCCATTACGATACTACTTATTCGAATACGTAGTTCTTCGTAAAGGTTAGCCCCATAAGTGTGGGCATAAAAACCATGACATCTGCCATCAATTACCAGCAGGCTTTTGACCTGGCACCGGTCGGGCTGGTGCTTTCCCGCAACCGCACCATTGTGGACTGCAACCAGCATTTGTGCGAGATGTTTGGCGCATCACGCGACCAGCTCATAGGCCAGTCCTTCCTGGTGCTGTACCCCAGCGCAGACGAGTATGAGCGGATCGGTGCGCGCATGCTGCCCATCCTGAACGCCAAGGGGCTTTACGCCGACGATCGCATCATGAAGCGGGTGGACGGGCGCATGCAGGGCGAAACTTTTTGGTGCCACGTGACCGGCCGCGCGCTTAACCGCGCAGCACCGCATGAGTCTGGCATCTGGACTTTTGAAGACCTGAGCTCACGCCGCCCGGTGACGGCTGAGCTGACAGCGCGTGAACGCGAAGTAGCCGCGCATTTGATGCAAGGTCTGACGTCCAAAGAAATTGGCCGCGCACTGATCATCAGTCACCGCACGGTAGAGATTTACAGGGCTCGCCTGATGCGCAAATACAAAGCCTCGACGACGGCTGACCTGGTTCACAAATTGTTGGCGGGCTAGACTGAACAGAGCACCGTACGCGGATGGTACTGTTCGCATATGCTCCATTTTTGATAGCTGCTTACGCCCAAATTTATTGGGCTACAGCCTTAAATGACAGTTAATTTTAACAAAAAAACCAGTTTTTAAGCCTTTTTAGGCCCGTCCACCACTTCCGCCGCGCTGCGGTAAGCCTCCACCGCTGAAGGCACGCCGCAGTAGATGCTGGCGTGCAGCAGCACTTCAGATATTTCCGCAGGTGTTGCACCGTTGTTCAACGCGCCGCGTACATGGCCTTTGAGCTCATGCTGCTTGCCCAAAGCGGTCAGCATGGCCACGGTGATCAGGCTGCGGGTTTTTAAATCAAGGCCAGGCCGCTGCCATACATCACCCCAGGCATTTTTGGTGATGTAGTGCTGCATCGGCAGGGTGAAGTCGGTGGCGTTGCCAAAGGCGTTGGCCACAAAGTCCTCGCCCATCACCTGCTTGCGGGTTGCCAGGCCCCTGTCAAAGTCTTCTCCGTGTTCTGTTGTCATGTCAAGTCCTCAAAGCATCCAGAATAATCGAAACAAAAAAGCCCGCTCTGGTGTTGACCAGAACGGGCTGAATACATCAATGAAGATCAGGCCAGGTCGAAGCGATCAAGATTCATGACCTTGCCCCATGCCGCCGCAAAGTCATGCGCGAACGCCTGCTGCGCGTCGCTGCAGGCATACACTTCCGCAACGGCGCGGAGCTGGGAGTTGGAACCGAAGACCAGATCAACCACCGTTGCTGTCCACTTGACCTCGCCCGACGCCCGGTCACACCCCTGCAGCACCCCTTCAGTCGCGGTGGGCTGGGGCACATTGGTGTTCATGTCGATCAGACCGGTTTTCTCCTGGTCGCCGCCTTCTGTCGGGCCCTTGACCACCGCAGGATGCGCGCCGCTCTGATGCCACTTCGTGCTCATGTCAAGCAGGTTGACGAAGAAATCGTTGGTCAGCGCGCCAGGCTGTTTGGTCAAGACGCCGTGTTGTGACTGCCCGAAGTTTGCATTCAGTGCGCGCATGCCACCGACCAGAACTGTCATCTCGGGAGCGGTCAGCGTCATCAGGTTGGCCCGATCCACCAGCAGTTCAGCCGCCGATCCGCGGTGTTCCTTGCGCAGGTAATTGCGGAATCCGTCAGAAGTCGGCTCCAGCACGGCGAACGAGTCCACATCGGTCTGCTCTTGCGAAGCATCGGTGCGCCCTGGCGAGAACGGGACTTTCACCTCAACGCCGCCCTCCTTCGCAGCGGCCTCAACGGCTGCAGAGCCGCCCAGCACGATCAAATCAGCCAGCGAGATTTTTTTGCCGCCCGACTGGGCCGCGTTGAAGTCCTTCTGAACCGCTTCCAGTTTCTCAAGCACTTTCGCCAGTTCGGCCGGTTGGTTCACTTCCCAGAACTTTTGCGGAGCCAGGCGAATGCGCGCCCCGTTGGCGCCGCCGCGCTTGTCGCTGCCGCGGAAGGTTGCTGCCGACGCCCAGGCCGTCGAAACCAATTGCGAAATCGAGAGACCTGATGCAAGCACCTTGGCTTTAATCGCTGCGATATCCTGCTCGTCCACCAATGGATGATCTAAAGCGGGAACAGGGTCTTGCCAGAGCAGCTCTTCCTTCGGAACCAGCGGGCCAAGGTAGCGCGCGACCGGTCCCATGTCACGGTGCGTGAGCTTGTACCAGGCTCTGGCATAGGCATCTGCGAATTCCTGTGGATTCTGGTGGAAGCGCCTTGAAATTTTCTCGTAGGCCGGGTCCATCCGCAGCGACAGGTCGGTGGTGGCCATGAACGGCGCGTGCCGCTTCGATGGGTCGTGGGCATCTGGCACAGTACCTGCGCCAGCACCGTCCTTGGGCTTCCACTGGTGCGCGCCGGCCGGGCTCTTGGTCAGCTCCCACTCGAAGCCGAACAGGGTGTCGAAGTAGCTGTTGTCCCACTTGGTTGGCGTGGGGGTCCATGCGCCTTCCAGGCCGCTGGTGATGGTGTGGACGCCCTTGCCGTTGCCAAGGGTGTTGATCCAGCCAAAGCCTTGCTCTTCGATTGCAGCGGCTTCGGGCTCGGGTCCGACGTACTTCTCCGGGTCAGCCGCGCCGTGGGTTTTGCCGAAGGTGTGACCACCAGCACACAGGGCCACGGTTTCCTCGTCGTTCATCGCCATGCGGGCAAACGTTTCGCGGATATCGCGCGCCGCAGCGATCGGGTCCGGGTTGCCGTTGGGGCCTTGCGGGTTCACATAGATCAGGCCCATCTGAACGGCGGCCAGGGGGTTGTCGAGTTGACGATCGCCGGTGTAGCGCTCGTCGCCAAGCCATGTGTCTTCCCGGCCCCAATAGATGTCCTCGCCTGGCTCCCAGACGTCTTCGCGGCCACCGGCAAAACCGAAGGTCTTGAAGCCCATCGAATCCATCGCGACAGTACCGGTCAGCACAATCAGGTCAGCCCAGGAAATTTTTCGGCCATATTTCTGCTTGATCGGCCAAAGCAGGCGACGTGCCTTGTCCAGGTTGCCGTTGTCGGGCCAGCTGTTGAGCGGCGCAAACCGCTGGGTGCCAAAGCCAGAACCACCGCGACCATCGGCGATGCGGTAGGTACCTGCACTGTGCCAGGCCATACGGACGAAGAACGGGCCGTAATGACCATAGTCCGCAGGCCACCAGTCCTGCGAATCGGTCATCAAGGCGGTGAGATCTTTGACCACAGCGTGCAGGTCGAGGCTCTTGAATTCTTCAGCGTAATTGAAATCCTTGCCCATGGGATCGGACCGCTCGGAATGCTGGTGCAAGATCTTCAGGTTCAATTGATTCGGCCACCAGTCGGCGTTGGTGCGGGCACCGGCTAACGCATTTTTGGAGACGCCGCCCGAGAACGGGCACTTTGCTTCACTTTGCATTTGTTGGTCAGCCATGTTTGTTCCTTCAGTGGTTTAAAGAGAGTGCGTTAAAAAATCTGTTGACCTGCAAATTGTGGCGCTTTAGCAGGCAATACAAAAGACAATAAATAATAAACTATCGATAGTTTTTATTAATAAATACAAGCTTTGCTGTCAATTGGAAATACAAGTAAGATTCTTACTTAAAGGAGTAAGAATCATGAGATTAACCAGCAAAGGTCAGGTCACTATCCCCCAAGCCGTGCGTGACAAGGCTGGTCTGCAGCCACATAGCGAGGTTGAGTTTGAAGTTTGTGCCAATGGTGATGTCCTCATCAGGCGAACGGCGGCCTCAAATTCGCCCTCTGCATCGCCGTTGCGCCGGGCATTTGAACAAGTGCGCGGCAGTGCCAACGCGGCTCAGTTCAAAGGTATGGGCACAGACGAATTCATGAAGTTCATCCGTGGCTAGCCGAACGGGTCAGGCCAAGGAAGTGCGCGAGCCCGACGCACGCTACCTGCTGCCCCCCACACTGGTTGACAGCTGCGTGCTCATCGACGTGCTGGCCAACGACCCTGACTGGGCCGAGTGGTCGCTTGAAAAGCTGGACTTGCTGGGTCAGCAGGCACCGCTGGTGATTAACCCGATCATCCTGGCCGAGATCAGCCCCCGCTTTGACCGTGCCGCCGACCTGGACGCCGCCTTACAGCTACTGCCCATCAGGCGTGAAGCCCTGCCTTGGGACGCAGCGTATCTGGCAGGGCAGGCCTTCAAAATCTACCGCACGGTCAAAGGAACCAAGCGCTCGCCCATGCCTGACTTCTACATCGGTGCACACGCTCTGGTTGGCAACATGCGGTTGCTGACGCGTGATGCAGTACGCTTTCAAACCTACTTTCCCAAACTCAACATCATCTCGCCATGACCACAACACCCACCCCGACAACGCCCCGCTACCCTGCCCCTGAACTTGCCAATCTGCCGGACGACATACGCGCCAAAATTCTGGAGGTGCAAGAAAAAGCCGGTTTTGTGCCGAACGTGTTTTTGGGCCTTGCCCGCCGTCCAGCCGAATGGCGCGCATTTTTCGCGTACCACGATGCGTTGATGCTGCCCGAAACCGCAGGCCGCACCAGCGGTTTGACCAAAGGCGACCGCGAGATGATTGTCACTACCACCAGCGCTGTCAACAGTTGCCTGTACTGCGTAGTGGCGCACGGTGCGATTTTGCGGATTTATGAGAAAAAACCGTTAGTGGCCGACCAGGTGGCCGTCAACTACAAAAAAGCCGACATCACGCCGCGCCAGCGCGCCATGCTGGACTTTGCGATGAAGGTTTGCCTGGCTTCGCACGCCATTGATGATGCCGACTTTGCAGCCCTGCAAGCGCATGGGTTTGACAACGAAGACGCCTGGGACATCGCCGCCATCACGGCATTTTTTGGCTTGTCAAACCGCATGGCCAGCTTTAGCGGTATGCAGCCAAACCCCGAGTTTTACCTGATGGGGCGGGTGCCCAAGCCAAAGTGACTCAGGTTAACGCTATATTACTAATAGCTGCTTGCGCACGAATTTATTGGGCTACAGACTATTTTTAATAGTAAATCAGACGGAGCTTTGATCATTCACTCATCCGTCTTTGCACTCTTACCCCGCCCCGCCTTGATCCCCGCACGCAAGCTTTTACCCTCCAGCCTGCGCTGTTTGGACGCATAGGTCGGCTTGGTGGCGCGGCGGTTTTTGGGTGGGGTGGCGACGCTGTCGATGACTTCTTGCAGCCGGGTCAGCGCGTCGTTGCGGTTCATGTCTTGCGTGCGGTGTTGCTGGGCTTTCAGTACCAGAACGCCAGCTTCGGTGATTCGGCTGTCGTTCAGCGCAAACAGCCGCTCTTTGACGTCATCAGGCAGTGACGATGCGGTAATGTCAAACCGCAGGTGGATGGCGCTGGA
>JANOWR010000121.1:0-8229 GCA_031417995.1 Polaromonas sp. | reverse complement strand
CATCATCGAGATTGCCGATGTTGATGGTGAAAAGCAGTTTGAAGTGTTGTCCACCAACGGCGACACCTTTTTGGGCGGCGAAGACTTTGACCAGCGCGTCATCGACTACATCGTGGCCGAGTTCAAAAAAGACAGCGGCATTGACCTGAGCAAAGACGTTGTTGCATTGCAGCGCCTGAAAGATTCGGCTGAAAAAGCCAAGATTGAACTGTCAAACAGCGCGGCGACTGAAGTCAACATTCCGTACATCGCGCACGATCCGGCCAGCGGCCCCAAGCACCTTTTGGTCAAGCTGTCACGTGCCAAGCTGGAATCACTGGTTGACGAGCTGATTGAGCGCACGATTGCACCTTGCCGCACGGCGATGAAAGATGCAGGCCTGAGCGTTGGCGATATCCATGACGTGATTCTGGTTGGCGGCCAGACCCGCATGCCAAAAGTGCAAGACGCGGTGAAAGCTTTCTTCGGCAAAGAGCCACGCAAAGACGTTAACCCCGATGAAGCTGTGGCCGTAGGCGCTGCCATTCAGGGCCAGGTGCTGTCGGGCGACCGTACCGACGTGCTGCTGCTCGACGTGACCCCGCTGTCATTGGGCATTGAGACGATGGGCGGCGTGATGACCAAAATGATCAAGAAAAACACGACCATCCCGACCAAGTTTGCACAGACCTTTTCGACCGCTGAAGACAACCAGCCAGCTGTCACCATTAAGGTGTTTCAGGGTGAGCGCGAAATTGCATCGGGCAACAAGGGCCTGGGCGAGTTCAACCTCGAAGGCATTCCACCATCAGCACGCGGCACGCCGCAAATTGAAGTGTCGTTTGACATTGACGCGAACGGCATTTTGCACGTCGGTGCCAAGGACAAGGGTACCGGCAAAGAAAACAAAATCACCATCAAGGCCAACTCGGGTTTGAGCGAAGCCGAGATTCAACAGATGGTGAAAGACGCTGAGATGCATGCCGATGATGACAAGAAAAAAGTCGAATTTGTCACCGCCAAAAACAACGCTGAAGCCATGGTGCACAGCGTGAAAAAATCATTGACGGAATACGGCGACAAGCTGGACGCGGGTGAAAAAGAAAAGATTGAAACCGCCATCAAGGACATGGAAGAAGCCTTGAAAGGCGAAGACAAAGCCGCCATCGACGCGAAAAACACCGCCCTGATGGAAGCCAGCCAGAAGCTCGGCGAAAAGATGTACGCCGACATGGAAGCATCCAAAGCCGCAGCGGCTGCTGCAGGCGGCGCTGCTCCCGGTGCCGAGCAGGCCCAGGCCAAACCTGCAGACGACAACGTGGTCGATGCCGAGGTCAAGGAAGTCAAGAAGACTGACAAGGCCTGATAATTGCGAGCAGACAGAAGCGGAAACCAGGAGCGATCCTGGCTTTCCGCTTTGGTTTTTGTGCAGTCCGTTCACTGCCATCTTATTGACAACGATCTTCTGACCTTCCAACATGGCAAAAAAAGACTATTACGACACCCTGGGCGTTGCTAAAAACGCCAGCGACGAAGACATTAAAAAAGCTTATCGCAAGCTGGCGATGAAGCACCACCCTGACCGCAACCAGGGTGACAGTGCCAAGGCCGCTGAAGAAAAATTCAAAGAGGCCAAAGAAGCCTACGAGATGCTGTCTGACGACCAAAAGCGCGCCGCTTATGACCAGTACGGCCACGCAGGTGTGGACCCGAACATGCGCGGCGGTGCGGGCGGTGAAGGTTTTGGCGGTTTTGCTGAAGCCTTTGGCGACATTTTTGGCGGCGTGTTTGGCGAGCAGCAAAGGCGGGGCCAAGGCGGACGGCAAGTTTTCAGGGGTGGCGATTTAAGTTATGCGATGGAAGTGACGCTGGAGGAAGCCGCCAATGGCAAAGAAGCCCAAATCCGCGTACCAAGCTGGGACGACTGCGGCATCTGTAAAGGCAGCGGTGCCAAGCCCGGCACCAAAGTCGCCACCTGCACCACCTGCCACGGTCACGGCCAGGTGCAAATGCGTCAGGGCTTTTTCAGCGTGCAGCAAACCTGCCCGCAGTGCAAAGGCACAGGCAAGCTGATTCCTGACCCCTGCGTGGCATGCCACGGCGTGGGCAAAACCAAAAATAACAAAACACTTGAAGTCAAAATCCCGGCGGGCATTGACGACGGCATGCGCATCCGCTCGACAGGCAACGGCGAACCCGGCACCAATGGCGGCCCACCCGGCGAGTTGTATATCGAGATTCGCGTTAAAAAGCACGACATCTTCGAGCGTGACGGCGATGAATTGCACTGCGCCGTGCCCATCAGCTTTACCACCGCAGCACTGGGTGGCGAGATTGAAGTGCCCACACTGGCAGGCAAGGCAGCGATTGACATTCCCGAAGGCACGCAGGCTGCCAAGCAGTTCCGCCTGCGCGGCAAGGGCATCAAGGGTGTGCGCAGCAGCTACCCGGGTGACTTGTACTGCCACATCACGGTTGAAACGCCTGTGAAGTTGACGGAACACCAGCGCAAGCTGCTCAAGGAGTTTGACGAATCTTTGAGAAAAGGCGGTGCCAAGCATTCACCCACTGAAGACAGCTGGACGGACAAGCTGAAGAATTTTTTCAGCGCTTGAAGCACCACAGTCGCTATTTAATTAATAGCTGCTTGCGCCCGAATTTATTGGGCTAAAGGCTTTTTTTATATCTGAAAACGATGTTTTTCAGGTGTCAAAAGGCCTTTTTGACATGTCAGAGCGCCAAACCAACCGCTGCGATACAGTCAACGGGTTTTGAAACCGATTGACCCCATGACGACCCCTGCACTGTCCCCCAAACGCGAGCTCTGGCTGCTCGTCACCCTGGGGGGCATTCAGTTCACACACGTAGTGGATTTCATGGTCATGATGCCGTTGGGCCCGCAGTTCACCAAGCTGTTCAATATCAGCGATGCAAAATTTGGATTGCTGGTCGGGCGCTTGAAGCTTTATGGCGCTCAATCACCCTTCCCTGTGCCACCCGCCGTTGCGGCTAAAGTCAGCTAATCCCTTCACTTACCCCACCTCACCATGAAAACAAAAGCCGCCGTCGCCTGGCAATCAGGCCAACCTTTGACCATTGAAACCGTTGATCTGGACGGCCCGCGCTACGGTGAGGTACTAGTCGAAATCAAGGCTACTGGCATTTGCCACACCGACTACTACACACTCTCGGGCGCGGACCCGGAGGGCATCTTCCCGGCCATCCTGGGCCATGAAGGTGCAGGCATTGTGGTGGATATCGGCCCTGGGGTGACTACACTTAAAAAGGGCGACCATGTCATTCCGCTGTACACACCCGAGTGCCGCCAGTGCAAGTTTTGCCTGTCGCGCAAAACCAATTTGTGCCAGCTGATTCGCGGCACGCAAGGCAAAGGCTTGATGCCGGATGCCACCAGCCGTTTCAGCCTGGACGGGAAGCCGATTTTTCATTACATGGGCACGTCCACCTTCAGCAACTACACGGTGGCACCAGAAATTTCACTGGCCAAAATCCGCAAAGACGCACCTTTTGACAAGGTGTGCTACATCGGCTGCGGCGTGACCACAGGTATTGGCGCGGTGCTGTTCACGGCCAAGGTGGAAGCTGGCGCGAATGTGGTGGTGTTTGGTCTGGGCGGCATTGGGTTGAATGTGATTCAGGGCGCCAAGATGATCGGCGCTGACAAAATCATCGGTGTGGACATCAACCCGGCGCGGCAGGAGATGGCACGCAAATTTGGCATGACGCACTTCATCAACCCGAAAGAAACTGAAAATGTCGTCGATGCGATTGTGCAGTTGACCGACGGCGGCGCAGACTACAGTTTTGAATGCATTGGCAACACCAAGGTGATGCGCCAGGCGCTTGAATGCACCCACAAGGGCTGGGGCCGCAGCATCATCATTGGTGTGGCGGAGGCAGGTGCTGAAATCAGCACCCGCCCCTTCCAGTTGGTCACAGGCCGCAAGTGGGAAGGCTCGGCCTTTGGAGGCGCACGCGGCCGTACCGACGTGCCGAAAATTGTTGACTGGTATATGGAAGGCAAGATCAACATCGACGATTTGATCACCCACACCATGCCGCTGGAAGACATCAACAAGGGCTTTGATTTGATGAAAAGTGGTGAATCGATTCGTGGTGTTGTCTTGTACTGACCGTCATGGAACTGATCAGTGAACATACCTGCTTTGGCGGGCAGCAACGCTTTTACAAACACGACTCAAGAGAGATCGGCCTGCCGATGCGCTTTTCAGTCTTTTTGCCACCGCAGGCTTCGCATGGCCCGGTGCCTGCCCTGCTTTATCTGGCAGGCCTGACCTGCAACGAAGAAACCTTCATGATGAAAGCGGGCGCCCAGCGCATGGCAGCAGAGCTGGGCCTGGTCCTGATTGCACCCGACACCAGCCCACGCGGCGCGAATGCGCCTGGTGAAGCTGACAACTGGGACTTTGGCGTGGGTGCCGGGTTTTATCTGGATGCCACCCAAACGCCGTGGGCAAAAAACTGGCGCATGGAAAGCTATATCACACAGGATTTGCTGCCGCTTGTCACACAAAACTTCGCCGTTGATGCACAGCGCATCGGTATTTTTGGTCACTCGATGGGCGGGCATGGCGCATTGACGCTGGCGCTGCGGCATCCGCCGCTTTTCAAATCAGTTTCAGCTTTCGCGCCCATCTGCGCACCCACGCAGTGCCCGTGGGGCCGCAAAGCGTTCACGGGCTACTTGGGCGCAGACGAATCAGGCTGGGCCGCGCATGATGCCACTGCACTGATGGGCAAGTTGTCAACAGCCCCCTGCCCCGGTGGTATCTTGATTGACCAGGGCATGGCCGATAAATTTCTGGCCGAGCAATTGCATCCGCATTTGTTTGAGGCCGCCTGCAAGTCTGCCGGGCAGCCGCTCACGCTGCGCCATCATGCGGGTTATGACCACGGCTATTATTTCATTGCGAGTTTTATGTCCGATCACTTGCAGCACCACGCGCAGCAACTGGCGGGCTAGAACATCTCGCTCTGGCCATGCGAGAGGGCAGGTCTGAACTGGCTCAGATCCAGCTCAACACGTTCGCGGTTAAACCCAAGGCGGTGGCAGGTTTTTTCAAAGCGCTGGCGTATCAGGTCTGCCCACAGGCCGCTGCCCTTCATGCGCGAGGCGAAATCACTGTCGTAATCCTTCCCGCCACGCATCTCCTGAATGCGCGCCATGATGCGCGCCGCTCGCTGTGGGTAATGCAAGTCCAGCCACTGCCTGAAAAGCGGGGCCAGCTCCCACGGCAGGCGAATCACGGTGTAAAACGCAGACCGCGCACCGGCATCCCACGCGGCCTCCAGCACTTGTTCCATGTCCTCATTCACAAACGGGATTTGCGGGGCCACGCTCACGCCTACTGGCACACCACGCTCGGCCAGCGTGCGGATGGTGCGCAGGCGGCGCTCGGGTGACGCGGCGCGTGGCTCCATCTTGCGCGCCAGCTCACCGTCCAGCGTGGTGATGGTGATGTAAGCGGCGGCCAGTCGCGCTTCTGCCAGTGGCACCAGCAGGTCGAGGTCACGCTCAATACCCGCCGACTTGGTGATGATTGAAAACGGATGCCGCACCTGCTGCAAGACTTCAATCGTTTGGCGCGTCAACCGCAACTCACGCTCGACAGGCTGGTAGCAGTCGGTGGCTGACCCAATATTGAGCAGGCGCGGCACATAGCCCGGCCTGGCCAGGTCGCGCCGCAGCACCTCGGCAATGTTGCGCTTGGCCACGATTTTGGTTTCAAAGTCCAGCCCCGGCGACAGGTTCAAATAACTGTGCGTGGGCCGCGCATAGCAGTAAATGCAGCCATGCTCACAACCTCGGTACGGGTTGATGCTGTGGTCAAAAAAGATGTCAGGCGAATCGTTGCGGCTGATCACGCTACGTGCGTCTTCAAACATCACCTGCGTTGTAAGCCTGGGTGTGTCGACAGCAGCATCTTCAAGCGTCCCCCAGCCATCGTCATACGCGGCGCGCGTGTCTTTTTCAAACCGGTGCGGCACGCGCGTGGCAGCACCTCGGCCTTTGATGATGTGGATCGGGAGCGTGACGTCAGCCATGTAATACGTGAGTCAATAAACTGTTCATAACCACAGTATATAGACTTCGAACATACTGGCAAGACAATCATTTTGCTATTTATTCAATAGCTGCTTGCGCCCGAATTTATTGGGCTATCGGCAAAAATAGATCTTGAAAAGCGATGTCAGGGCACGTCGTTGATGTCTTCGCCGCGTGCAACGCCTGGCGCGCCAGCAGATGGCGACGGGTGTACTGGCTGCCCGACTACGGGCACCGCACGACCCAGAAAGGCGATGACCGAGATACCAAAAATGTCATTGCGGTCGCCAGCGACCATGTGGCCCGCGTTCGTCACGTTGACGTATTCACTGTGCGGGCACAGCGTCAGGAAATGCTGGGCACCCTCCTCGCTCAGCACGTCTGACAAGCCGCCGCGCACCAGCAGGGTTGGCAGGGCCAAGTGCCTGGCACAGGCTACCAGACGCTGCTCACGTCGCCCCAGGTCACGCATGCCCGCACGAAAACGCGGATCCCAATGCCAGCGGTATTTGCCATCTGCCCCCAGGCGCACGTTTTTCACCAGGCCATCGAGGTTTTTGGGGCGCACGCGTTGTGGCTGGTAGTTGCCGATGGCCTCTGCCACTTCTTCGAGCGAACTGAAGCCTTCGGGTTTTTGGGCCATAAAGGCCTGAATCTTGTCAATGCCCCCGGTTTCAATGCGCGGCGCTATGTCAACCATGATCAGGGCGCATGCATCAACCTGGCCTTCGCCGACGGCAACCAGACTGGTGCCGCCCCCCATCGACGCACCCACGAGTACCGGGCGTGGTTTGCCCAGGGCAGCTATGACGCACTGCAAATCCTGCACCATCACGTCTTGCCCATACAGACCGTCGGGTGCCCAGTCTGAATCGCCATGGCCGCGTGCATCAAAAGCCACAGCGTGGTAGCCCGCTGCACCGAGCAGCTCGCCCGTGCCTTTCCAGGCGTGGCGGGTCTGACCGCCACCGTGCTGAAGCAATACCAGCGGGCCCTTCGGGTCGCCCCATGAGTCCCCCGCCAGGCCGATGCCGCCTACGCCTTTCCAGATGTGCATGGGGTCTGGCGTGCCTGGGAGTCGGGTGCCTGCTGTCAAAGTAAATACCCTTTTTTTGAAACGCCCATCAACACACGCCAGCTAAAACCTCGTGCCATTACAACAGTCGTGCCCGCGCTGCCTGGTATTCGGTTTTGAGCTGCAACACATACGCAGCGGTGCTTTGCACCTGCGTCACCGCGCCAATGCCCTGGCCGCAGCCCCAGATGTCTTTCCAGGCTTTGGTTTTATCGCCGCCAAAGTTCATGGCGCTCGGGTCACTCACCGGCAGATTCTCGGGGTCCATGCCTGCGTTGCGAATCGACGGTGCGAGGTAGTTGCCGTGCACGCCTGTAAACAGGTTGCTGTAAACAATGTCGTCAGAGTTGCTGTCAACAATGGCCTGTTTGTAGGCATCCGATGCGCGCGCTTCTTCAGTCGCAATAAAAGCAGAGCCGATATAAGCAAAGTCTGCGCCCATGGCCTGCGCGGCCAGCACAGCGCCGCCGGTAGAAATTGCACCCGACAGGGCAATCGGGCCGTCAAACCACTGGCGGATTTCCTGAATCAGCGCAAACGGGCTTTTGACGCCAGCATGGCCACCCGCCCCTGCGGCAACGGCAATCAGGCCGTCAGCGCCCTTTTCAATCGCCTTGCGGGCATGTTTGTTGTTGATGATGTCATGAAGCACCACACCGCCGTAGCTGTGCGCGGCGGCGTTGATGTCTTCACGCGCGCCCAGGCTGGTGATGATGATGGGCACCTTGTACTTCACGCACATGGCCATGTCGTGCGCCAGGCGGTCGTTGGACTTGTGCACGATCTGGTTGATGGCGAATGGCGCGGCGGGTTTGTCGGGGTTGGCCTTGTTGTAGGCGGCCAGCGTTTCGGTGATCTCGGCCAGCCACTCGTCCAGCTGCGCTGCGGGCCTGGCGTTCAATGCCGGCATGGCGCCCACTACACCAGCCTTGCACTGCGCAATCACCAGTTTGGGGTTGCTGATGATGAACAAAGGAGAGCCGATCACCGGAAACGGCAGACTATTCAGTGGGGCGGGCAATTTGGACATGGTGTCTCCGGTCGGATAGGTGTTTTTATGGGTCAAATCGGCCATTGAGGCCATGGA
>JANOWR010000120.1:0-4242 GCA_031417995.1 Polaromonas sp. | reverse complement strand
GTTGGTACCACTCCTTCCCATCCCGAACAGGACAGTGAAACGACTTAGCGCCGATGATAGTGCAGATTCCTGTGTGAAAGTAGGACATCGTCAGGCTATTAAACCTGAACTAGCCCAGTTGATCTTTGATCGACTGGGCTTTTTCTTTTTGGTTTGGATTATTTATTTGGTCGATACGTTTGATCTGATCACAGGTCTTCAGTCTGGCCTTGGTTGTCTATTGATGCTTTTCACGCATTGACAATATATTCGCCTTCACGCTTAGCTGC
Organism: Polaromonas sp.; assembly: GCA_031417995.1. Classification (GTDB taxonomy): domain Bacteria; phylum Pseudomonadota; class Gammaproteobacteria; order Burkholderiales; family Burkholderiaceae_C; genus Polaromonas. The sequence goes on along the minus strand of JANOWR010000120.1, from coordinate 3,973 downwards.
GCCCGCCTTCACCAGTTCAAGGCACATTTGCTCGATCCATGGTGAAAATTCTGAATCACTGAAAAAGCTGTCCTGGTATTGTTTGATGCAGGGTGTACTTTCCGCCCACTGCACGAACTCACGCAATGCCTGCTTTTGAATTTCGAGCAGTTTGAATTTAAGCAGCACTTTGGCTGCGTGTCGCGCGTGTTTGACGGGGTCAATGACAAAGCCATCCAGTTTTTTTCGTGCCAACGCCAATATTTGTGGAGCATATTTAAAAACGCCTCCATGACCTGGTATCACGATGTTGGGATTCAAGCGTTCTATCAGGTCAAACGTTTTGGCGACATCGCCAAAAGCTTCAATGCCCTCCAGCTCAGGAAAGATCACACCAAAACCATTTTCCCAAAGCGCGTCAGCAGAGATTAAAATTTTCTCAATCGGTTCGAAAAAAAGAACAGCGTGGGGATCGTGTCCACCGGCGGCGTGTATCTCCCATTTCTGGAATCCCAGCTGCATCACGGAGCCAATGGCTAGTGTCTTATGAAAGTTAAACCGCGGGCACAACTGACCAGTGGGCGTATAAAAAAGTCCAGCAGGATCCCATACACTCACCAGAGCAGACTGACCTGGTGGAATGAAGGTCACTAAATCGGGATATGCAGACTGCAGAGCAGCATTGCCACCACAATGGTCGCTGTGCAAATGTGTGTTGACTAAAAAATCAAGCGAGCGCGAACCCAATTTGGATTCAATCAAGTCGATAGTTTGCGCCGCATGGGTTGAATAACCGCTGTCAACCAGCCAGGTTGTGCCACCGTTATCAAACAAAATATTGTTGGACGATAGCCAGCCGCGTTCAAAAACATGCACCCCTTGGGGTAGCTGCAGCACTGTCATCGCAAAAACCGCGATCTCGTCGCCTCAGTTGGCACTTCGCAACTCGCGACGCAAAATTTTTCCGACATTCGACTTGGGTAAATCATCACGAAACTCAATATATTTGGGGCGTTTGTAACCGGTCAGGTGCTGCTTGCAATAAGCCCCCACATCATCTTCCGTCAAAGTGGGAACATTTTTAACCACAAAAACCTTGATCGCTTCACCTTGTGATTTGTCTGCCACACCGACGGCTGCGCATTCGACAACCCCAGGGCACATGGAGATGACATTTTCAAGCTCATTAGGGTAGACATTGAAGCCCGAGACAATGATCATGTCCTTTTTTCGATCAATGATCTTTGTGTAACCCTTGTCGTCCATGATGCCGATGTCGCCAGTTCGCATAAACCCGTCAGGCGTAAACGCTTTTTCATTTTCTTCGGGCTGCTTGTAATAGCCCGTCATGACTTGAGGACCTTTGATGCAAATCTCGCCAGACTCGCCAATGCCGAGGGATTTGCCATCGTCGTCTTTAATGGCAATCTCGATGCTGGGCAATGGCAGACCGATGGTGCCGCTGAACTCTTTACTGGTCACAGGGTTATTGGTACCAATGGCGCAGGTTTCACTCATGCCCCAACCTTCAACCATTGCACAGCCAGTCACTTCTTGCCAATGCCGCGCCGTACCTTCCGAGGCAGCCATGCCGCCCGCTTGTGACACGCACAAATTTGAAAAATCGAGGCTTTTAAATTGAGGATGTTGCAGCAGCGCATTGAACAGCGTGTTAACCGCAGGCAACATGTGAAAGGGACGTTTTTTCAGGATCTCAATAAACTTTCCAAAATCGCGTGGGTTGGGAATCAATGTGAGATGCGCACCCCAACGAATCGTCAGCAAACTCAGGGTGAGCGCAAAAATGTGATACAGCGGCAGTGCTGCGATGTTGTTGATTTTGCTCACATCGCCAACGCGTTTGAGTGCAGGCGTGAACCATTCCTCAGCTTGCAAAACAGCCGCAACGATGTTGCGATGGGTCAGCACAGCACCTTTCGACAGACCCGTTGTGCCGCCCGTGTACTGCAAAAATGCAACAGAGTCGAGCGTGCAATGCGGTGACTTTAACACCATGCCTGAACCGTCAGAAAGCGCTTTGACAAACGTCGTCACCACACGATCACCCGACAGCGGCATCTTGTAAGCCGGCACCATTTTGGCCAGGTGGCGAACCGCAAACGTCAGCCATTTGCCATACCAAAAACCCAGCAGGTCGCCCATCGCAGCCATCACCACATGCTTGACGGGTGTGCGTTCAATCACCTCTGCCAGCGTACCGGCAAAATTTTCTAGAATCACAATAGCCGTGGCGCCTGAGTCTTTGAGCTGATGCTCCAGCTCACGCGCGGTGTACAGGGGGTTGACGTTCACACAGGTGTAACCCGCACGCAAGATGGCGGCCATCGTGACGGAAAATTGCGGTACGTTGGGCAGCATGATGGCCACTCGGGCGCCTTTTTCGAGCCCCAGACTTTGCAGCCATGCCCCCAACTGGGCTGACAGCTCATCCAGCGCGCCGTAAGACATCCAGCGGTCAAAGCAGACCGAAAACGGTTTGGCGGCGTTCTTTTTAAACGAGTCTTCCAGCAGTTGGTTGAGCGATGAAAATTGCTCAGTATCAATGTCGTGCGCCACGCCTTCGGGGTAACTGGTCAGCCAGTGTCTGTTCATAAATTTCTCCTGTGGCCATTGTGGAAGCAGCGCTGCATATATCTTATGGGGCTTGTCCTAGGTAGCCCTCAAATTGCGATCAAATGGATGCGTCACTGGCAAATAACTGCGCCATTTTGGTCTCGCAAGCGACAGCATCGTCGTTAAACAGGCGCTTGATCCACGCTGTCTCGCGTTCGGCAATCAGTTGCAGAAACTCGTCAGCACCACGCATGGTTTGAAAGGCATCAAAGCCTGACTCCAGGAATTGTTGCAGTGATCCGAGTCCCGCAGCCAGCGCCGGTCCACGCATCATTTTGAGCAAGGTGCGAAGGCCCGGCTTGCGGGTCAGGCCATTGAGGGATTGGCCCAATACCAGTACCACTTGTAGCTGCTGGTAGCGCGCAGCGGGGTCGGCCACACGCCGCCAGCAAACGATGTAGCGGGCGGTGTCGCTCAGTGCAGGATCGTCAGCAACAGAAGCCACATACTGCTGCGCCATCGCATCGTCCAGACGCTCGGTCAATGCGTGTACCTCCGCCAATGCGGCGGCAGTGTTGACGACGGATTGTGGAAAAAGCTTGGCGATCGTGCCTGCTATGCGTGCGAATTGCTGGTCACGCTCAGCGTAGTCTTTGTCGCTGTAAAGCTCATGCAGAAAAAACCGTGCGGCTGTCTGGTAGCGCGCACTGCGCAGCAGGTCTGCGTAGGTGGCCTGAAAGCGCCGCGCCTGAAATCGTTTGATGGTCGCGTTGGCCGCTGACAAAGGCGCATTTCCCGCGCGCATTTGCCTGAGCTGCGCAACGGTTTCAAGCGCTTTGTGAATGTTGTCTGCCGATGCGTTCATCTCATTTGGGGTTCATCAACATGTTGTCACGTAATCCCCAAGTTTATCTAGTAACCCCGCTCTATTGCAAAGCCGCCCTGCGTGCGAAACTGCAAGACATGCAAAGACGAACACTGCTCAAACTCGGCATAGCTTCAACAGCACTGGTGGCTGTCTTGGGCACTTCGGCCGCATTGATCCAGCCGGGGCTGGAGCGCGGCGCCTTAACGGCCACAGGGCGTGATATTTTTCGTGCTGTTGGTTTGGGTGTACTCGATAAAACCTTGCCCGAAGAAGCTGCTGCCCGTCAAGTTGCGGTAGCTGCGCTGTTAGAGAGAATTGATGTGCTGATCAGCACGTTGCCGCCCCACACGCAAGCCGAGCTGTCGCAGTTGTTGTCGATCTTGGGCACCGGTGCGGGCCGTCGCGCACTGGCTGGTTTAAGCGCGCCATGGCAGAGTGCCAGCGTCTCGGACGTACAAACCGCACTGCAAGGCATGCGGCTGTCTGGCCTGGCGCTGCGACAGCAGGCTTATGCCGCGTTACACGACATCACAGCGGGCGCTTACTTTTCTG
>JANOWR010000119.1:0-54668 GCA_031417995.1 Polaromonas sp. | reverse complement strand
CGGCATGATGACAAAGTTTTGAAACGCCGCCATCTGGTCGAATTTGTCTGACCACAAGCCCGCAATCACGCCCAGCGCGCCCAGCATGGCCGCGCCCAGCACGGCAAAAAGCACAATCCACAACGGGTAGGCAAAGTCGGGGCGGCCAAAATAAACCGTGACGGTAAACACGCCCGTGCCCACCAGCAAACCACGCGCAATGGCTGCACCCACATACGCAAAAAACCAGTGCCAGTGCGACAGCGGCGTGAGCAGCACAAACACCAGACTGCCCATGATTTTGCTCTGGATGAGCGACGACGAGCTGTTGGCAAAAGCGTTTTGCAGCACGCTCATCATGACCAGGCCTGGCACCAGAAAAGCGGTGTAGTTGACTGTGCCATACACCTTGACCTGGCCCTCCAGCACATGGCCAAAAATCAGCATGTACATCACAGCCGTCAGCACGGGCGCGCCCACGGTTTGAAAGCCGACTTTCCAGAAACGCAGCGTTTCTTTATAGAGCAGAGTTTGCCAACCCGTCATGCTGTCACCTCGGCTTTTCCTGATTTGCCAGACATGACATCCAGGAACACGTCTTCGAGATCAGCCTTTCGTATTTCAACATCTTCAGCCACCAAACCAGCCTGACGAATCGCGGCCAGGTACTGCTCAATCTCATTGGCGTTGTGCGCGGGGAACTGCACAATGCGCCCTGTGATGCGCGCTTTGTCAGCCAATGCTTTGGGCAGTTCACTGTCAATTTTGAAGCGCAGCACGTTGGACGATGCGGCCTTCAGCAGTTCTGACGTTTGCGCCAGTGCCACCACCTTGCCCTGCTTGAGCATGGCAATGCGGCTGCACAACGCCTCGGCTTCTTCAAGGTAGTGCGTCGTCAGCAGCACGGTGCTGCCCTGCTTGTTGAGCTTGGCGATGAACTGCCACAGCGTCTGGCGCAGTTCCACATCAACGCCTGCGGTGGGTTCGTCCAGCACGATGACTTGCGGCTTGTGAACAAGTGCCTGCGCCACCAGTACGCGGCGCTTCATGCCGCCCGACAGCTGACGCATGTTGGCATTGGCTTTGTCAGCCAACCCCAAGCTGCTGAGCAGCTCGTCAATCCACGCGTCGTTGTTTTTAATGCCGAAGTAGCCCGATTGAATGCGCAGCGCTTCGCGGACGCTGAAAAATGGGTCGAAGACCAGCTCTTGCGGCACCACGCCAAGCGTGCGGCGGGCAGCAGCGTAGTCGGTCAGCACATCATGGCCGTGCACCGTGACGTTGCCACTGCTGGCGCGCGACAAGCCCGCCAAAATGCTGATGAGAGATGTTTTACCTGCGCCGTTGGGACCCAGCAGGCCGAAAAATTCGCCCTGCTGGATGTCAAAGCTCACGTCGTCAAGGGCTTTGACTGCTGCACCTGATTGACCGCGTTTGGTGGAGTAGGTTTTGGAAACTGATTTGAATGAAATAGCTGGCATGAACCAGCTATTTTACGGGTTCAAACAGTTGCAGCCTGGCAGGCCTGAAGATGACCTGATGCAAAGCGGCCTACACAACACTTATTCGACTGATGGAATCAACTCTGCTACGCCATACAAACCCGCAAGCTGAGCCAACTTGTCGGGCAAACCTTGTACGGCAAAGGTCTTGCCAAGAGCGATAGCTTCACGCCTGCACGCCAGCATGACAGCCAGGGCAGAAGAGTCAAATTGCGTCAAAGCACTGGCATCGATCACCAGACCAGCAGCTTCTGTGACCATCTGTACCTTCAACCCGTGTGCAGTTTCAAGCGCCTGGGAGTGGGTTACAACGGCGGGTAGGCTCAGCACATCAAGCTTTCAGGACTTTTTGCCAGCGTTGGTCTTGTTGCGCTCAGACAGCGAGGTGATCAGGCCGTCAATGCCCTTGGTGCTGATTTCTTGCGCAAACTGGGTACGGTAGGTTTCTACCAGCCAGACGCCCAGCACGTTCAGGTCATAAATCTTCCAGCCAGTGGCGACTTTTTCCATGCGGTAATCAAGCTGGATCGGTTCGCCACGACCCAGCACTTCTGTGCGCACAATGACTTCCGTGTCAGCAGCAGCCGCGCGCAATGGTTTGACGTTAACGGTTTGCTCCTTGACCTGTGCCAAAGCACCGGAATAGGTACGCACCAGCAGAATCTTGAACTCGTCCTGCAGCTTTTTTTGCTGCTCAGGTGTCGCCTGGCGCCAGTTACGCCCCACCGCTGAGGCGGTCATGCGCACAAAATTCACGTTTGGCATGATCTGGCTGTCTACCAGCGAGATCACTTTGGTCATGTCGCCAGCCTGAACCGATTTGTCCGACCTGATGTTGTCCAGCACTTCAGCAGACACACGCTTGATCAGTGCATCGGGTGCTTCGTCTGCGGCGCGGGCAAACGGCGCCACCAACAGCGTGGCACTGATGAAAACGGCGGCAAGATGGCCCAAAGTTCTACGGTTCATGTCTGGCTTTCAAAAATAACTTGACATCTGTACAACGCGTCATGGGACAAGAGGTGTACCTTGATGGGTTGCAGATGCTAAAAAATTAAACAATTTCAGCGGTTTTGCATCGTTGATGCGTGCACTTTGCACGGCTTTTACCTGCGTAACGTGTGCTTACTTCGTTGCGGGTGCGGTTGGTGCTGGCAAATCGTAACGTTCTTCTTTCGGTTGAGATTCTTTTTGCGGTGCGTCCCGACCAATCGAGTTGCTCCGGCGCTGCAAGTACAAATCACGCGTAAAACTGTATTTATCAAGAGACGCCTGCTCCAACACATCGCCAGCGTCAAGAAACTTCGCCCGTCCATCCACCACGCGCAAGGTAGCCAAAGAATTACGCACCGGCACCCTGTCAGTGCGATTGACCAGGTCCGCATTGGCATCCACCAGGCTGCCTACCGTGTCCCGAACCGATGAAGGCCCAAAAAAGGGCAGCACCACATAAGGGCCAGACTCGACACCCCAATGGCCCAGGGTTTGACCAAAATCCTGCTTGTTTCTTTGCAAGCGCATTTCAGTGCCAATATCAATCACGCCAGCAAAGCCAAAAACAGTGTTGAAGGCCACGCGCATCCCGGTTTCAAGCGCTTCTTTCGGCTTTAACTGCAGCACGTTGTTAACGACCGACCAGACATCAGAGATATTGCCAAAGAAGTTGCTGGCACCAGTACGCACAGGTGAGGGCGTTACATCGCGGTATGCGGTAGCTACCGGCTTGAGAATGGCGCGGTCTACGCCATCATTGAATTTAAAGACACTGCGGTTAAACGGTTCCAGCGGATCAGCCGGATTGGCGTTGGGGCCCGTGGCGCAGCCCTGCGCCAAAACTACGACGAGGCCAAGTGCAGCAACACGAAGCGTGCAGATAGTCAGATTAAGTAAGTTCATTTTTTGTCATTGCTCCCTGATGCCGGTGTTGCCGGTGTTGTTGATGCTGCTGCTGCTGGCGTGCTGCTGTCGGCAGCTTTACTGTACAAAAACTGGCTGATCAGGTTTTCAAGCACCACAGCAGATTGGGTTTGCTTGATCACATCACCAGCCGCCATGTTTTTGTCGCTCGCACCTGCTTCGATGCCGATGTATTGCTCACCCAGCAAACCGCTGGTCAAAATTTTGAGGGAAGAATCTTTGGGGAAAACATACTTGCTTTCCATCGCCAGGTTCACACTGGCCTGGTAGGACTTGTCGTCAAAGCTGATGTTTTCAACCCTGCCAATGACCACGCCAGCGCTTTTGACGGCGGCGCGTGGCTTTAAGCCACCAATATTGTCAAACTTGGCGGTGACTTTGTACGAGGTGTCAAAGTTCAGGCTCAGCAGGTTGGCAGACTTGAGCGCCAGAAACAAAATCGCTACCGCGCCTATCAGCACGAACAAGCCTACCCACAAATCAGTTTTTGAGCGTTGCATCGTTTTTTCTTTCAAATCCCTTGCGTATGACGCATTCCTCACATTTTGGCATGACTTGCAGCTAAATGCTGAACATCAAGGTGGTCAGCAAAAAGTCCAGGCCCAGCACCGCCAGCGACGCCACCACCACCGTACGGGTGGTCGCCCGGGACACGCCTTCTGGCGTGGGCTGCGCCTCAAAGCCCTGGTACAGCGCAACAAAGGTCACCGTGACACCAAACACACAGCTTTTGACGATGCCGTTGCCCACGTCGCGCCACACATCTACGCCGCCTTGCATCTGGCTCCAGAACGAACCTGCGTCAATACCAATCATGACCACGCCAACGATCCAGCCGCCAATCACACCGACGGCACTGAACACCGCCGCCAGTAAAGGCATCGCGATGATGCCGCCCCAAAAACGCGGGGCCAGAATGCGCCGCACCGGGTCAACCGCCATCATTTCCATGGCCGACAGCTGCTCGCCCGCTTTCATCAGGCCAATTTCAGCCGTCAGGGCCGTGCCGGCGCGGCCAGCAAACAGCAGCGCGGTAATGACGGGCCCCAGTTCACGCACCAGACTCAGCGCCACCAGCAGGCCCAGCGCTTCTGATGAACCATAGCGCTGCAGCGTGTAGTAACCCTGCAAGCCCAGCACAAAACCAACAAACAGGCCCGACACAGAAATGATGGCCAGCGAGTAATTGCCCAAAAAGAAAATCTGGTCACGCACCAGGCCAAAGCGTTTGAGGGCTGAGCCGCTCATGGCCAGCAGACGCATGAAAAGGCGCGTAGCGTAGCCCAGGTGGCTGAGTTGCTCGCGCACGGCCAAGCCCAGATTCGAGATGAAGCTGGTTCTGGTTTGGCTCATGAACGTTGCCCCTTTGAGCCTGAAGCAGGACCGAAATCAGCAACCACATCCGGGCCGGGGTAATGAAACTTCACCGGCCCTTCGCTCAGGGCATTGACAAACTGGTGCACCAGCGGGTCAGTGGAATGGCGCACCTCATCAGGTGTGCCCTGCGCAGCAATGCCGCCGTTGGCCAGAATAATCACCTTGTCGGCAATCTTGAAGGTTTCTTCCAGGTCATGCGACACCACGATGGACGTGATGCCCAGCGTGTCGTTGAGCTGGCGAATCAATTGCGCAGCTGTACCGAGCGAAATCGGGTCCAGCCCGGCAAAGGGCTCGTCGTACATGATGAGTTCCGGGTCGAGAGCTATAGCCCGGGCCAGTGCCACACGGCGTGCCATGCCGCCAGATATTTCACTCGGCATCAAATCTCGCGCGCCCCGCAAACCCACCGCGTTGAGCTTCATCAGCACAATGTCGCGAATCAGATCAGGCGTTAGATCAGTATGTTCGCGCAGCGGAAAAGCCACGTTGTCAAACACGCTGGAGTCAGTGAACAGCGCGCCAAACTGAAACAGCATGCCCATGCGGCGACGGGCGGCATACAGCTCTTTTTGATTGAAGCTAGCCACGCTGTTGCCGTCAAACAGCACTTGTCCGGCATTGGCCTTTTGCTGTCCGCCAATCAGGCGCAGCACGGTGGTTTTGCCGCCGCCCGAAGCACCCATGAGTGCGGTGACCTTGCCGCGCGGTACTGACAGCGTGACTTTGTCAAGGATGACGCGGTCGCCACTTGATCCGGGGTACGAAAAGGTAACGTCCTTGAATTCAACCAGCGGTGAATCAGACACAGAAATGGGCTTGGACATCAGGCTGGCGAATAAATCATGGTGGATATGTTCCACCAATGATAAGGGATTCGTCAGGTCAAAAAACAATATGAATCAACGTGGCAAATCGCTGAAACCCATTAAAAACTCATCGACCGAGCGCGCTGCCTGACGGCCCTCGCGAATCGCCCAGACCACCAGGCTTTGGCCGCGGCGAATATCGCCCGCTACAAACACCTTGGGTACATTGGTCGCGTAACCACCGATAAACCCATCACTGGCTTTGGCGTTACCGCGGTTGTCTTTGTCGATGCCGAACGATTCCAGAACCGACGCAACAGGCGACACAAAACCCATGGCCAGCAGTACCAGATCGGCTTTGAGAGTTTGCTCTGATCCGGCGACTTCAACCATCTTGCCGCCCACCCACTCCACGCGCACAGTTTTCAAACCTGTGACTTTGCCCTTTTCGCCCAACAGCTCTTTGGTAGAAATAGCAAACTCGCGTTCGCAGCCCTCATCATGACTGGACGAGGTACGCAGTTTGACAGGCCAATACGGCCAGGTCATGGGGCGGTTTTCCTCAATCGGCGGCTCGGGCATCAGCTCAAACTGCGTGACGCTGACCGCGCCGTGGCGGTTGCTGGTGCCCACGCAGTCGCTGCCGGTGTCGCCACCGCCAATCACGATGACGTGCTTGCCGTCTGCGCGCAATTGGCCTTTGACTTTGTCGCCAGCGTTGACCTTGTTCTGACTGGGCAAAAATTCCATGGCGAAGTGCACGCCGTCCAGGTCGCGGCCGGGAACGGGCAAGTCGCGTGACTGCTCGGCGCCGCCTGTCAGCATCACTGCGTCAAAATCCTTTTGCAGTTGCTCGGGGCTGACCGTTACTTTCGCCCAGTTGGTGACTTTGCTTTCTTTCGGCAAGTTGCCCACCATTACGCCGGTTTTAAACGTTACGCCCTCAGCTGTCATTTGCTCTACCCGGCGGTCAATGTGGACTTTCTCCATTTTGAAGTCGGGAATACCGTAGCGCAGCAAGCCGCCGACGCGGTCGTTCTTTTCAAACAGCGTGACGTCATGACCTGCCCGCGCAAGTTGTTGTGCTGCAGCCATGCCAGCCGGACCGCTGCCGACGATGGCGACTTTTTTGCCGGTTTTGTGTTTTGGCAATTGCGGTGTGACCCAGCCTTCAGCCCAGGCGCGGTCAATGATGGCGTGCTCAATAGACTTGATGCCGACTGCGTCGTCGTTGACATTCAGTACGCAGGCGGCTTCGCACGGTGCGGGGCAAATGCGCCCTGTAAACTCGGGAAAGTTGTTGGTGCTGTGCAGCGTGTCAATCGCATTTTTCCAGTCGGCGCGAAACACCATGTCGTTAAAGTCAGGAATGATGTTGTTGACCGGGCAACCGGTGTTGCAAAACGGCGTGCCGCAGTCCATGCAGCGGGCGCTTTGCGTTTTAGCCTGCTGGTCGTCCAGACCAATGACGAATTCCTTGTAGTTTTTCAGGCGTTCGGGTACGGGCTTGTAGCCCTCTTCCAGACGCTCGAATTCCATGAAACCGGTGATTTTTCCCATGATGCTGTCCTGTGCGAATAATTTGCTTCAAAAAGGCTTTTTAGGGCCGTTTTAGGTGTTTTTCGGGTATGTTTTAGTGCGCTAGCCCAATGGATTCGGCCGAGAGCAGCTCCTAAATTAATAGTATTTATTTTGCACCCACCGCTTCACGGTTGGTCTCTACCTGCGCCCGCGTCGTCTCGGTTGCGGCATTCAGGCGGCGGTCTTTGCGCTCCAGCAGCGCGCGCTTGTATTCGTTCGGGAAGACCTTGACAAACTTCAGGCGTGACTCAGCCCATGTGTCCAGCAACTCGCGCGCTCGCTTGCTGCCCGTCCAGCGGTTGTGGTCTTGCAGCAGGCGTTTGAGCAGCGCTTCGTCGCTCTGCTCGGCGTGCCAGTCTGACTTGTCGTGCGTATGCTGCTCGGCAGTCGTCACGACTTTGTCCATGCTGACCATTGATGTGTTGCAACGCGATGCAAACTGGCCGTCTTCGTCATACACATAGGCCACGCCGCCGCTCATGCCGGCGGCAAAATTGCGGCCGGTTTTACCCAGAACGGCCACCGTTCCGCCGGTCATGTATTCACAGCCATGGTCGCCTGTGCCTTCAACGACAGCCGTGGCACCCGACAGACGCACCGCAAAGCGCTCGCCTGCCACGCCGCTGAAAAACGCTTCGCCTGTTGTCGCGCCGTAGAGCACGGTGTTGCCGACGATGGTGTTCTTGTGCGACTCGCCCCGGAAGTCAATGCTCGGGCGCACCACGATGCGCCCACCACTTAAGCCCTTGCCGGTGTAGTCGTTCGCATCACCAATCAGGTACATGGTGATGCCTTTGGCCAGGAACGCACCAAACGATTGACCACCCGTGCCTTCCAGCTGAATTCGCAGCGTGTCATCTGGCAAACCCTCGGGCCGCACTCGGGTCAGCTCGCCGGACAGCATGGCACCGACGGTGCGGTTGACGTTGCGCGCCACTTCAATGAACTGGACCTTTTCGCCCTTTTCAATCGCGGCTTTTGACTTTTCAATCAGGCGCACGTCCAGTGCTTTTTCAAGCGCGTGGTCTTGCGTGGACGTGTGAAGGCGTGGCACATCTGCAGGCACATTCGGCTGGTAAAACAGGCGAGCAAAGTCAAGGCCGCTGGCCTTCCAGTGTTCAATGCCTTTTTGCGTGTCGAGCAAATCTGCGCGGCCAATCAGCTCGTCAAACGTGCGCACGCCGAGTTGCGCCATCAACTGTCTGGCCTCTTCAGCCACAAAGAAGAAGTAGTTAACTACATGCTCTGGCTTGCCGCTGAATTTCTGGCGCAGCACCGGGTCTTGTGTGGCCACACCGACCGGGCAGGTGTTGAGGTGACACTTGCGCATCATGATGCAGCCTTCCACCACCAGCGGAGCGGTGGCAAAACCGAACTCATCTGCGCCCAGCAGCGCACCAATCACCACATCACGACCGGTTTTCATCTGGCCATCAGCCTGCACGCGAATGCGGCCTCTGAGCCTGTTCAACACCAGCGTTTGCTGCGTTTCAGCCAAGCCGATTTCCCAAGGGCTGCCTGCGTGCTTGATAGAAGACCAAGGCGAAGCGCCCGTGCCGCCGTCATGGCCAGCTATCACAATGTGGTCAGCTTTGGCTTTGGTCACGCCCGCGGCAATGGTGCCGACACCCACTTCACTGACCAGCTTGACGCTGATACTGGCGCGCGGGTTGACGTTTTTCAAGTCGTGAATTAGCTGCGCCAAATCTTCAATGGAGTAAATATCGTGGTGCGGTGGCGGTGAAATCAGCCCCACGCCAGGCACTGAATAACGCAGCGCGCCGATATACTCACTGACCTTTCCGCCCGGCAGCTGGCCGCCTTCGCCGGGCTTGGCACCTTGAGCCATCTTGATTTGAATCTGATCAGCAGACACCAAATATTCAGCCGTCACGCCAAAGCGGCCAGACGCGACCTGCTTGATTTTTGAGCGCAGTGAATCGCCGTCTTGCAGGGGCAGATCAACTTCAACCACTTTCTCACCAATCACGCTTTTGAGCGTAGCGCCCTGCTTGATCGGAATGCCTTTGAGCTCCTGGCGGTAACGCGCCGGGTCTTCACCGCCCTCACCGGTATTGCTTTTGCCGCCAATGCGGTTCATGGCCACCGCCAGTGTGGCGTGTGCTTCGGTACTGATCGAGCCGAGCGACATGGCACCGGTGGCAAAGCGCTTGACAATTTCTTTGGCCGGCTCAACCTCATCAATCGGGATGGCTTTTCTGGGGTCAATCTTGAATTCAAACAGCCCACGCAGCGTCATGTGGCGGCGGTTTTGGTCGTTGATGAGCTGGGCATATTCTTTGTAAGTGTTCCAGTTGTTGGCACGTGTGGCGTGCTGCAATTTGGCAATCGCGTCGGGCGTCCACATGTGGTTTTCACCGCGCACCCTGAAAGCGTATTCACCGCCCGCATCGAGCATGTTTTCCAACACCGGGTCATCACTGAAAGCCGAGCGGTGCATGCGCAGCGCCTCTTCAGCAATCTCAAACACGCCCATGCCTTCAACCTGGCTGGCCGTGCCTGTGAAGAACTTGGCAATGGTTTCGCGGTTCAAGCCAATCACCTCAAACAATTGCGCGCCGCAGTAGCTCATGTAGGTGGACACGCCCATTTTGGACATGATTTTTGACAAGCCTTTGCCGATGGCTTTGGTGTAGTTGTAGATGGCTTTTTCAGTCGACAAATCGCCCGGCAGACCGTCGTGCATTTCAGCCAGTGTTTCCATCGCCAGATACGGATGCACGGCTTCTGCACCGTAGCCTGCCAGCACGGCGAAGTGATGTACTTCCCTAGCCGAGCCAGTTTCAACTACAAGACCTGCCGTGGTGCGCAAGCCCACGCTGACCAAATGCTGGTGAATGGCCGACAGTGCCAGCAAGGCCGGAATGGCGACTTGCGTAGCGCTCAATGCGCGGTCACTGACGATCAGAATGTTCTTGCCGGTTTTGATCGCGTCAACCGCTTCAGCGCACAGCGATGCCAGCTTGGCCTCAACGCCCTCATGGCCCCAGGCCAGTGGATAACTGATGTCGAGTGTGTAGCTTTTAAACTTGCCCTGCGTGTGCGATTCAATGTCGCGCAACTTCTGCATGTCAGCTACGTTCAGCACAGGCTGCGCCACTTCAAGTCGCATCGGCGGGTTGACCTGGTTGATGTCCAGCAGGTTTGGCTTGGGGCCAACAAAGGACACAAGCGACATCACAATCGCTTCGCGAATCGGGTCAATCGGCGGGTTGGTCACCTGCGCAAACAACTGCTTGAAGTAGTTGTAAAGCGATTTGTTTTTGTTCGACAGCACCGCCAGTGGCGAGTCGTTGCCCATGGAGCCGGTGGCTTCTTCGCCGTTAGCAGCCATCGGGGACATCAGGAACTTGATGTCTTCTTGCGTATAACCGAAGGCTTGTTGACGGTCGAGCAGACTAATTTCTGAATTCTGCAAAACAGTTTCAGTTTCAGTTTCACGCTTCGTGACACTGAAGCCACCAAGAGCCATCGTCTGGGGGCCAAAACCGACACCTTGCACTGCAATTGAGTGGGTATTCAACCCGCCTGTTTTTATGTCATCCAGCTTGATCCGCAAATTCTCAATCCACTGCTTGTACGGCTTGCTGTGCGCCAGCGTCGCTTTGATCTCTTCATCATCAACCATGCGGCCCTGTTCGAGGTCAATCAAAAACATCTTGCCGGGCTGCAAGCGCCATTTACGGATGATTTTGTGCTCTGGAATCGGTAGCACACCCGACTCTGACGCCATGATGACCAGATCATCATCCGTCACGCAGTAGCGCGATGGGCGCAGGCCGTTGCGGTCCAGCGTGGCGCCAATCTGGCGGCCGTCGGTAAACACAATCGACGCAGGGCCGTCCCAAGGTTCGAGCATGGCGGCGTGGTATTCGTAAAACGCTTTGCGGCGCTCATCCATGGTGGTGTGCTGCTCCCACGGCTCAGGAATCATCATCATCACGGCCTGGCTGATGGGATACCCAGCCATCGTTAGCAGCTCCAGGCAGTTGTCAAACGTGGCGGTGTCAGACTGGTCTGCAAAGCTGATGGGGTAAAGCTTTTGCAAATCAGCGCCGAGCACTGGGGACGACATCACGCCCTCACGCGCCTTCATCCAGTTGTAGTTGCCCTTGACGGTGTTGATCTCGCCGTTGTGGGCGACGTAGCGGTACGGGTGGGCCAGCGGCCATTCAGGGAAGGTGTTGGTACTGAAACGTTGATGCACCAGACCCAAGGCTGACACACAGCGCTCGTCGGTTAAGTCCATGTAATAAGTGCCGACTTGGTCTGCCAGCAACAGGCCTTTGTAAACCACGGTGCGGCTGGACATGCTGGGCACGTAATATTCTTTGCTATGTGTCAGGTGCAGGTTCTGGATCGCGGCACTGGCGGTTTTGCGAATGACATACAGCTTGCGCTCCAGCGCGTCTTGCACGATGACGTCGTTACCGCGGCCAATAAAAATCTGCTTGAGAATGGGCTCCTTCAAGCGCACCGTGGGCGACATCGGCATGTCGCGGTTGACAGGCACATCGCGCCAGCCCAGCAACACCTGGCCTTCGGCTTTTACGGCGCGTTCAAGCGCCTGTTCGCACGCCAGACGAGACGCATGCTCTTTCGGCAAAAACACCATGCCCACGCCGTACTCGCCCGGTGGCGGAAGCGCCACGCCTTGCTTGGCCATTTCTTCACGGTACAGCGCGTCCGGCAACTGAATCAGAATACCGGCGCCATCGCCCATCAGCTTGTCAGCGCCCACGGCACCCCGATGGTCCAGGTTTTCAAGGATCTTCAAGCCCTGCTGCACGATGGCATGCGACTTGTACCCCTTGATGTGCGCGACAAAACCCACGCCACAAGCATCATGCTCATTGGCAGGCGAATACAAACCGTGGTCTTGAATATGCTTGATCTCAGCAGCCGTGGTCATGGCGCACTCCTAAATTTATCGGGGGATATAGATAATAAATCCCATCAACAACAATGCCAAATACTTTAATTGGGGTCAGACTCCAATTAAAGATCAATGGAATTAGTTGAAAATTAAGTAGGGACAGATTAAATATTGCCGTACTTACCTAAGCAATCAAAGGCTTAAGCTATTTCTCAATCTCGACCGTCTTATTAAATGGCCGCCCAGCTTTAGCCATGGTGACGCGGCGCTCCGTCATTTTTTGCAGATTTGCCACAAAACCATCCTCACCCAGCACCCACCCAGCAAGTGTTGAACGGGTCAAGGCGGCCTGCTGCTGCGCACTGACGCCTGCCCGAACCAGATCGGCGTAGGCCACCTCGCGCCCAAAAGGCGTGTTGGCCAGGTCCCAAAACAAGGCATGCGGGGTGATGAGTTTGTCGCTGCGCAAACCCACATAAAAGCCGTGGCTGGACCAGGGGTAGTCACGCGCTTCAGCCACCATGCCCGCGCGCACCGGGTTCAGGTCAATATAGGCCATGCAGGCTAGCAGATAGCGGTCGGTCTGAATCAGGGTTGACCGATAACGCCCCTCCCACAGGGTACCGGTGCGCGCCTGCAAATCATTGAAATACCGCACATAACTGCGGCCCACGGCCTGCATCATTTGCGGCAAACCGGTTTCAGATTGCGGCGTAGCGAGCAAGTGAAAGTGGTTGGTCATCAGCACGTAGGCGTGAATATCCACTGCAAATTTTTTGGCGTTTTCGTCCAGCAAGGCCAGCAGATATTGGTAGTCAGCCACGGTCGTAAAAATGGCCTGGCGATTGTTACCCCGCTGAATGATGTGGTGCGGGTAGCCGGGGAGAGTCAAACGGGGAAGGCGGGCCATGATGTTGGGAACGTTGGCTTGGGGAAATTGATTTTAATTGGAGTCTGACCCCAATTGTTCATTGTTTTTCCGATTGTTCCATTTTTAAGTTCGCAAGCCTTAAAAACACTGTTTTTGGCGTTTTTTAGATGCAAAATCGGCTTCTAGCCCAACAAATCCGGACACAATAAACTCCTAAATTAATAGCAAAATCACAAGTCATTAACGCACCACTTTGCCGTCTGGCGTGATCGTTACCAGGTTTACCGCACGCACCGATTCAAACTTCTTGGCGCGCAGGTTGACCCTGAAACCGCTCATGTCGTAGTCGGTCATGGTTCAAAGGCTATTTGCAGACCGGTGCGGTCTGGATTGCCGCTGCCCTGCGCTGCGCGGCGGTATAAGGTTATGCCGCCCGGGCTGGCAAGGCTTGGCCACTAACTTGGCCTAGCGCACGATGAATGGCACTGGCCAACAACAAGCCCGCAGCGCAGCAAACAACGCTGACCACTCCCGTCAATTGCCAACCACCTGCTTGTACTGCTACCCAGGCCACCAGCGGCGGCGCGCTAAATTGCCCTAAGGCGGACCATTGCTGCATCCAGCCCACGGTGCTGGACACCGCTGCCGGGCTGGGTGCCAGCCGTACCGACAGGCTGAACAAGGTTGCCGGAATCAACCCGCCAACAGCTGAAAAAACCAGCACGGCGGCGTATTGCAAGCGCGCATCCAGCTGCGGCAAAAAGGCCATCACAGCCCCGGCTGCCATGGCAACAAAACCTGTACGCAACAAGGTCAGTGGGCGCACACGCCGCTCCAGCAGGCGACCGGCAGACACATTGCCCACGATATTGGCCGCTGCAGCCAGCGCCGTGAGCCAGCCTGCGTGCGCACTGGCTAAACCCGCCAGGGCATAAATGGTGGGTAAGAAACCGACCACCGCCAGCCATTGGCCCGAATAAACAGCAAAACTCAGCGCAAGCAGCCAAGCCGGCCGGGAGCGCAAGGTCAGGCCAAGAATTTTGTGGTTTTCGGTGCTTGCTGTCGCTGGTTCTGCGTCGGCAGGTATTTGCCAAAGCACCAGCAGCGCCAGCAAAGCGCACCACCCAGACAACACCCCCCACCACAGCCGCCAGCCCATGTCGGGCATGGCCAAGTGCATGACGTACGGACCGAGCAACAAGCCCAGCGACGTGCCCAGGGGCATGTAAGCGCCCCAAAAACCCATGACCCGGTTAACACGTTGCGCGGCGACAGATTGACGCAGCAAAGCAGGCGCAGGCAGCACCACCCACAAAAAGCCCAGGCCCTCCATCACCCGCGTGGCGAGCAGCCAGGCCGCGTTGTTTGCCAGCGCGCCCAGGGCACTGCCTAGCGCTACCACCAGCAGACCCAGCATCATGCTGCGCTTGAGGCCCACGCGCTGCACGGCCAGCCCTGTCAGCAGCCCCAGCAGCATGCCCGCCAGTTGCATGCTGGACAACAAAAAACCGGCCTGCAACAGCGTAACGCCCAGTACCTGGCCCAGCACTGGCAAGGCGGGCGGCAACTTGCCGATATGCATGGCTGCGCCCACGCCTGCAGCCAGGATGCAAAAAGCGGAAAAGTTTTTTGAAGGTTTCGCCAACATCACATCAAGCTGTCAATATCACGCGGCAAACGTCACCTTGCCACTGAGCCGCTCGTGCTCTTTGGCAGCAAAACGGTCGGTCATGCCGGCGATGTAGTCGGCCACCACGCGTTCGGGTTTGGCGCTGGAGGAATACATGCTGTGTGCAGATGGCAGTTGCGCCGGGTCAGCCATGTAAGCGGCAAATAAATCGCGCACCACCTGCTGCGCAGCCTGCGTTTTCTCCAGCACTTGTAGGTGACGGTAAAGGTTGTGAAACAGAAAGCTTTTCATGGCCGCTGATTGCGCGGCCATGGCGGGGGTAAAGCAGACCAGCGCCGTATGCTGGCGCACGGCGGTCACATCTGGCGGCTGGGCATCGTCAAGGGCTTGGCTGGTCGCCTGCATCACGTCATATACCTGCGCGCTCAGCATCAGGCGAATGGTTTCAAACAGCAGCCTGCGGCCTTTGAGTGTGGGGTGCTGCTGCAAGGCTTGCTGGCTGTGCTGCCTGAAAAGTTGTACGCCTTGCAATTGCTCCAGCGTCAACAAGCCAGAGCGCACACCGTCGTCAATGTCATGGGCGTTGTAGGCAATCTCATCGGCAAGATTGGCAAGTTGCGCCTCCAGGCTGGGTTGCAGCCACGGCGTGCGGGTACCGGTTTGATCGACAAACCGCTGTGCAACCCCGCCAGGCTCACGCGCTTCAATGTGCCGGGCGTTGCGGCGCGAGCAGTGCTTCAAAATACCTTCACGGGTTTCAAACGTCAGGTTCAGGCCGTCGTAGGCGGGGTAGCGCTCTTCCAGCGAATCCACGACCCGCAGGCTTTGCAGGTTGTGCTCAAAACCGGCGCTGCCGGGGTTGTGGTTCTTCAGGCATTCGTTGAGGGCATCTTGCCCGGCATGGCCAAAGGGCGTGTGGCCCAGGTCGTGCGCCAGCGCGATGGTTTCAACCAGGTCCTCATTCAAACGCAGGGTGCGGGCAATCGAGCGGCCCAGCTGGGCAACCTCCAGCGAATGCGTCAGCCGGGTGCGAAACAGATCGCCCTCGTGGTTTAAAAAAACCTGGGTTTTATAAACCAGACGGCGAAACGCGGTGGAATGCACGATGCGGTCCCGGTCACGCTGAAAGTCGGAGCGCGTGGGGGCTGGCGTTTCTGGAAAGCGGCGACCCCTTGACTGGGCGGGGTCACAGGCATAGGACATCAAGCTGGAAGCCAAAAAAGGGGCCAGGATCATGAAAAAAAGCTCTTTTTAGGCATTAAAAATGCCTGTAACCCAATATATTCGGGTGCAAGCAGCTACTAAATTCATAGCAATTTAATTGTGCCCTAAAAACCGGCTAGGCGCAACAGGCATCAATCACCTCGCGCACCAGGACATCAGGTGCAGCACGCACCACAGCGCTGCCCGGCCCACTGATGAGCACAAAACGAATCTCACCCGCTTCAGACTTTTTGTCAATGCGCATCAGCTCAAGGTAGCGCCCGGCGTTGTCAGCGGCATCCAGCACCGGGCCTTTGACGGGCAAGCCGGCTCCCTTGACAAGCCGTGTCAGGCGTTCAACAAAAGCGGTGTCCACCAGGCCCAGCCGCTGCGACAAATGTGCGGCCATGACCATGCCGCAACCCACGCCTTCACCATGCAGCCACTGGCCATAACCCAGCCCCGACTCCATCGCATGGCCAAAGGTATGGCCAAAGTTCAAAATGGCGCGCAGCCCTTGTTCGCGTTCGTCCTGGCCAACCACGTGCGCCTTGATCTCACAACTGCGTTGAATGGCATGCGCCAAAGCGGCTGGCTCCCCGGATCGCAACGCATCCAGGTTGGCCTCAATCCAGTCCATAAACACCAGGTCAGCAATCGGTCCGTACTTGATGACTTCTGCCAGACCGGCGCTCAGCTCGCGGGGTGGCAGTGTCTTGAGCACCTCCAGATCACACACCACCAATTGCGGCTGGTAGAACGCACCAACCATGTTTTTACCCAGCGGATGGTTGATGGCCGTTTTGCCACCTACCGACGAGTCAACCTGCGCCAGCAGCGTGGTGGGCACCTGCACAAATGGCACCCCGCGCATGTAACTGGCGGCGGCAAAGCCTGTCATATCGCCCACCACGCCACCGCCAAGTGCAAACAGGGTCGTTTTACGGTCACAGCCGTTTTGCAGCAGCGCATCAAAAATCAGTTGCAGCGTTGACCAGTCTTTGTGCGCTTCGCCATCGGGCAACTGTAGCAAGAGCACCTTGGGGTAGCGCGCCTGCAACGCCGCCTGAAGTTGCACGGCATACAGCGGTGCAACGGCGGTGTTGGAGACGATCAGTGCCATGCTGGCGGGCGGCAAATACTGGTAGGTAGATGCATCGCCCAACAGGCCAGAGCCAATGACAATCGGGTAGCTGCGGTCATCAAGTTCAATGTGAACTTGTGCCGAAATCAAAGAAGAGTTCGCTTGCATGTTGCAAGTGTAGAGGCTGACATCAGTTGTGCGTTGGCACAACGCCTGCCATCTCCAGCTGCATCAAAATCATGTTGACCAGCGTTGAGACTGAAGGCCGTCCTGTTTCCACCACAAATTGCGCGGCTTCGCGGTACAAAGGGTCGCGCACCGCATACAGCTCACGAAGGCGACTCAAAGGATCAGCGACCTGCAGCAGGGGCCTGTTCTGGTCATGTCGCAAACGACGAAACACCTCTTCAGGTGCGGAGTGCAAATAAACAGCGCTGGTTCGCAAACGCAAACAATCGCGATTGGCCTGCCGCAAAATAACGCCGCCACCGGTAGACAGCACGCACACACCACGCTGCGTCAGATCGTCGATGACTTCTTCTTCAAGATCGCGAAAGGTGTGCTCACCTTCTCGTTCGAAAAATTCGCGAATTGAACAACCAATGCGCTGCTCTATGACCTGATCAGAATCGAAAAACCGGACATCAAGCCGTCTGGCAAGCTGCCTGCCAATTGTCGACTTACCGGACCCCGGTAAACCCACACAAGCAATGGTGGCTGGATTTGCATTCAATTTAACCTCAGACTACAACCCGCAAAATCAGCGCAGGGGCGCGCCATTCGTCAGCATTTTGGGGGTGATGAAAACCAGCAATTCAGACTTGGTAGCGGTACGGGTTTTTTGTTTGAACAGATTTCCCAACACCGGCAGGTCACCCAAAAGAGGGACTTTTGTTTCGTCTTCACGATCAGTCTGCTCATAGATGCCGCCAATCACCACCGTGCCACCATTTTCAACCAGCACCTGGGTCTGGATGTGCTTGGTATCAATGGCAAAACCGTTCGCAGTGGAACGGCCTACGCTGTCTTTATTGACATCCACGTTAAGAATAATATTGCCTTCTGGCGTGATTTGCGGCGTGACTTCCAGTTTCAGATTGGCCTTGCGAAAAGCAATCGACGTTGCACCGCTGGATGTCGCCTGCTGGTAGGGCAGCTCGGTTCCCTGCTCGATCAGCGCCTTGACCTGATCAGCTGTGACAATGCGCGGGCTGGATACGATTTTCCCCCGGCCATCTGACTCTGCGGCGGAAATTTCAAGATTCAAAAGCCGGGTGGCCCCCGAAGAGAACAGTGAAACAGCGAAAGTTGCCGCCTGAAAACCGTTCTGGCCTAAACCTGGCAGATTAAGAAAGTCACCCGTGGTGGTACCGAAATTCACGCCTTGAGCAGGCAATCCAGGCGTAGTACCTGGATTGATATAACTAGCCCCGAAAGAGCTGTTCGCGTTGTTGTTAATGGTGAAAGGCCGACCACCCAACCTGACACCCAATGACTTGCCGAACGAATCAGCAGCTTCCACAATTCGGGCTTCAATCAAAACCTGCCGGACAGGAATGTCTATTTTGGCAATCAAAGCCTGCACTTGCTCCAGCTTTGAAGGAATATCAGTCACAAACAGCTGGTTGGTACGTGTCTCAAATATCACACTGCCGCGCGTTGACAAAATTCTGTTGTTCGATGCTGCACCACCCGTGCCAATCAGTCCAGCGGCTATTTCACTGGCTTTGGCGTAGTTGAGCCTGAAATCCTGTGTGCGAACCTGTTCAAGATTTTGAATCGCATTTTTGGATTCCAGCTCAAGCTTGTCTTTGGCTGCCAGCTCGTCTTTGGGTGCAATCAGCAAGACGTTGCCAGTCTTGCGCATGCCGAGTCCTCGGGCCTGCAAAATAATGTCCAGCGCCTGATCCCACGGTACATCTTTGAGGCGCAGCGTCACGGCACCGGTCACGCTGTCAGACGCGACGATATTGAAGTTGGTGAAGTCTGCAATGACCTGCAAGAGTGAGCGAATTTCAATGTTCTGAAAATTCAAGGAGAGTTTTTCACCGTTATAACCTGCGCCTTGGGTCAGCTTGTTGGCATCGACTTTTTGTTGCCGTATCTCAACAAC
This sequence comes from Polaromonas sp., assembly GCA_031417995.1. Classification (GTDB taxonomy): domain Bacteria; phylum Pseudomonadota; class Gammaproteobacteria; order Burkholderiales; family Burkholderiaceae_C; genus Polaromonas. Next base: position 35,705 of record JANOWR010000119.1, on the reverse strand, counting down.
AAACTGGTTGTCACTTTGGTAAGCGCTGTGCTCCCACAAACCTTTTGGCTCAATCACCATCCTGACCTTGTCACCGGTCTGGAAAGTCGTCACACTTTGTATCGGGGTACCGAAATCTGACACATCCAGACGGCGACGCAAACCTTCTGGCAATGCCGTCTTCAAAAACTCGACCACCAGGGTTTGGCCTTGCTGGCGAATATCTACTCCCACCTGGTTGTTTGGCAAGTCCACCACAATGCGCCCAGAGCCTTCCGCGCCGCGCCGGAAATCAAGATCTTTCAGGGGAAGAATGTCACGGTTGCGGTTTTCAGCAAATATCGGAGGTGCGATGGCAGTCGGTGTGGCAACCGTTACCGGATCAAGCGTGATGAAAATCGACTTACCCTGTATCTCGGCTTTGTAGGAGGTCGCCGCTTTGAGGTTCAAAACCACCCGTGTCCGCTCACCCGCCTGAACCACATTGGCTGAGCGCAAATTGCCCAGGTTCATGTCCACAGCGGTGCGCCCCATCGCGTTGCCAATACCCGGAAAATCAAGCGCAATGCGCGCTGGCGTTTGAATGCTGAAACCCGTGGGCACAGCGGCCAGAGGTTCGGCCAAGTCAATCCTGATAATTTCAGAGCCGCCCTGAACAGAACCTGAAACCGATTGAATGCTGTTGCCAGCCGGTGCCTGGGCGCTGGCTGAAAGAGGGACCATCATTAACAGCGCACCAGCCGAAACGCAGGCCGATAAAGAAGCCGCCAGGATTGCAGGCAAACGGTGCAGTGCGCCTTGCGCTGCTACTGCTTTCGTCATCCACGTTTGCTTGTTCATTTTGATACCTCTTGAAGCTGTAAAGTCGCTGTTCGCTCTATCCATTCACCAGCGGCATCCTGTACGATTTCACGCAGACTCAAACCGGTCTCCGAAACTTTGGTGATGCGACCGTAATTCTGGCCCAGATAATTACCCACACGCACCTGATAAAGAAGGTTGTCAACGCGCACCAGCGCGACAGGCTGCCCAACCTTGATCAGACTGCCCACCATCACAACCGTGTCCAGTGGCGATGCCTCTAGTGGCTCTTTGCGCCTTGCCAGCTCAGGCGCAATCAAGGCTGCGTTGGAGGTTGCCTGGCTGGAGTCGCGCTTCAAAGCCTGCGCCAATTTCTGGTTGCTGAAAGGCTCTATGGAGCCTTCCTGGGTATACGCTTGTGGCGAGAATTTGGTTGGCTCCGGCAAGCGGTCCACCTTTGACCGGGTGAGGTTGCGCTGCTCCGTCATCCACTTCTGCAACTGTTCCTGATCGGACGAGCCGCAACCGGCCAGCACCGACAAGCCAGAGATCAGCAATACTGCAAATATTTTTTTGCAGCACATCACTTTTTATCTCCTTTGGCGGGCGCGGCCGTTTTACGCTGCAAGGCGACTTCATCCGAGTCCAGATAACGGAATGTTTTTGCCGTCGTATCCATCGTCAGGGTACCGTCTTTAGCTGGTGTGAGCGTCAGGTTGTTCAGCGTCACAATCCGGGAAAGATTGGCAATGTCGCCAGCAAACGCGCCAATGTCGTGGTAGCGCCCCGTCACGCGTACCGCAATTGGCAACTCGGCGTAATATTCCTTGACGCTGACCTGGCCAGGCCTGAACAACTCAAACTGCAGGCTGCGCCCCAGACCTGCCTGATTGATGTCCGACAACAACGCATCCATTTCTGCCTTGCTGGGCAACTGTTTTTCAAGCTGTGTCACGTACTGTGCAACCTGTTCGCGCTGCTTTTTCAAGGCATCCAGACTGGCCGCCTGTGTCAGTTTTTTTGTGAAATCTTCTCTGAGTTTAAGTTCAGTGCCGCGCTCAGCCGTCAACTCTTCGTCGGAAGAACTCAGCCATGCGAACCAGAGCCCGGCAACCACAAACACAGTGACGGCCACACACAGAAGGTAGCGCGGCAGGGCTGGCCATGACGGCGGATCGTTGGGGTTGAGGCCGACAAACTGAGACTTTAAACTGGCTTGCATGCCAGCGAAATCAATATCGAGTTTAGGAGTTTTTGCCATCGGTAACTCTGATTCAGACTTTTGCAGCGCTTACAGCGCCTTGTGACGGTTTCACACCGGCAGCTGATGCGCCAGGCTTGGGCTGATCGCTTGCACGTTTGAGCGAAACACGCATTGAAAAATTCGATACCCGACGTTGGTCACGCGGCGTCAATGCAACGCTGGAGGCGGTAATTTCGACCAGTTCAGGCCGGGTCAGCCACGGGCTGTTGTTGGCCAGGTTACGCAGCAGTTCTGACACCCGCTCGTTGGACTGCGCAACGCCGGTCAGCAGCACCACCTGGTTGTCTTGCTTCATGCTGCTGATGTACACACCATCAGGCAGTTGCTTGACCAGCTCGCTCAGCAAATAAACCGGGAGATTGCGGTTGCCCTGCAACTCCTCAACCGCACCCTGACGGGCGCGAAGCGCGGCAATTTCCTGCTGCAATCCAGCGATGTCTTTTATCTGCCCTTCGAGCTTGGTGATTTCAGTTTTAAGAAGCGTATTTTTGTCTTTTTGCCCAGTAATCTGGGTTTGATACCAGGAATAAATGGCGCCACAAATCAAACCGCCGAGCAGAGCAGCAATGCCCAACGTGACGAAAAAGAACTCGCGCTTTTGCTTGCGGGCAACTTCCCGGTGCGGTAACAGGTTGATCAGAATCACCGCAGAAACCTCCGCAAGGCCAAACCGCAGGATGTCAAATACGAGGCCACTTCACGCCGCATTTTCTTTTCGCGGATGTTGCTGCCAATGGTCATGCCTTCGAACGGATCAGCCCGCATGCAGGCAAATGAGGTTTGCTGGGTAACTGATTCAGTGAGTCCGGGAAGCGCGGATGAGCCTCCTGCCAGCATGACGTAATCGACTTTGTTGTGCGGCGTGCTGGTAAAAAAGAACTGCAGTGCACGCCCGATTTCCTGGGCCATGCTTTCGACAAACGGCTTTAGAACACCGGATTCGTAATCATCAGGCAAGTCGCCGCTGCGCTTTTTACTTTCGGCTTCTTCTGGAGAAAACCCATATTGGCGCACAATCAGTTGCGTCAACTGGGCCCCGCCAAAGGCTTGGTCACGCTCGTACAGCACCTCGTCGTTTTTGATGACCTGCATGCTGGTCGTCAGGGCTCCCACTTCAAACAGTGCCACCAGGGTGTCGAGACCCTTGTTAGGCAAATTTTCAATCAGCCGGGCCGTTGCAAGGCGTGACGCATAGGACTCAACATCCACCACGATCGGCTTCAGGCCAGCAGCCTCGGCCAGGCCCTGGCGATCCTGAACTTTTTCTTTGCGGGAGGCAGCAATAAGAACCTCGACGTCACCACTCGATGTCGGGCTTGGCCCCACCACGCAGAAGTCCAGGCTCACCTCGTCGAGTGAAAACGGGATGTACTGGTTGGCTTCGGACTCCACCTGGGCCTCGAGCTCAGACTCGCTCAGACCGCCGGGCAGGATAATCTTTTTTGTAATCACTGCCGACGCCGGTAAAGCCATCGCCACCAGTTTGGTTCGGGTGCCACTTTTTTTAACCACGCGGCGCACCGCTTCTGCCACCTCGTCGAATTTTTCGACGTTGCCATCTGTGATCCAGCCGCGCTCAAGCGGCTCGATGGCACAGCGGTCGAGCACCAGGTTTCCGGCCTTGTCACGGCTCAGCTCTACCAGCTTGACGCTGGACGAGCTGATGTCCAGACCCAGCAAAGGTGGGTCTTGGCGGTTGAATAAAGACCCCAAAGAGATCAAAACAGTCCCCAAATTATGGCTAAAGTGTAGCGTTGAATACTTAAGAAATCACTTCAATATTATCAGTAAGCTCTTTGTACAGTAAGGATTTTTTCGATTTTGTGAGATATGACCGTTGTCAAAAGCAGACGTTTTCACAAATCAGGACAAATCACCTAAGACCGGCCTTTTGACATCACCAGGTAAGAATCTGTACTTTCGATATGTCGCCCAGCATTTTGCCTATTGCCCGTTTTTATAATGGACCGGTCAGTTTACGATTACCCTCATGCCTCTTCATATGCCGCCCGCCACACCCGCAGATTCAAATACAGCCAAACAGGCAAGCCCACAGCGCAAAACGCACCCCGTCTGGTTGACCTGGCTGCTCAAGTTGCTGTTGTGGGGCACAGGCATTGCGGTGGCTGGTTTTTTAAGCCTGCTGATGGTGATTGCGGTGGCCCTGGCTGTGGCCTACCCCAATCTGCCCGATATTTCTGATTTGTTGGACTACCGACCCAAGTTGCCGATGCGGGTTTACTCGTCCGATGGCGTGGTGATTGGCGAGTTTGGGGAAGAGCGGCGCAGCCTGACGCCCATCAAGGACATTCCCAAAGTCATGAAAGATGCTGTGTTGGCCATTGAGGATGCGCGCTTTTTCTCGCACGGCGGTGTGGACTACCTGGGCGTGATTCGCGCAGGCTTGGCCAATGTCGGGCGGGCCAAGGCACAGGGCGCATCGACCATCACCATGCAGGTGGCACGCAATGTGTACCTGTCGGCTGAAAAAAGCTACACCCGAAAAATTTACGAAATTTTGCTGACCTTCAAACTGGAGCACATGCTCAGCAAAGACCAGATTTTAGAGATCTACATGAACCAGATTTTCCTGGGCAACCGGGCCTACGGTTTTGCAGCCGCATCAGAGGCCTACTTTGGCAAACCGCTTAAAGACATCAGCATTGCCGAGGCCGCCATGCTGGCGGGTCTGCCCAAAGCCCCATCGGCTTACAACCCCATCGTCAACCCCAAACGCGCCCGGGCCAGGCAGCTTTACATCATTGAGCGCATGGAAGACAACGGGTTCATCACCAGCGCGCAGGCCGTGTCTGCCAAAGCTGAAGAGCTGGTCGTCAAGACCGGGCCAGATGCGGGCCGCGTGCATGCTGAATACATTGCAGAAACAGTGCGCCAGCTGGTCTTCAACCAGTATGGCGAGCAGACCTACACGCGCGGCTTGAATGTCTACACCACATTGAGCGCCGCCGACCAGACGGCCGCTTACAAAGCGCTGCGCAAAGGCATCATGGATTACGAGCGCCGCCAGATTTATCGGGGGCCTGAAAAATTTGTCGATGTGCCGCAAGATGCCAAGGAAGCCGAAGAGGCGATTGACGATGCCCTGACCGACAGTCCGGACAACGGCGATGTCATGTCGGCGGTTGTGCTGGACGCCAATCCCAAGCGGATTCTTGCCATGCGGCAAAACAGTGAAAACATCGAAATCACGGGAGACGGACTCAAGCCCGCGCAGTCCGGCCTGGCCGACAAGGCCGCGCCCAACATCAAAATACGCCGGGGCGCATTGATTCGGGTCGCCAAAACACCCAAAGGCACCTGGGAGATCACCCAACTGCCAGAAGTTGAGGGTGCCTTTGTGGCGCTAGACCCAAGGAGTGGCGCCATTCGCGCGCTGGTGGGTGGCTTTGATTTTGAGAAAAACAAGTTCAACCACGTCACCCAGGCCTGGCGCCAGCCGGGCTCCAGTTTCAAACCGTTTATTTACTCGGCAGCGCTTGAAAAAGGCTTCACCCCCGCCACAGTCATCAACGATGCACCGCTGTTTTTTGACGCGGGTGTGACTGGCGGTCAGCCCTGGGAACCGAAAAACTACGACGGCACGTTTGAAGGCCCCATGAACTTGCGAACGGCGTTGAAGAAATCAAAAAACATGATTTCCATTCGAATCCTTCAAGCCATAGGCGCAACGTATGGTCAGGACTGGATTACCCACTTTGGCTTTGAAGCTGAAAAACACCCCGCCTATCTGACCATGGCGCTCGGTGCAGGCTCTGTTACGCCAATACAGATGGCCACCGCCTTCTCTGTGTTTGCCAACGGTGGTTACCGCATCAACCCGTACCTGATCACCAAAATCACGGACCAAAAAGGCAAGGTCCTGGTCGAGACCAAAGCGCCTGTGCTGGATGAATCTGCACGCGGCATTGACGCACGAAACGCCTTCATCATGTCCAGCCTGCTGCAGGAAGTCGCACGCTCTGGCACGGCAGCCAAGGCGCAAGCCACATTGAAGCGACCGGATTTGTACGGCAAAACCGGTACCACCAATGACTCCATTGACACCTGGTTTGTTGGCTACCAGCCGACGCTGACGGCCGCCGTGTGGATGGGTTATGACACTCCGAAAAAACTCGGTGACCGTGAAACCGGTGGCGGTTTGAGCCTGCCCGTGTGGATCGACTTCATGGGCTACGCGTTGAAAAACGTGCCGGTCAGTGAGATGCCGGTACCCCAAGGCGTGGTCAATGTTGGCGGCGAATGGTATTACGACGAATACGCCAAAGGCGCAGGTGTCAGCAGTGTGGGCATGCGTGATGCGCCAGCCGCTGAAAACAGCGGTCAGCCCGCGCCAACACCTGGCACACCTATTTCGGTTTTACCGCCAGCCGACGAGCGCAAACGGATTCTTGATCTGTTCAAGAATTGAAAGTCACACGCTGGCCTGCTTGTTCGCTGGCATACTTGGTGAGCGCAGAAAAAAACTCGCTGCCGTCCTTGGTGTTTAACCACTGATTGCTGTTGAATCTATAGTGAAAACCGCCCGCTATGGCCGCCATCCAGATTTCTTGCAGCGGTTTTTGCAAATTGATGATGATCTGGCTGCGGTTGGCGAACGTCAGGGTGACCATGCCGCCCGTGCGCTGGTTGTCAATGTCGGCATCACTCGCGTCGTTGATGCGGTCGCAGGCCAGCTCAATGGCGGCCAGCGCCTTCTCGGCATGGTTCAAATAGTCAAGGTCGGTCATTACAATCTGATGATGTTTTATCTATCGAGAATCATAGCGGCCCTCATCGTCCTGCATGCCCTGTCGGCTTGCGGCCAAAAGGGCCCCCTGTTTTTAGCGCCACAAAGTGTGCCGTACAGCATTTTCTCAAACAGCAATGCAGTGCCTGTACCTGTCCCACCAGCATCTGCCGCCAAATGAGCACGCCATCACAGCTCCCGGGGCACCCTTTTGTTGCTTATAAGAGCCGCGCGCTTTATGTCGAAGGCGTGGCATTGGGCAGTCTGGCAAGTACCCACGGCACACCCCTGTTTGTTTATTCCAAGGCCGCCATGCTGAGCGCATTGGCCGCTTACCAACGCGGGTTTGCCGGGCGCAACGCGCAGATTTGCTATGCCATGAAGGCCAACTCATCAATCGGTGTGTTGCAGGTTTTTGCAAACGCAGGTTGCGGGTTTGACATCGTGTCTGGCGGCGAACTTGACCGCGTGATGACCGCTGGCGGTGACGCTGCAAAGTTGATTTTTTCAGGCGTTGGCAAAACCCGCGCCGAGATGGCTCAAGCCTTGAAAGCAGGCATAGGCTGCTTTAACGTTGAAAGCGAAGCCGAACTGGATGTGCTGTCCGCCGTGGCGATCAGCATGGGCTTGACAGCCCCGGTCAGCATTCGCGTCAATCCCAACGTGGACCCCAAAACGCACCCGTATATTTCAACAGGCCTGAAGGGCAACAAATTTGGTGTAGCCCACGATGATGCGTTACGCATTTACCAGCATGCGGCATCCCTCAAGGGTTTGCGCGTGGTCGGCATTGACTGCCATATCGGCTCGCAAATCACCACCACCGAGCCTTACCTCGATGCGATGGACCGCGTGCTGGATCTGGTCACCAGCATCGAAGCCGCAGGCATACCGATAGCGCACATTGATTTTGGTGGTGGCCTGGGTATTGATTACAACGGCGACACACCACCCCAAGCCGATACCCTGTGGCAGCAACTGCTGGCCAAAATTGATGCGCATGGTTTTGGTGATAAAAAACTGATGATTGAACCCGGCCGATCGCTGGTGGGCAATGCGGGCGTGTGTTTGACCGAGGTGCTGTACATCAAACCCGGTGAGGAAAAAAACTTTTGCATCATTGACGCCGCCATGAACGACCTGCCCCGCCCTGCCATGTACCAGGCCTTTCACGGCATCGTGCCCTTGTCCGTCACCGACAAGCCAGTGACGACCTACGACGTGGTCGGGCCGGTGTGTGAAAGCGGCGACTGGATTGGCCGTGACCGCGAATTGAATGTGGCAGCGGGCGACTATTTGGCCGTCTTGTCAGCAGGCGCGTACTGCATGAGCATGGCCAGCAACTACAACACGCGCGGCCGTGCGGCTGAGGTGTTGGTCGATGGTACCCAGACCCATGTGATTCGCCAGCGCGAAACCGCGCAAGACCAGATGCGCCAGGAACGGCTCGTCAAAGCTTAACGACGAGCGCTATTGATTAAATAGCTGCTCGCGCCCGGATTTGCTGGGCTACAGCCTTTTTCTTGATCAAATATTGGCGCACACGCCAGCCCAGCAGCAGCGCAATGATGGCGACGTACACAAACACTTCGGCAAAGTCGTTTTTACCCGCCCGCATCCAGAAAAAGTGCAGCAGCCCCAGGCCAGAGATCACATACACCAGCTTGTGGAGTAGCTGCCAGCGCTTGGCACCCATGGCCTTGATGGCGGCGTTAAACGATGTGGCGGCCAATGGCGTGAGCAAAAGAAAGCCCAAAAAACCGACCAGAATAAAAGGTCGTTTGGCAATGTCTTTGGCGATGTCGGCCACGTCAAAACCCATGTCAAACCAGCTGTAGCTCAGCAGGTGAATGATGACATAAAAATATACGAACAAGCCCAGCATGCGCCGAAAGCGCGCCAGCTGTGGCGTGTTGCTGATGGTGCGCAGCGGCGTGACCGCCAGCACAATGCAGATAAAGCGCAGCGTCCAGTCACCCGTGGCGCGGATCAAATACTCTTGTGGATTGGCGCCTGCGCCGTTGGTAGCAACGCGATAAATCAACCAGCTGATGGGCAACAGACACAGCGCAAAGAGCACCGCTTTGGCGGCGGGATGCATCAACGCCTTTTGCATGTTCATGATCAGAAGTTTTTCTTCAGGTCCATGCCCGCATACAACTGCCCCACCTGTGCTTCATAGCCGTTGAACATCAGCGTCTTGCGCTTTTTGGCAAACAGGCCGTCTTCGCCGATGCGGCGCTCGGTGGCCTGGCTCCAGCGCGGATGGTCCACGCTCGGGTTGACGTTGGAATAAAACCCATATTCGCTGGCGGCGGCCTTGTTCCAGGCGGTTTTGGGCTCTTTGTCGGTGAAGCGGATTTTGACGATGCTTTTGCCGCTTTTAAAACCGTACTTCCAGGGCATCACCATGCGTACTGGCGCGCCACTCTGGTTGGGCAATACCTCGCCATACATGCCGAATGACAGCAGCGCCAGCGGGTGCATGGCTTCGTCCATGCGCAGCGCCTCTACATAAGGCCATTCCAGCACGCGTGAGCCAACAAACGGCATGGTTTTGGGGTCTGCCAGCGTCACAAACTCCACATATTTGGCACTGCCCAGCGGCTCCACTTTTTTGATCAGCTCGGACATCGAATAACCCACCCAGGGGATCACCATCGACCAGCCCTCGACGCAACGCAGGCGGTAAATGCGTTCTTCCTGCGGCGCCAGCTTGATCAGGTCTTCAAGTGTGTAGCTTTTGGGCTGCTTGACCAGGCCTTCAATGGCCACGCTCCACGGCTTGGTCACCAGTGTGTGGGCGTTTTTGCCGGGGTCGGCTTTGTCAGTACCAAATTCGTAAAAATTGTTATACGTGGTCGCATCTTTGTAGTCGGTGATTTTTTCCATCGTCATCGCGCCTGCCACAGCAGATTTACCGCCAACCAGCGCAGCGCCTTTGCCGGGTTTGGCGACTGTCTCTGCCATCGCCTCGCGGCCCGCCCAGCTGGCCAGCGCCGCGCCCGCAGCGCCCGTGGCCATCAGCTTTATCAACTCGCGACGGCTTTGGTAAGCAGCAGCAGACGTGATCTCGCTGGGTACGTTGTGGTTAAAGCCGTTGGCGTTGGTTTTGATCAGCATGGGACTTCCTTTAATAACTGGTTAGTCTGAATACGCCGCAAAGTCTTACATGGATTTTTCAGGCGGACAAAAAAGAGGCATAAAAAAAGCGACCCTTTTTAAAAGGCTCGCTTTGTGTGACCCGTTCGGCTGACAAGGGTTCCGTCCCTACAGCCAAGAGCTGCGTTTAGCGCAGACCGGCAATGTAGTCCGCCAGCGCCTTGATTTCACGGTCGTTCAGTTTGGCGGCGACCTGGTTCATTTGCAGGCTGTTTTTACGCACGCCATCGCGGAAAGAGGTTAACTGTGTGGCCGTGTATTCAGCATGCTGGCCAGAAAGGCGCGGGTATTGAGCAGGGATGCCAGCGCCGTTCGGGCTATGGCAGCCAGCGCAGGCGGCAATCTGACGCTCTTGTATGCCGCCGCGGTAAATGCGCTCGCCCAGTGTGGCCAGCTCTTTGTCTTTGGCAAAGCCAGGTTTGGCTTTGTTTGAGCTGACCCAATAAGCGATGTTTTTCATGTCGTCTTCAGACAAACCTGCCGCAAAACCCATCATGATGGCATTGGCACGCTTGCCAGATTTAAATTCCTGCAGCTGCTTGACCAGATATTCGGGGTGCTGCTGGGAAAGTTTGGGGTTGGCTGGTGTGCCTGAATTGCCATCGGCAGCGTGGCAACTGACACATGTCGCAAAGCTGGCCTGGCCCTTGGCGGTGTCGGGCTTGCTGACCTTGACAGGTTCTGCCTTGGCTACTGCCGGCTTGGCATCGCCAGCGGCAAAAGAGGTGACGGCAGACAGAGCCAATATGGCGCTGATAATGGAGGTGGCAAACAGCTTCATGTCGTGGGATGCTTTAATGGTTGTCGCAAATTCAGTAACTCATGATTTTACAATGGGTTCAGGGTACGTCCCGCCACTCGGGTATTGAAGCACCCTACCAACATATCATGACCACTTCTTCCAGCCTCCCTTCACAGACCAAACCCGACCCCAAAATTGCCATGGGCTGGCTACACACGGCCAAATTTTTGACCACTGCCCCCGAGCTCAAGCACCTGCCGCGCATCGATGTGCCTGAAATTGCCTTTGTGGGCCGCTCAAACGCAGGCAAGTCCACCTGCATCAACACGCTGACACAGCAGCACCGGCTGGCCTATGCGTCCAAAACGCCGGGCCGCACGCAGTCGATCAACCTGTTCACGCTGGGCAAACAGGGCGTGACGGATGCGGTGCTGACCGACCTGCCCGGCTACGGCTATGCAGCGGTCCCCAAAGAAGCCAAGCTGCGCTGGCAACAGGTGATGGGCAACTACCTGCAAACCCGCGACAACCTCAAAGCCGTGGTGCTGATGTGTGACCCGCGCCGGGGCATGACCGAACTGGACGAAATTTTGCTGGACGTGATCCGGCCCCGGGTGGAAGAAGGTTTGAAGTTTTTGATTCTCCTCACCAAGTCTGACAAGCTGAACAAAACCGAAGGCGCCAAAGCCCTGCAAATTGCCAAACTGAATGCGGGTGGCGGTGACGTGAAACTGTTTTCAGCCCTGAAAAAGCAGGGCGTTGAAGAAGTGGCCCAGCATTTGTGGGACTGGACGCATTCGGGTGAAAATTTATCATCAATCAAGGCTGTAGCCCCCTGAAATCGGGCGCAAGCAGCTATTAAAAAAGTAGCGTTATGATTGAATGTCAGCAAGTCAGCCTGCCGCACGGCATCACCTTGTCTTGCCGCAGCACGGGTGAAAAAGGCAGCCCCGTGCTGGTGTTTTTACATGGTTTCCCGCAAGCCGCTTTCGTTTGGGACGAGTTGCTGGTGCATTTTGCAAAGGCCGAAAACGGCGGTTACCGCTGCATTGCACCAAACTTGCGCGGCTTTGAAAAGTCGAGTGCACCGACGGACGTTGCCGCCTACCGGCCCAAACATTTGATGCAGGATATTGCAGCCTTGATAGCGTTTGAAGGCGGTCAAATTGATTGTTTGATTGCCCACGACTGGGGCGGTGCAGTGGCGTGGAACCTGGCTGCCAGCCAGCCGCAGCTGATGAAAAAGCTGGCCATCATCAACTCCCCCCACCCGGGGACGTTTTTGCGTGAATTGCAGCATTCGCCTGTCCAGCAAACGGCCAGCGCGTACATGAATTTTTTGATTCGGCCGGATGCTGAAAAGCTGCTGGCTGAGGATGACTTTCGACGTTTGTTCGAGTTTTTTACGTCGTTCAGCAGCGTCAAAATGACCCAGGGTTCTCGCGTCGCCCCTGCATGGTTAACGGATGAAGTGCGCGCCAGGTATCGCGCGGTCTGGCAACAGGGTTTGACGGGTCCGCTGAATTTTTACCGTGCATCGCCGCTGCGGCCTGGCCCTGAGATTGCCGATGTGGTGATTCCGCGTGAGCTGCTGGAGGTGCATTTGCGCACCTTGGTGATCTGGGGCATGGGCGACATCGCCTTGCCACCGGCTTTGCTGGACGGCCTGGAAAGCTACGTACCGCGCATGACGCTCAAGCCCGTCAAAGCCGCCACCCACTGGATCATTCACGAGCAGCCCGCACTGGTGGCGCAGCATTTGGGTGATTTTCTGGCTGCTTAGGGCTCGGAAAGTAATAAATTGGGCTTTTGGCGGCCAGATTTGGGATGCAGTGCTAGGCGCAAAGCGCGCCGTTTAGCTCTGCTAAACAAGCGCTTTGCAACGACGCAATGCGCCCAAAGGTGGCCAGACAAAAGTACAAGTAATTGCTTTCCGAGCCCTTAGTCTTGGCAAAATACGGCCATGCAAAAAAACGCCCTTCACAAAACCGCCCTCGTCTTATTTTCAGGCGGGCAGGACTCGACCACTTGCCTGGCGCAGGCGCTGTCCAGATACGAGCGGGTTGAAACGGTGGCGTTTGACTACGGCCAGCGGCATATTGTGGAACTGGACGCGCGACTGAATGTGCTGCGCGAAATCAAGACGCAGTTCCCACAATGGGCACACAAGCTGGGTGAAGATCATTTGCTTGACCTGGCGGTGCTGGGCCAGGTCAGTGACACCTCACTCACACGCGATGTGGCTTTCAAAATGGAAAGCTCAGGCCTGCCCAATACCTTTGTGCCGGGCCGTAACCTGCTGTTTTTAACGCTGGCAGCGGCGCTGGCGTATCGGCGTGATTTGCAGGTGCTGGTCACGGGCGTGTGCGAAACCGACTTTTCAGGCTACCCCGATTGCCGCGATGACACCATCAAGGCCATGCAACTGGCGTTGTCGTTGGGCATGGACAAGCGCTTTTTGATTGAAACCCCGCTGATGTGGATTGACAAGGCCGACACCTGGGCGCTGGCGAAATCCCTCGGTGGCCAGGCCCTGGTTGACTTGATAGTGGAGCACACCCACACCTGCTATTTGGGTGACCGAACGCATCGACACGTCTGGGGTTACGGTTGTGGTTCTTGCCCGGCCTGTGAGCTGCGCGCGCGGGGGTATGAGGGCTACACAGGGCTGTTATCCCGGGCGTGACCCCGTATCCACCACACACCTTGTAATCACAGGCGGCTCTTCAGGTAAATGAAACGCCAGCTTGCGCTCCCGCAGCGCTACGTCGCTGGCGGTCACGCGGTCAAAGCGGCGCAGGTGTTCTGTCCATGAATCGTCAATGATCTGCTCAATGTAGTGCCCCGGCTTGCCCATGTCTCTTAAAAGCTCCCAGCTTAGGGCACCCTGGCGCAGACGGCTACGGCGGCTCTCCTGCATCAACGCCTTGAAGTCGTTGGCACGCTGCGGGTCAATCACATAGGCAATCGTCACCACCACATGGCCGTCGCCCGGCGGCGCGTCGGCTACGGGTACTTTGAATTCGCGCGAGGGCGTCAAATCTTCTTCCAGGCTGGTGTCCAGCACCCAGCGCTGGGCCAGCAACATGCAGGCCACGCCGCTGACGGCTGCCACCACCAGCGCTGCAGGCACCGTACTCACGGTGGCAATTTGCCCCCACAACGCTGCGCCCAGCGCACTGCCGCCCATGATGGCCATCTGGTACATCGACATGCCGCGCGCCCTTACCCAGTCAGGCAGCGCCAACTGCGCCGACACACTGAGCGAGTTGGCGCAGGTGATCCACGCCACGCCATTGAGCACCATGGCCGGCACGGCCACCCAGGCGTTGGGTGCAACAGCCACCACCGCAGTGGCCACGGATTGCAGCATGGTAGAGCGCAGCACCAGCGCATCGCGCGGCAGCCACTGGCGCAGGCGCGGCATGCAAAGCGCCGCACCAATCGCACCCGCCCCCATGCTGGCCAGCAGCAGCGTAAAGGTACCCGCGTCGCCCGTATGCAGGCCTTTGGCGATCAGCGGCAGCAGTGCCAGCAACGCGGTGGAATGCAAAAAAAACAGCGCCACCTGCACCAGCACCGCCCGCAGACGGCTGGACTGCGCCACAAACTGCACGCCCACCCGCATGGCACTGACCAGCCGCTCGCGCCCCAGCGGGCTGGGCGTGTGCGCGCGCCGCCAGCGCATGATGACAAAGCCTGAAATGACCGACAGCACCGCGTTCAAAACAAACACATATTGCATGCCCGCACTGGCTATCAGCGCACCCGCCACCAGCGGCCCCACGATGCGTGATGCGTTCATCGCCACGCCATTGAGCGCCAGTGCCGAAGGCAACTGCGCGCGTGGCACCAGCTCAGGCACGATGGCGGCAAACACCGGCCAGCGCATCGCCAGGCCCACGCCATTGGCAAACGTCAACGCCAGCAAAAGAGGCGGGGTCATGATGCCCGATATGACTGCAATGCACAGCAGTGTGGCAACACCCGCTATCCAGAACTGGGTGGCAATAAAGTAGCGCCTGCGGTCCAGAATATCCGCCAGCGCACCGCTGGGCAGGCCCAGCAAAAACACTGGCAGCGTGGCCGATGTTTGCACCAGCGCCACCCACAGCGGCGTGGTGGTCATCGACGTCATCATCCACGCTGCGGCCACGTCGCTCATCCACATGCAGGTGTTGGCCACCAGCCAGGTGCCCCAAAGCATGCGAAAGGCCGTGTGCTTGAGCGGTGCCAGCGCCGACAGGTCGCCGGGCTCGGGTGGCGGTGTGTTTTGTTCAGCCATCAAACAACAGGGTTGCCGGGGTGGTTCAAGGGGCTTTCTTTCAGCGCATACATCGCCGGGCTGCCGTCCGCCTGTTTGACGAGCGTCCATTGCGAGCTGTGAAAAGCAGCCACAGATGACCGGTGCGCAATGGACACCATGCCCCCCTTGACCTGCGCAATGTGCGCCTGCAGCCGGGTGTACAGGGTTTTCTCAAGAGCATCGTCCAGCGCAGAGGTGGCTTCATCGGCAAAAATCCAGGCTGGTTTTTTAAGCAGCACGCGCGCAATGGCCAGGCGTTGCTGCTCGCCACCCGACAGTTTTTGCCCCCAGGCATCGCTGTCGTCAAGCCGCCCCGTCAGTTGCGGCAACAGCGCATCTGTCAGGGCCTGCTTCAAAGCCTCGTCGTTGTAGGCGCTGGCAGGCTGCGGGTAGGCCAGCGCATCACGCAAAGCACCATCAGGAAAGTACGGCCGCTGGGGGATAAACATCGCGTCCTGCGGCAATTGTGTTTGCCCGCTTGAAAAGGGCCAAATACCCGCGAAGGTGCGAAACAGGGTGGACTTGCCGCTGCCCGACGGGCCGCTGAGCAGCACGCTGTCGCCGGGGCTGGCGCTGAGGTCTGCGTCCTTGAGAAGCGTTTGGCCTGCAGGCAAGTTAATGGTCAAGTTTGTCGCTGATAAATTCAGACTGCTTGCTACTGAATCAGGAGCTGCTTGCACACTATTTTGTTGGGTTACAGCCACAATATTGTCTTCAAAACTGGTCAAACGATCCGTCGTGGCACGCCATGCGGCCAGGCTGGAGTAATTGTCAACCAGCCAGCTCAGCGAGTCTTGTACACGCCCGAATGCAGACGATATTTGCATCAGTTGCCCAAGCTGAATCGCGCCGCTGAAAAACCGGGGTGCCGCCACAATGAAAGGGAAGACCACCGCCGCCTGGCCAAAAAAGCTGGTGAACCAGACCAGGTTTTTTTGTTTTTTAATGAGCAGCAAAAAGTTTGACAGCACGTTTGAAAAACGCCCATCAAGCTGCGTGCGTTCCACCGCCTCGCCTTTGTCCAGCGCAATCGATTCGCTGTATTCCCGCACCCGCACCATGTGGTGACGAAAGTCGGCCTCATAGCGTTGCTGCAAAAAATTCAGGCGGATTTGAGGTCGGCCAATGTAATGGGTAATGACGCTGCCAACCACGCAGTACAGCAGCGCCATCCACACCATAAAGCCTGGAATGTTGTAGCTGGTACCGCCCAGCGTGAAGGCAAACGCCCCTGACAGCGACCATAAAATTCCGACAAAACTGAGCAGCGTCACGACCGAGTTCAGCAGACCCATGCTGAGCGACACCGTGTACGTGGTGAACTGGTTGATGTCTTCCTGAATCCGCTGGTCCGGGTTGTCCGCGGCTTTGGCGCTATCGCCTGAAAACCGCGCCAATTCCAGGCGGTAAAACGCATGGCCTGCCAGCCAGCGCTCCAGGTAATGCCCCGTCATCCAGGCGCGCCAGCGCACCTCTAACAACTGTGTCAGGTAAAACTTGTAAACCGCAATAATGATGAAGGCAAAGGCCAGGTAGGTAAAGCGGCCAAGCTGCTGCCAAAAGACGGGTTGATCCTTGTTTTGCAGCGCGTCATAAAACAGGCGGTTCCAGTCATTAAGCAACACCAGCATGTACACGGCCGCCAGATTAAGCACCACAATGCCGGCCAGCATGGCGCGCGCTTTCCATTTGTCTTCCGACCTGAAATAGGGTGCAGACAACGCCCAGACACGTTTTAAAAAAGCGCTGAATCTTTTAAGCGTGGTCATGATTTGTATGTTGCGGTTTATGGCGCACGATTTGATACACCGCTCACCACATGGCCCGCAGGCACGTGCTGGGCGGCGGCATCGACATGACCAGTCTGGTCGTCAAAGAAAAAATCGGGTTCAAATTCACGCAAAAATTCGCCCTTGGCCAGGCCGCCCAAAAACATCGCTTCATCGACCTCGATGTTCCAGTCCATCAGAGTGCGAATGGCGCGCTCGTGGGCTGGCGCGCTTCTGGCCGTGACCAGTGCGGTGCGAATGCGCATGTGCGGTGTACCCGCCTGCTGCAAGCCGTGCAGCGCTTTGAGCAGCGGCATGAAAGGCCCTGGTGGCAGCGGCTTGCCTGAGTGCTTGCGTTCATGTTTTTGAAACGCATCCAGTCCATCCTTTTGAAAGATTTTTTCAGCCTGGTCTGAAAATAAAACGGCGTCACCGTCAAAGGCAATCCGCACTTCATTCGGGTACGTCGTTTTGGCGTGTACGGCGTGGGTAGCCACCGTGGCGGCGGCAAACCCGGCGTTGAGTGCCGCGCGCACGTCTTCAGGATTGGCAGACAAAAACAGGTTGGCCTGTAGTGCCTTGAGGTAGTGGTAAGGCGCACGACCCCGGGTGAACACGCCGCGCCCTAGTTGCAGTTTGTTCAAATCGGCCGAGCGAAAGATGCGCAAGCCCGATACCGGGTCATTGCGCGACAACATCACCACTTCAACCCGCTTCACATCTGTGTCTGGCACGGTATTGAAAGCCAGCAACTTTTTAATCAGTGAAAAAGCCACGCCCGGTTTGGCAGGCGTCTCCAGCCGCTCCAGCTGCAGCTTCATGTAAGCGCGGTCGTCGCTTTGCTCAAACACGCGGTTTTCTTCTTCCAGGTCGAACAGCGCCCGGGAGGAGATGGCGACAACGAGTTGCCCGTCAAGGTTGGTGGCCATGGTGTTTTTCTCTCAGGGTTTGATATGCAGTTTGCACCATTGTCCATAAGCTGGCGCGGCCAACGGCCATTGCTCTGCCCGGCTGATGTGGCGGATGCCACTGGCAATCAGGGTCGCTGCCCGAATCACGCCTGCGTGGGTCACCCACAGTGTGTCTTTCGTCGGGTCGAGCTCGTCAAACGCAGCAGCAACGCGGGTCATGAACTGGGTCACGCTTTCCCCCGTGCCGCCAGCGCGGTGGTTGGCAAAGTCAGCCGTCCAGGCGTCAAGTTCAGCCTTGGGAATATCAGCCCAGGCACGGCCTTCCCACTGTCCAAAGCTCATTTCCTGCAATTTTTGGTCGTTTTTGACCGTCAAATCGGGCTGCAGCCCAATCAATTCGGGTGCGAGCAGCTCACATCTTTGTAGCGTCGAGGTGATGACGGTGATGCCCTGGGGCAGCACGTTGGCCAGTTGTTGGGCGCAGTGGCGGGTTGCTTTAGGGTCGGCTGGTATATCGAGCTGGCCGTAGCAGATGCTTTTGTCAATTAACGGCATGGCGTGCCTGACAAGCCACAGCGTCATATAGCAATGGCCAGACCCAGATAAAACGCAATCTCACACACCTGTTGCGTGGCCCCCAGGCAATCACCGGTAAAACCTTGCAAGCGGCGCTTGAAGAGACGGTGCATCCACAACAGTGCGATGAATGAAAAGCTGCAAGCCACTATCAAATCAGTAGCTGCTTGCGCCCATAAAACAAGGGCTAGGCCCATAAAACACCATGAAAAAGCGATCAAAAGACTGTTCAAACTGATCTGATCAGCCAAAGGCTTGGACTTGGATGCTGCACTGTCGCCAACATGCGGCAACCAGTAAATCAGCAGCAGCGGCAAGGTGCGCGAGACCACATGGCCGGCAAACAGGGCACTGCACACATACCAGCCCTTGAATGGCGCAGCTTCGAACCCATCAGGCGCGCCATCCACGCTGCCCAGCAACGCCAGCAGTGCAACTTTTGCCAGCAGTGCGAGAACCAGGGCCATCGCCCCGAACGCACCCACGCGTGAGTCTTTCATGATGTCCAGCGCGCGATACCTGTCATAACTGCCGCCCAGGCCGTCTGCCACATCGGCCAGGCCGTCTTCATGAAAGCCGCCCGTCATGAGCACCGCGGCCACGGTTGACAGCACGGCAGCCACCATCGGCGCAAAAGTGGTGTCTGGCAGCAGCGCCACCATCAGCGCATACATGGCCGCTGCCACAGTACCTACCAGCACACCCACGCCGGGGAAGTGCCCGGCGCTCGCGCGCAGCATGGCGGGGCTAAAACCAACCCATACCGCCAATGCGCCCGTGATGGGAATGCGGGTAAAAAACTGCACAGCCAACAGAAATTCGCGAAAAAATTGCATCAAACGTCTTTCCCGCTCACCCCAGCCGACTCAAAACTTGCCATCTCGTTCAGCAGCAGCGCAGCCGACTGCACCAGCGGCCAGGCCAGCAGCGCGCCCGTGCCTTCGCCGAGGCGCATGTCCAGGTCCAGCAGTGGCCGGGCCTTCAGGTGTGCCAGCATCAGGTGGTGGCCGCGCTCGGCTGAGCTGTGGCAAAAAACCATGTAGTCTTTGGCCGCCGGGGCCACAGAAGAGGCAACCAGCGCCGCGCTGCCTGCAATAAACCCATCGACCAGAATCACCCGGCGCTCGGCGGCAGCTTTCAGCATCGCGCCTGTCATCATGGCAATCTCAAACCCGCCCAGGGCTGCCAGCGCGTCCAGCGGCTGGATGGCATTTTTGTGCAACTCGGCGGCGCGCTTTAAAACGATTTGTTTGTGCGCAAGCTGCGGGTCAGTCAGCCCCGTGCCGCGCCCGGTTGCGTCGTCTATTGACACGCCCGCCAGGCGGCTCAAGAGCAGCGCAGCGGGTGAGGTGTTGGCAATACCCATTTCACCAAACGCCACCAGGTTGCCAGGCAAGCTGGCCAGCACGTCGCTGCCAGCTTGCAGGGCGGCGTTGAGCTGATGGGCGGTCATGGCCGGGCCTTGCGCCAGGTTGTGTGTGCCGTGTGCGATTTTGCGTTTGATGAGCTGCGGATGATCTGCCAAATCACTGGCCACGCCTGCATCGACCACCTGTAGCGCAAACCCATGCTGCCGCGCCAACACGTTGATGGCCGCACCACCGGCCAGCATGTTGGTCACCATTTGCATGGTCACAGCTTGCGGAAAGGCCGATACGCCCTCGCTCGCTACGCCATGGTCAGCGGCGAACACCAGCATCTGCGGCTGGGTGAATGCAAGCGCGTCACTGCGTTGAATCAAGCCCAATTGCAGCGCCAGACTTTCAAGTTGGCCTAACGCCCCCAGCGGCTTGGTTTTGTTGTCGATTTTGTGCTGCAGCCTGGCGGCCAGTGCTGCATGGGCGGTTGGCTCAATCGGTGGTAACTGGAAGGTTTTTTGGGTCATTTGAATCGATCAATTGTTGAAGGCAAGCCGGGCACAGGCAACTGGCTTTTTGTGTTGGGTTTGTAATGGGAATGGCGATCACGCGCGGCATGTCAAAACACCAGCAGGTTGCGTCACCGCTGACGGCACCGCAACGCAAGGCCGCACCGCATTGCGGACAGGTCGATGCGTCAGGCAAGCTCATGGCTCAGCTCTGTAAAAACAACTGGTAGGCCGGGTTGCTGGTTTCCTCAACATGCGGGTAGCCCACGGTGTCCAAAAAGGTTTTAAACGCCTTGGCCTCGAGCTTCGGCACCTGCAGGCCCACCAGAATGCGGCCAAAGTCTGCGCCCTGGTTGCGGTAATGGAACAAGCTGATGTTCCAGCCGGGCTGCATGGCAGCTAAAAACTTCATCAGCGCGCCGGGCCGTTCCGGGAAAATAAAGCGCAGCAAACGCTCTTCTTTTGACAGCGCGCTGTGCCCGCCCACCATGTGGCGAATGTGTTCTTTGGCCAAATCGTCATGCGTCAGGTCAAGCGCCTTGAAGCCGTGGCGGGTGAAGTTGGTGGCGATTTTTGCGCTTTCGCCTTTTTGCGTAGTCAGGCCGACAAACACATGCGCCACGCTTTTGTCGCTGATGCGGTAATTGAATTCTGTCACTGAGCGCGGGCCGCCGGGCAGCTCGCCAATCACCTCACAAAAGCGCTTGAAGCTGCCGCGCTCTTCAGGAATCGTCACCGCCAACAGCGCCTCGCGTTCTTCACCGACTTCAGCCCGCTCGGCCACAAAGCGCAGGCGGTCAAAGTTCATGTTGGCGCCGCACAAAATGGCGGCGTAGGTTTCACCTTTGGTTTTGTGCAGGGCCACGTACTTTTTAATCGCCGCCACGGCCAATGCGCCTGCCGGCTCCACGATGCTGCGGGTGTCCACAAACACGTCCTTGATGGCCGCGCAAACGGCGTCGGTGTCCACGGTCATGAACTCATCGACAAGCTCGCGGCTGATGCGAAAGGTTTCTTCCCCCACCAGCTTGACAGCCGTGCCGTCTGAAAACAAACCCACGTCACTCAAGGTGACGCGCTTGTGCGCGGCAACCGATTGCATCATCGCGTCAGAGTCATTCATCTGCACGCCAATGACCTTGATGTCAGGCCGCACGGCTTTGATGTAGTTGGCTACCCCTGAAATGAGCCCACCGCCGCCAATCGCCACAAACACCGCGTGCAGCGGGCCAGGGTGTTGGCGCAGCATTTCCATGGCAATCGTGCCCTGGCCTGCAATCACGTCCGGGTCGTCAATCGGATGCACGAAGGTCAAGCCGCGTTTTTTCTCAAGCTGGGCCGCGTGGGTGTAGGCATCCGAGTAGCTGTCGCCATGCAGCACCACATCGCCGCCCAGCGCCCTGACAGCATCGACCTTGAGCTGCGGCGTGGTGGTGGGCATTACAACCACGGCACGCGTGCCGAGCTTTTGCGCCGACATGGCCACGCCCTGTGCGTGGTTGCCGGCTGATGCGCAAATCACGCCTTTTTTGAGCTGCACCGCGCTCAAATGCGCCATCTTGTTGTAGGCCCCGCGAAGCTTGAAGCTGAACACCGGTTGCTGGTCTTCCCGTTTGAGAAGTACCGTGTTTTTCAGGCGCGCGCTCAGGTTTTTGGCGGGTTCAAGGTTTGACTCCACCGCCACGTCGTACACGCGGGCAGTGAGGATTTTTTTCAGATAGTCGGAAGGGCTAAGGTCTTTTTTCATGGCCTTTGATCATAAAGGGCAAGAAAAAAGGCCCAAACCTTGCGATTTGGGCCTGTAAATCCATCCTTTGAGAAGATGGAGGAGACAAGTAGTGCATCGAAAACTTCTTCAAAATACAATCGTTTTTGATGCGATAAATTTAGTATAGCCCCGCTATGTTGCGCTGCACAATACTTTGTCGCTGAAACTCGACACTTTTAGATGCTTCACTCTGTTTTTGTTAAATTTTTTGCACAAAAAGGCTATTTATGGAATGCACGGTGAACTGGACAGGAAACGCCTCGGCCACGGGCTCAAAGTCCGGCATGACGTTTATGGCCGAAACAGGCAGCGGCCACACACTGGTGATGGACGGCGCACCTGACGAAGCCAAGCCTGAAAACGGCGGCGCCAACCTGGCCCCGCGCCCCATGGAAACCGTGCTGGCAGGCACAGGTGGCTGTACAGCCTATGACGTAGTGCTGATTTTGAAGCGTGGCAGACACGATGTGCGGGGCTGTTCGGTTAAATTGACGTCGGAGCGTGCACCTGTTGACCCAAAAGTCTTCACCAAAATCCACATGCACTTCACCGTCACAGGCAAAGGTTTGGCTGCCAGCGCAGTAGAACGCGCCATTGCCATGAGTCACGACAAATACTGCTCGGCCACCATCATGCTGGGCAAAATGGCCGAGATCACGACCAGCTTTGAGGTGCTCGAAGTTTAGGGTGCCCTTAAATCCGGTGCGCTACCGTCGTCATCACCTTGGCGGCTGCGCCCATCAACGCTTTTACAGGCGCTGGCAATTCCATAGCACCCGAGGCAGTCGCCTCAAGCGCATGGCGCGCCTCATCGTCTTTCATTTGCGCCACGATGGCGCGTGACTCGTGGTCGCCTTGCGGCAAGCGCTGCATGTGGTCTGCCAGATGCGCTTCAACCTGGCGTTCAGTCTCCACCACAAAGCCCAGACTGATTTTGTCGCCCAGACGGCCTGCCAGCAGCCCCAGACCAAAAGCACCTGCGTACCACAGCGGGTTCAGCAGCGAAGGCCGTGCGCCCAGCTCATCGAGCCGTTGGCGCGTCCAGGCCAGGTGGTCGCCTTCTTCGTGGCTGGCCTCGAGGAATTGCTGGCGTAGCTTGGCGTCTTGTGTGCTCAGGGCCTGCGCTGCATACAGCGCCTGTGCACACACCTCGCCCACGTGGTTGACGCGCATCAGGGCACCCGCCAGTGCCTTGTCTTGCAATGACAAGGCAGTGCTGTCGCCGGCAATCGTCGGGCAGGGCCGACTGGCACGTGGTTTGGCAAACAGGGTGCGCAAGGCGTTGTCAGTGGCGTTGATGAGTGTGTCCATGGCAAATCTGCTTTTGAAAGCTGAGTCTAGCCAATAATCCAGAAGCCAGCCGCACGAATGGTCAAAGCCGATGTGTCGCTTCTCATACACGTCAGAGTTTGAATTTGTTGCATGTGTGCAACGGAATTTATTTTTATAGCCAATTACTGGTCGATTCCTTTGCCATAGCCTGCCACCTCTGGTTCAATTCATACAACTTCCTAAATGGAGGTTGGCCCGGGGATCCGAATCCTGGAGCCCTATGTTTAACCTTGGAGAAACTCTCAAATGAAAAAATCCCTAATCGCATTGGCAGCACTGGCTGCTGTTAGCGCTGCTTCTGCTCAATCTTCCGTGACTTTGTATGGTCTGGTTGACATTGGCTACGGCGCACACAACAGCACCAGCCGTGACGGCAGTGTTTTCACCAAATCGTCTGGCGTGATGGACGGCTCTAACGCTGGTAACCGCATCGGTTTCCGCGGTACAGAAGACCTCGGTGGTGGCCTGAAAGCCAACTTCGTGGTTGAGCAGGGCATCAGCCCAACCAGCGCTAACGTGTTCAGCCAGCGCGCTGCAGGCCCAGGCCATCAGCAAATCGGTTTGCCAGGTGGTGGTTTCAGCACTTCTACCAATCGCCAGTCTTACCTTGGCCTGGCAAGCGCCAGCATGGGTACGCTGAACATTGGTTTCACCTACACCAACGCTTATGAGCTGTCGACATTGTCAGGTTACATGGTTGGTTCAGAGCAAATCGGCGGCGTGACCCACCTTGCAGGTGCCAACTTGGCTGTTGTCGGTGGTACCCGTGCCAACGGCCTGACCTATATCAGCCCTAACTTTTCTGGCTTCACGGTTCGCGCTCAATACGGTGCTAACGGCGCCAACTTGGCTAACTTTGAATCTAACGCCAACGGCGGTCAAGGCCTTTCAAGCAACAAAGACACACGTTTCGGTCTGATGCTGCAATACGCAAACGGTCCAATCTCTGCTGCTTTGGCACACACCACGATGCGTTCACAGGCAATTGCTGGTGGTGCTGCTAATACTGCTTTGGGTGCTACGACCAACGCATTTGGCGTCATCACCGCCGCACCTGGCGCAGTTCAGACGGGCCAAAGCCGTTCTGCAAGCTTGACCCAGTTGGGCGGCAGCTACGATTTCGGCGTTGTCAAACTTGCTGGTACTTACCACACGGGTAAAGACGGTGGCACCGCAACTTCTTTGCTGAGCTCCAGAGTGCGTGGCTATCAGCTCGGCATTTCTGCTCCGTTCGGCGCATTTGTTCCTTTCTTGATGATTGGTAAAGAAAACGTCAAGACCGATACCGTCGCCGGTGATGTTCGCGATTTGCGTCAGACCCAGTTGGGCGTGCGTTACAACCTGAGCAAGCGCACCACTGCATACGCTATGTATGGTCGCGAAACCAACAACGCAGTTGTTGCTGCTGCTGGTGCAAACTACAGGCAGACCAAGTCCATCATTGGTGTTGCCCACTCGTTCTAAATTCAATGACTGGCTAGCCCAGTCGTGAATTAGATGATAAAAAACCCCGCTGCTTGCAGCGGGGTTTTTTTATTGCGTCAAGTTACTGAAATTATTTTGTAGTCACTCGATATAATAAAATTTATAGCCTGTATGCCACAAATAATTTACACGCCAAGAGCATTGGCTGATTTGATTCGACTCAGAGATTTTCTAAAAACCAAAAACGTTGAAGCATCTACAAGAGCTGTAGCCAGTCTCAAGCTGGCTATACGAAAATCAGCTGTGCAACCTGAACGATTCAGGCCAGTACAAGACCTGATCTATTACAGGGAAATAATCATTGATTTTGGTAGCAGCGACTATGTAGCCCGCTTTCACCACGAGCCGGGCAGCGACATCGTCATTGTGCGTATCAAACATCAATTAGAAGATGATTTTTAAGTTTTTGATCCATGCAATACATCGCTCGCATTCTTGTTTACTCGCTGGTTCTCCCATTACTGATAGCCTGTGCTGTTCGTCCGGTTGCCATGTCGGAATCGGCGCAGGAGTTGGCTACACGAATTGCGCCTTGGCTAGTGGCTTCAAAAAGTCAGATTAATTTCAACGCTTGGGAACACTTCAAGCTACCAGGTAAGAAACCCAGCGAGTTCGCGTACACACTGGAAGAGGGTCGTCACGCAATTTCTGCCAATGCACAATCATCCGCCAGCATGTTGCGGCAGGCGATGCGGGTTGCGCCCGGCGATCTGGGCACTGTCAAATTTTCATGGAAGCTGCCCGACCTGATTCAATACGCCGACATGTCGCTGCGTGAATTTGATGATTCGCCTGTGCGTGTGGTGCTGGCGTTTGAGGGCGATCGGAGCAAATTTTCAGCCAAAAATGCGATGCTGTCCGAGCTGGCGCATGTGCTCAGTGGCGAGCCCTTGCCGTATGCCACATTGATGTACGTCTGGTGTAACGAATGCGAGCCGGGCAAGGTCATCATGAATCCGCACACAGACCGTATTCGCAAGCTGCCTCTGGAGTCTGGCCCCGGCAAACTGAACCGCTGGATGGACTACGAGCGTGCTGTACGCGCTGACTTTATCCAGGCTTTCGGTGAAGAGCCCGGCTTGCTAACCAGCATCTCCATCATGACCGATACCGACAACACCAAAAGCGTAGCGCGGGCCTGGTATGGGCCTGTTGCATTGCTACCAGGTACACGCTAATTGTCAGCACCTGTCAGGCAGACGCCTATGCATAGCGCTTGTTGCGTAAATTATTTTTCATTTCTTTGAGCAGCGGCTGCAATTTGCCGCCAATCCGCAGCGCCAGGCAAGTGGCCAAAATATCAATGACCATCAAATGCAGCAGGCGCGACACCATGGGGCTGTAGCGGTCATAGCCTTCGGGGTGGTCGGCAGCCAGATGAATATGACCCGCTGCCGCGAGTGGCGAGCCGCTGGCGGTAATCACAATGGTGGTGGCTCCGTTTTTACGGGCAATATCACAAGCATCCATCAAATCCCGTGTACGGCCTGAGTTTGAAATCACCACCACGCAGTCGCCTGGCCCCATCATCGACGCGCTCATTACCTGCATGTGACCATCGCTGTAGGCGACGGTGTTGACACCCAGACGAAAGAACTTGTGTTGCGCATCCTGCGCCACGATACCCGAGTTGCCCACCCCAAAAAATTCGATACGTTTACCTGCATTACAGGTTGCCTCTAGCGCGTCGGTGGCTTTGTGAATGGCGAATGACGAGGCGTCGTTGCGGTACTTCAAAAACGCAGCCACGGTGTTGTCAATCACCTTGACCAGCACGTCAGATGTTTTGTCGTCCACATCCACACTGCGGTGAACAAAAGGCACGCCCTCACTCACACTGCCCGCCAACTTGAGTTTGAAGTCACTCAAGCCGTCATAGCCGACGCTGCGGCAAAACCGCACCACGGTAGGTTTGCTGACGTGTGCACGGTCTGCCAGCTCGGTGATCGGCAGGTTGGCAAAAGCGCGTGGGTCGGTCAGCACCAGCTTGCCAACGCGTTGCTCGGCCGGAGCGAGGGAAGGCAATGAAGCCTTAATGCGGTCTAACATCGTGACTCATTTTTTGTCCCTTCCCCTCCCGGGGGAAGGTTAGGATGGGGGCTTTCGGCATTGCAAACGGTGGCAGACATCGCTCTTGTGCTTGCCCCCATCCCTGCCGTCCCCCGATAGGGCAAGGAGTTAAAGAAATCAGCATTCTTCGGTCCAACAGAAACTGTCACGCGCGATCATCGCGCTGCTGGCACTTGGCCCCCAGCTTCCCGCCACATACGGCCGTGGGCCTTCTGCATCCGCTGCCCAGCTTTGCATGATGGGCTCAACCCAGCGCCAGGCTTCTTCCTGCTCGTCGCTGCGCACAAACAAATTCAGTCGCCCGTCAATCACGTCCAGCAGCAGCCGCTCATACGCGCCCACACGTTCAGAGCCAAAGCGCTTGTCAAAGTCCAGGTCAAGCTGCACTGGCGCCAAGGTCTGGCTGGTCATGCGGTTTTGCTGGCCCTGGGCAAACAGGTGCAATTCCAGTCCGTCTTTGGGCTGCAGATGAATCACCAGGCGATTGCCCGCCCCTAGAGGTGACTTGTAAATGGCATGCGGCGCTGGCCTGAAGTTGACTTCAATGTAAGCACTGCGTCCGGCCAGACGCTTGCCAGTGCGAATGTAAAACGGTACGCCCGCCCAGCGCCAGTTGGCAATCTCGCAGCGCAGCGCGACAAAGGTCTCGGTATGGCTTGCAGCGCTGACACCCGCCTCAAGGCGATAGCCGCTAACCGATGCACCATCAACGGTGCCAACACCGTACTGGCCGCGCACCACATGCTGGCGCAATGTCTCGGGTGTCCAGGGTTTCAGTGAGCGCAACACCTTCAGTTTTTCATCGCGTATGGCATCGGCGTGTGCGTTGATGGGCGGCTCCATCGCAACGGCGCACAGCAGTTGAAGCGCGTGGTTTTGCACCATGTCACGCAGCGCACCTGTGCCGTCATAAAAAGCGCCGCGTTTTTCAATGCCCAACTCTTCCGCGATGGTGATCTGAATATTCGCAATGTTTTCACGTCGCCAAATGGGCTCAAACAGCGCATTGCCAAAACGCAGTGCAAACAGGTTTTGTACTGACGGTTTGCCCAGATAGTGGTCAATCCTGAAAATCTGCTCTTCTTCAAAAACCTGACGCACGCTTGCATTGATGGCGCGGTTTGACGCCAGGCTGTGACCCAGCGGTTTTTCAAGCACTACCCGCATGTTGGGGCGCTTCAAACCAGCAGCAGCAATCTGTTCACAAAAGACCGTGAACAACGCGGGCGCAGTGGCCAGGTACATCACCACCGTGTCTGCAACGTGCTCTTGCAGTTTGCTGGCCAGACGTGGGTAGTCTGCGGCGTTGGACAAGTCCATGCGCAGGTAACACAGCAGCGAAGCAAAGCGTGCAAACTCTTCCTCGGTTGGCCGCTTGGCCAGCTCTACATCGTCAAACCGTGACTTGATGAGGGCACGGTAAGCGTCGTCTGACAAGTCATCGCGCGCCACACCCACAATGCGCCCGCCCGCAGGCAATGATCCGTGCCGAAAAGCCTGAAACAATGCAGGCATGAGCTTGCGCCACACCAAATCCCCCGTACCACCAAACAAAATCAGATCAAAGCTCATGGTGAATTGTGGCGATCATGTAATTAAGTTTCATATTATATTGGCATAATGGTAACTCGAAATCAAACAATAAATGTGTCATGAATCAACTTGAAGCCCTCAAACAATTCACCACTGTGGTTGCCGACACGGGGGACTTCAAACAGCTGGCGCGCCTCGAACCGCAAGACGCCACCACCAACCCCTCGCTGATCTTGAAGGCGGTGCAAAAGCCTGAATATCAGCCGCTGATGGCGGGCGTTGTCAGCAAATTCAACGGCCACCCACTGGATGAAACCATGGACCGCCTGCTGGTGCGCTTTGGCTGCGAGATTTTGCAGGTTATCCCCGGCCGCGTATCGACCGAAATTGACGCACGCCTGAGCTTTGATGCCAGCGCCACCTTCTCGCGCGGGGAACGCATCATCGAGCTGTACCAGGCCGAGGGTGTGCACATTGACCGTGTGCTCATCAAGGTCGCTGCTACCTGGGAAGGCATTCGAGCCGCCGAAAAGCTGGAGCAGCGCGGCATCCACACCAACCTGACCTTGCTGTTTTCGTTTTGTCAGGCCGTGGCTTGCGGGCAAGCCAGGGTGCAACTGATCTCTCCCTTTGTAGGCCGCATTTACGACTGGCACAAAAAAGCCTGCGGCAGCGCCTGGGTTGAAGCCGACAACGTCGGCGTGAACGACCCCGGTGTGCAGTCGGTACGCGACATTTACAACCACTTCAAGCACTTTGGCATTGCCACCGAAATCATGGGCGCGAGCTTTCGCAACATGGGTCAGATCACGGCGCTGGCCGGCTGTGACCTGCTGACCATCAGCCCTGAATTGCTGAACCAACTGGCCGCCACCGATGCGCCTTTGACACAGGCCTTGAACGCCGACGCTGCCAAAGCGCTTGATCTGCCGGCTGTTAATTTTGACGAGGCAGGTTTCAGGTTTGCACTGAACCAGGATGCCATGGCCACTGAAAAACTGGCCGAAGGCATACGTGGCTTTGTGACTGATGCGATCAAGCTTGAGCAGCTGATGCTGGCGCTGTGATGCGTACAAGGTGTGACCAAACCGCGGCCTGGGCGCTGCTGAACAGCGCGTTTGAAACGACAGGCAAAACCTTTGATTTGCGAAACGCCTTCGCAGCCGATCCGCAGCGCTTTGCCAGTTTCAGTCAGGACGCGCCATACGTTTTTGCTGATCTGTCCAAAAACCTGATCGACAGTGCTACACAGGCCCTGCTGTTCGATCTGGCACGTCAGTGCGGGCTGGCGCAGCACCGCGATGCGATGTTTGCAGGCGAGGCAGTTAACAGCACTGAAAACCGCGCTGCGATGCATTTTTTACTACGAAATCCGCCTGCGGCCCAATATATTCCGGCGCAAGCAGCTATTGATAAAGTAGCAGACAAGCAGGCTGAAGTTGAAGTGACTTTAAACGCCATGCTGGCCTTTGCCGAGAAAATCCGTAACGATGATCAGGTCACAGACATCGTCAACATCGGTATCGGCGGCTCAGACCTTGGCCCACAAATGGCTGTGCTGGCGCTCCATGCGTTTGGAGATAGAGCCAGGCGTTTTCATTTCGTCTCCAACGTTGATGGCCAGGAGTTGCTGGACGTATTGGCGCAATGCAAGCCGCACAGCACACTGTTTTTGATCGCCTCCAAAACTTTCACCACCGCAGAGACGATGACCAATGCGCGCTCAGCCAAGGCGTGGTTTGAAGCGCAGGGCGGACAAGACATCGGCAGCCATTTCGCCGCACTGACAACGAATATTGCAGCCGCCAACGCTTTCGGCATCACCACCACCTTCGGCTTTTGGGACTGGGTTGGCGGTCGCTACTCGCTGTGGTCGGCCATTGGTTTGCCCGTAGCCATAGCGATTGGCGGCAAGGCGTTTCGGGAATTTCTGGCTGGCGCACACGCCATGGACGCGCATTTTCGTCAGGCGCCGCTTGAGCAAAACCTGCCAGTGCGCCTGGGCCTGCTGGACGTCTGGTATCGCAATTTTCACGGCTTTACCAGCCGCAGCATCGCGCCCTACAGCCATGCGCTGCGTCGCTTGCCAGCCTATTTGCAGCAGCTTGAAATGGAAAGCAATGGCAAGCGGGTTGACGTACAAGGCAACGCGTTGCCTTACGACACCGCACCAGCTTTGTGGGGTGAGCCGGGTACCAACGGTCAACATGCTTATTTTCAAATGCTGCATCAGGGCACGTCCGTTATTCCGGTTGAATTCATCGCTGTGAAAAATGCAACCCACCCTTTGCCCGGCCACAACAGCAAGCTGCTGGCCAACGTACTGGCGCAAGCCCAAGCCTTGATGGTGGGAAAAATGGATGACGGAGGTCATAAGCATTTCCCCGGCAACCGGCCCAGTACCTTGTTGCTGCTGGACAAGCTCACACCCGCCAGCCTGGGTGCGCTGCTGGCGCTGCAAGAACACCGCGTCTTCGTCAGCGGCAGCATCTGGGGCATCAACAGCTTTGACCAGTGGGGGGTGGAACTTGGCAAGGTGCTGGCCCAAGACATCGACCTGCGCCTCAAAAGTGGTGAGCTGTCTGGTCTTGATGCCTCAACGGCAGGACTGCTCAAGCGCCTGCTGTAAGCTGCACCGCCTCTGGTAATCGCGCATGACGCAGCGTGTGCGGTGACTGCATAATTTACAGATCAA
Organism: Polaromonas sp.; assembly: GCA_031417995.1. GTDB lineage: Bacteria > Pseudomonadota > Gammaproteobacteria > Burkholderiales > Burkholderiaceae_C > Polaromonas. The sequence continues at coordinate 4,698 of JANOWR010000119.1, read as the reverse complement.
TATCAATACTGGAGACAGCTCATGTTTCATCGTTTACTGACAGCTTGTGCCGTGGTTGCCTGCCTGCTTGCAACAGCTTGTGTTGCACCACCACCTGCTCCCGTGCCTGCAACACTGCGTGTCAATGTGTTTCCTGGCTCAAGCAACTTGCCGCTGCTTGCAGCCATCAACAAGGGGTTTTTCGCCAGGCGCGGTCTGACGATAGAAGTGCAAAACACGCCGGACTCGAACTCCCAGCGTGCTGGTTTGCCTGCTGGTCGTTTTGATATCGCCATCGCGGCAGTCGACAACGCTGTCGCCATGGTTGAAGTAGCTAAAAATGACGTGATCATCATCACAGGCGGAGACTCTGGCATGAATGAGTTCATGGTGCGGCCCGAGATCGGTTCTTTTGCAGATATTCGCGGCAAGTCGCTGGCCGTGGATGCGCCCAACACGGCGTACGCACTGGTTGCCAAAAAGATACTCAAGAACAAAGGCTTGATTGAGGGCCGCGACTACAGCCTCAAACTGGCGGGCGGCACACAGGGACGATCCGCTGCGATGACCGTCAACCCTGAGTTGGCCGCCAGCATGGTGAATCCGCCGTTTTCTTTCACAGTGCGCGAACGGGGTATTAAAAGTCTGGGCCGCGCCACTGACCTGGCTGGCCCCTATCAGGCTACCGGCGCTTTTGTGATGCGAAGCTGGGCAAGTCAAAACGCATCTGCCCTGGAGCGCTACATTGCAGCCTACATTGAAGGCACGCGCTATGCGATGGACCCCGCGAATCGCCTTGAGATGGCCAAGCTGCTGGAAGATCGCTTCAAGCTGCCACCAACCGTGGCGGCGCAAAGCGTAGAAGCACTGACAACGCCTGGTTTTGGAATGGCCGCTGATGCACGTTTTAACCTCGAAGGCTTTCGCAATGTGCTGTCCATGCGTGCCGAGATGGAAGGCCAGTGGGGCGGCGTCGCGCCTGACCCCGCAAAGTACCTGGATCTGTCTTATTACGACAGGGCGGTTCGTACTGTGAGCAAATAAAATGCCGCTTCACATCGCATTAAAAAGGGGCTACAGCGCTTTCGCACCCAGTTCGCTACGCGAGGTAGCCGCATTTCGTTTGCGGGCCTATCATGGTGTGGGCATTGACCCTATCAACATCCTGAGGAGGAAACCATGAACTTCGGCCAAGCTATTTCTGTATGCCTTTCCAAATACGCCACGTTTACAGGCCGCGCATCGCGCCCTGAATTCTGGTGGTTTTTTCTGTTTCAAATTCTGATCTCCATCGCCGCAGGCATGCTGGGAGATGTTGTCAACGGTCTGGTCGCCCTCGGCCTGCTGTTGCCCGCCCTGGCAGTCGGCACCCGCCGCCTGCATGACATTGGCAAAAGCGGCTGGTGGCAACTCATCATGCTGACGGTCATTGGCCTGCTGGTGCTGATCTACTGGTGGGTACAGCCTGCGGTTGAGGGTGGTAATAGCTATGAGGTTGTGACGAGCTGAGAGTTTTGAATATAAAAAAGGCCGCAGTGTTTGCACGCTGCGGCCTTTTTGCGTTTTCGATTGCTTTACTCAAGCGAGTGGTAACTGAAGCCTTAGCAATTGACCAGCATTTAAGTCAACCAACGCGCTCAAGATTAGCGGCGCAAATTTCAAGGCTGCTTCGACCCGGCTGTTAGGGGCGATCAGAACAATGACGGTCACTGGCAAATTGGCATTCTGCTGATAAGGTAGATTTTGATCAAAAGTAACCAGCGCATCAAATTCGGCTGACTTCATGGCTGCAAGCAGCTCACCGTTAAGTAGCCCAGCAAATCCGGCTGTTTGTGCTGTGCGAACGAAGTGCCCTTGAATCAAAAAGCCCAGCGCTCGCGGAACCGACTCGTCGAGTAGTATGCGCATGGCGCTTAGTCTGCCAGCAATGCGTGCCTGCTCGCCTCCAGCACATTGACGGCCATGTCGTGCGTCACTGTCGGGAATTGATCCAAAAATTCATCTAGGCTGTCACCCGCCTCCAAATAGTCAAAGAGTGATTTCACCGGAACGCGCGTACCAGCAAAGCACGGCGTACCGCTCATCAGCAAGGGATTTTGGGTAATGTATGGGTTTGCCATGTGTTACTTTCAAAGCTATTGGCGGAGTTTACTGCTTAGCCAAAACTAGAAGACTTCATTTTTGATGCGATAAAAATCGTCCGAACCAATCCTTCAACTCTTGAAAGGCGTCAGGTGTATTAGCTAACATCCACTCTGCGATTTTTGGGCCGTGCGCTGTCTTGCGGTACTCCAATGTCCCAACAGATTCAAAAACGAATTTCAATACTTTCGCCGCATGTATTGTTTTGTCTGTTTTGCTTTTGGGGTGCAACAAACATAATTCAGAAGTTGTAGCTGCTGCAAGCGCATTTTCAACGTCAGTTTGCGCGACGTCTTTGTCAAGCTCTTGACTCAAAACTGCTGCAATTGCTTCGACATTCAGCAAGTAATCTTCAAGCATCGTTCGAGGTAAAAAATAGACAGTGTCAGCGCAATCGATTTCTACCTGTTTAACCTCGCTGCTCGACCGCCTTTCCTTATCCAGCGCGATTGCCACCATCGGTGGTGCCAAAAAGCTGCCATGGCTAAGTTTTTTATAGATTTCAGCGACCTTTTTAGGTTCATATTTTTTGGCTTCAAAGTCACCAGTTGCATGCAGCGGTAAAACTGCAATGCCTTGGGCGAGTTCTGGGAAAAAGTGCCTGAGTAGCAGCGGAAAGATTGCCTCTTCAGTTTCGCCTTCAACCCAAAGCACTTTGTCGCAACCGTGCAAATCGGTCAGCCGAATGCCAAGATCAACAAGACCAGCCTGGAACTTGTGCAATTCGTTCCCACTGGTTTGTTTAACGGTTGTCTGGCAGCCATCGTGCTCCAGCAGCGTGACGGTTGATGCCTTGATGGTTCGCAACACATCGCTGGAATGCGTGGTGACGAAAAACTGGTGCTTGCTGCCGATTTCGGCAAGTATGGCTAGCAACTCGCGCAGCGCTCGCGGGTGAAGAAAAGAGTTGGGTTCTTCTAGCAAGATGAACCGTTGAGTTTGTGCCGTGAGCGCTACGTAGAGCATTGCCAACGCATTTCCAACACCAGTACCAACGCGGTTAATTGGCACAGCTAAATCGCCCCTTTTTTTCGCGGATGGATTTGTGTGGACCTTGAGTTCGAAATGGTTGTTTGCAGTCGGTGGCGCACCAACCCAGTGAATATTTGGAAATACTCGATGAAGAAGGCTATTCAGATCTTCAAATAAATCTTTGTTATTGCTTTGAAGATGATTTATGCAATACGCCAAATTTGAACTGTTTGGCAAAAGATCACCGCTAACGCAATGTGGGGAAATATGCTGAACTGTTCTTTCTGAAGAAAAGCGGTAGATTTTTGGTGTGACTGCTGACCAAAGCGTTTGCTGCAGATGATTACCTGGACCGATGCTACTGAAATTTTCAAAATTGTTGTTCGCAAAAGAGTACTTGGCACCGAGGTATGCCGTGTTGCCACCGATAGTTAGCCAGTGTGTTGGCCATTCCGCAAAACTAAGTCGCGCTTGTGATCCATTCTTGTGGCTCATTAGCAAATCTACATACAAATCCTCTCCCTGAAATTTTCGGCTTAAAAGCGAGGCATCTTGTGTGTAAAACTGGCTATTGTCCGCGTTGCCGATTGGTAACCAAAATTCTTGAGCGGAGGAAAAGAGTTTCCGAATCTCCGTAAATGATGTCTTTAATCGCATCGTCGCTTCACTAGCGCCCGTTTCGATGTAATCGGGATCTTCAACATTAAGCAGCGATCGGTGGGGAAAATTTGGTAAGCAATGCAATTCGAGGGCTTCCAAAACTGTAGTTTTTCCACTTGAATTTGCTCCTAAAAGAACATTGAAGCCATCTGCGAACCCAAGAGCCGTAGGGTTAAGAAAACTCTTGAAATTTGAGATGGAAATTTCTGTGATTTGCATAACTTTCCCTAAGTAAAAAACCCGCAGAGCTCACGCTCTGCGGGTTTCATTTTGTCAGCGATTTGCGCCTTTGCCTGCATCACTACAAGCCAGGCGCAAACCAGACGCTGGACATTACATATCCATGCCGCCCATACCACCCATACCGCCCATGCCGCCGCCACCCATGCCGCCGCCTGGGGCGTCGTCTTTTGGTGCTTCTGCAATCATGGCTTCTGTGGTCAGCATCAGGCTGGCGACAGACGCTGCGTTTTGCAGTGCGGTGCGGGTCACTTTGGTTGGGTCCAGAATACCCATTTCAATCATGTCGCCGTAGGTTTCGTTGGCTGCGTTGTAGCCGTAGTTGCCTTTGCCAGCCATCACAGCTGCAACAACAACTGATGCTTCGCCGCCGCCGTTGAACACGATCTCGCGCAATGGTGACTCGATGGCCTTCATCACCAGCTTGATGCCGGCGTCTTGGTCAGCGTTGTCGCCTTTGATGACGCCAGCGGTTTGCTTGGCACGCAGCAGGGCAACGCCGCCGCCAGCCACAATGCCTTCTTCTACAGCAGCGCGGGTCGCGTGCAGGGCGTCTTCAACGCGGGCTTTTTTCTCTTTCATTTCGACTTCAGTGGCAGCGCCAACCTTGATCACGGCAACACCGCCGGCCAGCTTGGCCACGCGCTCTTGCAGTTTTTCACGGTCGTAGTCGCTGGTCGCTTCTTCGATCTGAACGCGCACTTG
>JANOWR010000118.1:0-46819 GCA_031417995.1 Polaromonas sp. | reverse complement strand
TACCTGATCCGCAAGCAGAACTTCAATATTCTGGACATTCCGATGGCGGCGGTGACGCGCCAGTACCTGGTTTACGTAGACGAGATCCGCGCCACCAACCTCGAACTTGCTGCTGAATACCTGCTGATGGCGGCGATGTTGATTGAAATCAAGTCACGCATGCTGTTGCCGCCGAAAAAGGTTGCTGAAGGGCAAGAGGCGGAGGACCCGCGCGCCGAGCTGGTGCGCCGCCTGCTGGAGTACGAGCAAATCAAGCTGGCCGCCCACAAGCTGAACGCCATGCCGCAGTTTGGTCGTGATTTTCTGCGCGCCCAGGTGTACGTAGAGCAGTCGCTGCAGCCGCGCTTCCCCGACGTGCATGTGGTCGATTTGCAAGACGCCTGGCGTGACATTGTCAAACGTGCGCGGCTGGTGCAGCACCACGTCATCAGCCGTGAAGAATTGTCGGTGCGGGAGCACATGAGCATCGTGCTGCGCAAGCTGCAAGGCCGCAAGTTTTTAGAGTTTGAAGACCTGTTTGACGCTACGCGCGGCATGCCGGTATTGGTCGTCACCTTCATTGCGCTGCTTGAATTGTCAAAAGAAGGCCTGCTGGAAGTGACGCAGGCCGAGGCCTTTGCGCCGATTTATGTGCGCTTGGCCTACACGCCCGCCTGACTTCAGACCAGATGTTTGCTGATCTGACCGATCGAAGCATGTCCGCCCCCCATTAACTCCCCTGCCCGGCGATCAGATACGGCTATAACGGCTTTTTTTTGCCGTCTCGGCGTGTTCGCCTACAAATATTTGAATCCAGCAGGCGCTTAATACAGCCAAGGGATGAATCAGATGCAGGCAACATCTGACCGGGTGGTTACTGCACGGCAGACTCTGAACAGCTCTGCTGGCAAGCCATTCAAAAAAAGAACCCTAATATTAGGAGGTGTATTTATGCTAAGAGCAAATCTGATGTCAGTGGCCCTGCTGGGACTGATCCAACAGGCATTCGCCCAACAACTGCCGGGAGCTGGCAGCCAGATACAGCAGCTTCCGTCGGCTTCAGTGCCGCAAAAAGCTCCTCCCAAGATCCGCATTGAAAGCGGTGTGGCACCGGTCAAACCCAGCGCCGGCGAATCAAAAATTCTGGTGAAGACACTGCAAGTTACGGGCGCAAAAAACTATTCGGAAGCCGACTTGCTGGCGCTCACGGGTTTTGTGCCAGGGACTGAACTCACACTGACTGATTTGCGAGGCATGGCTGACAAAATCACCGCGTACTATGCAAGGCAAGGTTATTTGGCGGCCCGAGCCTATCTGCCAGCGCAGCAGATCAACGACAACACGGTCACTATCACGGTCAGCGAAGGCCAATACGGCCAGATCATTTTGCGCAACCAGAGCAAGCTGTCCGACCAGCAGGCTTACCGCCTGCTCGATGGTTTGAAAACTGGCGACCCGATCACGAACGACCCGCTGGAAAGCCGCCTGCTGCTGTTGTCCGACACGCCCGGCGTCGAGGTCAAATCAACGCTGGTTCCTGGCACCGTGCCCGGTACGTCTGATTTGCTGGTAGATATTGTGCCTGGCCGGCTGGTCACTGGCAGCGTCGATGCCGACAACGCAGGCAACCGCTACACCGGCGAATACCGGCTGGGTACAACAGTTAATCTGAACAACCCGCTTGGGCTGGGCGATGTCCTTAGCCTGCGTGCCGTAACGTCCGGCCCCGGCCTCAAATATGGTCGAGTTTCTTACCAGGTACCCTTCGGCAGAGCCACAGTCGGGGTAGCATATAGCCGGCTTGAGTATGTTCTGGGCAAGGAATTTGCAGCTTTGGGAGCCAACGGCGTGGCCAGTGTAGCCAGTATTTACGGCAACTACGCACTGATCCGCTCACGCAATACCAACCTGTATGCGGGTCTCACCTACGACTACAAAACTTTTCAGGACCGGGTGACCCTGTTTTCGTCGGTGACTGACCGGAAAATAAATGTCTTGACCGGCAGCCTGTATGGCAACCACCGCGACACCTTGGGTGGCGGGGGGTTCAACTCTTTTTCTCTGGGTTTGTCAGCCGGCTCGCTGGACATTCAAACACCTGCGGCCCGGGCCGCAGATGCAATCAGCGCCCGCAGCCAGGGTTCTTACAACAAGCTCGCTTTTACCGCATCGCGGCTGCAACATGTTACGGACAGCTTGTCCTTTTTTGCGGGGATCAGTGGACAGGGTGCCTCCAAAAACCTCGACCCATCCGAGAAGATGGCGCTGGGTGGTATGGACGGCGTGCGCGCTTATCCGCAGGGTGAAGCTTTTGGCGACCAGGGTTATCTGGTTAATCTTGAAGCTCGCTTGCTGCTGCCCAAGGCCGAAAGCCTACCCGGAAGAATGCACCTCATCGGCTTCGTGGATGCTGGCAGTGTCACCATCAACAAGAACCCGTGGGCGGCCGGCCTCAACCAGAGAAACCTCTCCGCTTACGGCGTGGGTTTCACCTGGAGCGAACCTGGAAATTTTCTGGTCAGAACTTACTACGCCCGCAAGCTTGGTAACGATGCTGCCCTTTCCGCACCCGACAGGTCGGGCCGATTCTGGATTCAGGCCATCAAATATTTCTGAATCCGAGCAAATGTCCGCCATACCAAGCCACCCACCTGTCACAGCATTGAAGGACTTACCATGAACTCCCTTGACACGTGTTTAAAGAGCAAACACACCAACCCTCCCGGTACAGCACGCTTTGCCATCAACACCCTGTCAGCCTGCCTGATTCTGGCCTTTGGCGTTGCTGCGCACGCGTTGCCAGCGGGCGGCGTGGTAGCTGCTGGCGCTGCTGGCATTGCCAACAGTGCATCTGCCACCACCATCACGCAGTCAAGCGCCAGCGCGGTGATCAACTGGCAGAGCTTTGGCATAGGCGCAGGCCAGACGGTGCAGTTCATCCAGCCCGGCAGCAGTTCGGTGGCTCTGAACCGTGTATTGGGCAGCGACCCCTCCAGTATTCTTGGCAACCTGTCTGCTAACGGCAAAGTTTTTCTGCTGAACCCGAACGGCATTTTGTTTGGCAGCGGCGCATCGGTCAACGTCGGCGGGTTGGTGGCATCCACCATGAGCATCAGCGATGCCAACTTCATGGCGGGCCGATATGCCTTCACCGATGCTGGTAACGGCTCGGTTGTTAACCAGGGCAACATTACCGCAGCCGATGGTGGCTATGTTGCCTTGATGGGTAGAAGCGTCAGCAACCAGGGCGTTATCTCGGCCCGGCTAGGCACGGTTGCACTGGCTGCTGGCAACGCCATCACCATGGATATAGGCGGCGATGGCTTACTGAATCTTTCTATCTCGCAAGGCGCGGTGAACGCGCTGGTTGAAAACGGCGGCATGATACGCGCCGACGGCGGGCGCGTGTTGTTGTCCGCGCAGGCTGCCGGCAACCTGCTACACACCGTGGTCAACAACACCGGGGTGATTCAGGCTCAAACCATTGGCAACCGCAACGGCGCGATTTTTCTGCTCGGCGACATGCAAACCGGCACATTGAACGTGGGCGGCACACTGGATGCCAGCGCGCCCAGTGGCGGCAATGGCGGTTTTATTGAAACTTCTGCGGCGCATGTCTCTATCCGCGACGGTGTGCGTGTCACCACGGCGGCACCGCAAGGTTTGATGGGTACCTGGCTGATAGACCCGCAGGACTTCATCATCGGCGCTGGCGGCAATATTTCGGGTGCCACGCTGTCAGCGTTATTGGTTAACACCAGTATCAACATTACCACCATGCCGGGCCCGGGCAATGGCGATATTTTTGTGAACGATGCGGTCAGCTGGACGACAGCGGGCGCACCAACCACCCTGACGCTAAGAGCTGACCGAGATGTCAATATCAATGCAGCCGTAACAGCGGTAGACGGAAACTTTTCGGCCTGTTGTGGTCGCGATATCAACGTGAATGCACCCATCACCGCCACGCGCGGCAGCGTTTCACTGGGCGCGGGGCGTAACCTGAACCAGAATGCAGCTATTACCGTGACCGATGGCAACCTGATGATGTGCGCCGCCAACGATGTGAGCATCAACGCCGCGATCACACTGACGCGGGGCACCTCTGACCCAACCCGAAGCCTGGGTCTGCCACTTGGCCTGACGCTCAGTGCCGACACTGACGGCACCGGGCCGGGGGTGGCTGGAGGCACGGTCATTATCAATGCACTTGCGCCACAGATTACCGTGACCGGGCCAAACGCGCCTGCAACGATCAATTACAACCCGGCATCGTACGCCGCACCCAACGACTACGCGCCCAGATTCACCCTGACGAGCGGCGCGACGCTGACGCAGCGCATGCTGGTCTTCCCGGTTGTTACCGCAGGTACGCTGAACTCCCTCACCCTCAAAGGTGCTCCCCCCGGTGTCACCCTGATCGCGGACCCAAGCAGTACAGCCAGTTTCAACACATTCGATCCCGCCACCAATAGAACATTGAGCTTCACTGGTTATCGGCTGGGAGGTCCTAGAGCCAACGAATACGCGTTGGCCACTCCTTGCTGCTCGCCAACTGTTGAGAGAACGGAAACGCCTGGCTCGTTTGCGTTTCTGGGGCTGGCAAGCCCTTTTCTTGCCAGTTTCAACTCCGCAGGCCTGATGCCCGAAGTTATCTCCGATGCCGGAGATACCTTTTTCACGTTTGAAGAAGAGGAAGTAGTGGTACCTAGGGTCATCCCGTTCAATCCACCTGCGCCGTATGTGGCACCTCGGTATACGCCCAAGCCTGCACGCAACTGATCGCCATGCAACCAGTTCCTGCCTTGAGATGACGAAGCAACAGATGTCACTGTTACATACTCCATCAGGCCAAAGGCATGTTGCCTTGGCCAGATTGTTGTTAGTTGCAGTCACAGCTTTTGTGCTCCCAACGGCATGGGCAGGCGCAGAATCCAGCCAGGCTGTTCATTCAATACCGATCACAGCAGCACCCTCCAGCCCAAACGCGGCTGGCTCCGTCAGCCGCACCCGTAGAGCCAGTTTCGGTGAGGAGAAAGTCTCCCCTCAGACCCTACATGTCGCCAACTGGGTGGTCGATTCTGCTGACAACAAGGGCATGCCCTTCATGATTATCGACAAGGTGTACGCCAGAGTGATGATCTTTGATGCGAAGGGCCAGTTGCAAGGCGCGGCGCCCGCACTGCTCGGTTTGGCCAAGGGGGACGATTCAACGCCAGGCATTGGTCAGCGCAAACTCTCCAATATTCGGCCCGATGAACGAACCACGCCCGCAGGCCGTTTTGTCGCCTCACTCGACCGCGATGTCCACGGCAAGGAGATGCTTTGGGTGGACTACGACACCGCCATATCATTGCACCCAGTGGTTAAAGGTACGCCTTCTGAACGACGCAGTCAGCGGCTGGGCAGCGCAATGCCAGATGACCGGCGCATATCTTACGGCTGCATCAATGTGCCGCTGAAATTTTACGAATCGCTTGTCAGCCCGACATTTACGGGCACCAGCGGCATCGTTTACATACTGCCCGAGACACGAAAAGCAGAGGCAGTCTTCGGGTCGTATGAGGTCAGCAATGAAGAGGCGATAGCAGCGGGAAAAATCCGATAACGATCTCCAGCAAGGCGCACATGTGAACTTCTGCGAATTAAATCGTCGCAGATTTAAAGGTGGTTAGACTCTCCACACTTTCAGGAGTCGCCAAATGACAGCATCAGCCCCCACACCCGCCAGTCCCTACGGCACCTTGAGCCCGACATCAACACCCTCAGTCCGCAAACCACTGAGCCTGCCGCGCCTGCGCGAAATGCATGCCCATGGCGAAAAGATCACCATGCTCACGGCCTATGACGCAACGTTTGCCGCAGTGGCCGATGCTGCGGGCGTTGAATGCATTCTGGTCGGTGACTCGCTGGGCATGGTCTGCCAGGGATTGACGAGCACGGTGGGCGTCACGCTGGACACCATGCGCCACCACACTGAATGCGTGGCCAACGGCCTGCGCCGCTCGCAGGCCACGGCGTGGCTGATTGGTGACTTGCCTTTTGGCAGCTACCACGAGTCCAAAGAACAAGCTCTGCGCAGCGCAACGGTGCTGATGCAGGCCGGCGCGCATATGGTCAAGCTGGAAGGTGGCGGCTGGACGACCGAGGTGGTGCATTTTCTGGTCGAGCGCGGCATTCCGGTGTGCGCGCACCTGGGCCTGACACCGCAAACCGTGCATGCGCTGGGTGGCTACCGCGTACAGGGAAAAACTGACGAAGCAGCCGCCAAATTAAAACGTGAAGCCAGTGCTCTGCAAGATGCAGGCGCAGCCATGCTGGTGCTGGAAATGGTGCCCGAGGTGCTGGCCACGGCGCTCACCACCACGCTGGCAAACTGCCCCACCATCGGCATAGGCGCAGGCAACGGCTGCGCGGGCCAGGTGCTGGTGCTGCACGACATGCTGGGCATGAACCTGGGCAAGATGCCGAAGTTTGTGCATAACTTCATGGCGGACGCGGGCAGCGTACGCGGAGCGATGGCCGCTTATGTGGCGGCCGTTAAAAGCGGCAGCTTTCCTGTCAATGCAACGCATGCCTGGTAACTTGGCATGCCCCCATCCCAACCTTCCCCCGGCAGGGGAAGGGGCCATACAAAAGAGAAGATAAAACAATGCACATCGTCCACACCATCGCCGACCTGCGCGAAAAACTCAGCGGCTACAAATGCCCCGCCTTCGTGCCCACCATGGGCAACCTGCACGACGGGCATATTGCCCTGGTGAAAGAGGCCAAACCGCTGGGCGACATCACGGTGTCCAGCATCTTCGTCAACCGCCTGCAGTTTGCACCGCACGAAGACTTTGACAGCTACCCGCGCACGCTGGATGCTGACGCGCAACGGCTGGAGGCCGCGGGCTGCAATGTGCTGTTTGCCCCGCGTGAAAAGGAGCTTTACCCCGAACCACAAACCTACAAAGTCCACCCGGCAACGGACCTGGGCGACATTCTTGAAGGCCACTTCAGGCCGGGCTTTTTTATCGGTGTGAGTACCGTCGTTCTCAAGCTTTTTTCATGCGTCTATGCGGGCATGCCTGGCGGCGTGGCGGCCTTCGGCAAAAAGGACTACCAGCAGGTCATGGTGGTGCGCCGCATGGTGGCCCAGTTTGCATTGCCGATTGACATTTTGGCAGGCGAAACCCAGCGCGCCACCGATGGCTTGGCGCTGTCGTCACGCAATGCCTACCTGACCGACGCCGAGCGGCTGGAATCGGCTGAACTGGCAAAAGCCCTGCAAGCCCTGGGCACTGCCGCAAAAGCCGCCACGCCCCAAGACCTGCCAGCTCTGGAAGCCCAAGCCATGCAAGCCCTGGCCCGCCGTGGCTGGAAACCCGATTACCTGACAGTTCGCCGCCGCGCCGACCTGATGCCGCCCTGGGGCGACATTAGCGCCCAGCCGCTGGTGGTGCTGGGCGCGGCCAAGCTGGGCAATACACGGTTGATTGATAACCTGGAGATTTAAGCTTCTTCACGCGCCTCGCGCGCCATCAGCGCCGCCACAGCCTGCGCAGGCGTGATCTGCCCGTCCAGCAGCGCCACCACACCTTGAGAAATCGGCATTTCAACGCCCAAACCTGCCGCACGTTGCACCACGGTGCGGGCACAGTACACGCCTTCAGCCACATGACCAAGAGCGGTGACGGCCTCAGCCAGGGTTTTGCCTTGGGCCAGTGCCAGGCCAACCTTTCGGTTGCGGCTTAAATCACCTGTGGCAGTCAGTACCAGATCGCCCAGGCCTGACAGGCCGGTAAAAGTTTCTGCTTTTGCGCCCAGTGCCACGCCTAGCCGCGTCATTTCGGCAAGGCCGCGTGTGATCAATGCTGCTCGCGCATTCAGGCCCAACCCCAGGCCGTCGCACAAACCGGTGGCAATGGCCAATACGTTTTTCACCGCGCCGCCGACCTCAACGCCAACAATGTCGTCATTCGCATAAACGCGCAGGGTGGTGCTGTGAAAGGCTTCAACCAGTGCGTCGCGTACGGCGGCGTGCTCGCTGGCGGCTACCAGTGCGGTGGGCTGACCGCTAGCGACTTCTTGCGCGAAGCTCGGGCCGCTCAAAACACCCGCTATTAAATCAGGAGCTGCTTGCGCCCGGATTTCATGGGCCAGGAGGCCAAAAGATGTCTCAAAATCGACTTTTTGAGGCGTTTCAAAGCCTTTGCAAAGCCATGCAACGGGGGTTTTCGCATCATGAAGTGCTTGCAGCATGCCACGCAGGCCCGACATGGGCGTGGCGATGATGATGAGGTCGTGTCCTTTGACTGCGTCGGTCAAAAATGTCTGGCCCCCCGCAAACTGCAAGCTGTCAGGCAAGGCGATGCCGGGCAGGTAGCGGGCATTGACGCGGTCAGCAGCCAGCGTGCTGCTTTGCAACGCATCACGCGCCCACAACGTCACCTGGTGGCTGGGTGCCGCATTGACGGCCAGCGCCGTTCCCCAGGCACCGGCACCAAGAATCGCGATTTTCATGATTTGCCAATCAAGAGCTTGTCATTGCGCGCTTGACCCGCAATCCATGAACCCGACTCAGCAGTCATGGATCCCGGATCAAGTCCGGGATGACAAACCATTTGTCAAACAATAATTTGCGGTGCGGCGGGCGTTGCAGTTGCTGCCGCAGCGGCTTCGGCCTGCTGCTGCTCGTACATAGCCTGAAAGTTGATTTCAGACAGATGCACAGGCGGAAAGCCGCCGCGCTGCACCACATCTGCCACGTTGCCGCGCAGATAAGGGTAAACAATTTGTGGGCAGGCAATGCCGAGGATCGCGCCCAATTGTTCTTGCGGCATGTTGCGCAGCTCAAAAATACCGGCTTGTTTGGCCTCGACCAAAAACACGGTTTTGTCTGCAATCTTGGCGTGAATCTTGGCGGTCACCGTCACTTCAAACAGGCCGTCGGCCACAGGAGAAGCTTCCACACCCAGCTGAATGTCGACACCCGGCTGCTCCTGGTTGAGCAAAATTTCGGGGGAATTGGGTTGCTCCAGAGACACGTCCTTGAGGTAAACGCGCTGGATTTGAAACACCGGATCAAGATTGGCTTCGGCCATGAATTGCTTTCAGGTTGCAGTTTAAAAAAATAAAAAATTACGTGTTCAATCTTCAGGAATTGAGCAATGGCAGCAGGCCGCCTTTGCCATCAAGCGCCACCAGGTCATCGCATCCGCCGACATGGGTGTCGCCAATGAAGATTTGCGGTACGGTGCGGCGGTTGGTGAGTTGCATCATTTTTTCGCGTTCACCGATGATCTGGTCTACCCGGATTTCGTTGAGATCCGTCACGCCGCGTTTGGCCAGCAGCTGTTTGGCGGCAATGCAGTAAGGGCAAGTGCCTGTGGTGTAAATTTTGACGGCTTGCATGTCAGGCCTGCGCTTTTTCAACGGGCAGGTTGGCCTCTCTCCAGGCCTTCAAGCCGCCACCCAGTACCTGCGCCTGCTCGTAACCCAGCTTTTTGGCAACGGCCAAGGCGCGGTTGGCACGCGCGCCCGTGGCACAGACCAGAATCAGGGGCAAGGTTTTGTTTTTGGCCGCTTGAGGCAGCTTGTCCTCCAGCTCGCTGAAAGGTACATTTTTAGCGCCGCCAACGTGACCAGCCGCAAATTCTTCGGTTTCGCTCACGTCAATCACCACGGCTTTTTCGCGGTTGATCAGTGTTACCGCGCCCGTAGCGCTCAGTGCGCCTGCGTTCATGCCACTGGCCACCATGGGCCATATCAGCATGCCGCCAGAGGCCAGGGCGATGGATATCAGCATCCAGTTATCGATCAAAAATTTCACGTTGAGCCTTTGGGGAAATAAGTAGCGAAGCCCATGATTTTAGAATGACGTTGCAAACCTGCCGATCCAGCCTCTTTTTAAGCCTCAAAAATATCCTTATTTATGCACAAACTCTTACTGATCCGCCATGGCGAATCCACCTGGAATTTAGAGAACCGCTTCACCGGCTGGGCCGATGTGCCGCTGACCGACACCGGCATCGCCCAGGCCAAAAACGCCGGGCAACTGCTCAAGGACGCTGGCTATGACTTTGACGTGGCCTACACCAGCGTGCTCAAACGCGCCACCCACACCCTGTGGCACACGCTTGACGCGATGGACCGCACCTGGCTGCCCGTGGTCAACAGCTGGCGGCTCAATGAGCGGCATTACGGTGATTTGCAGGGGCTGAACAAGGCCGAGACTGCCAAAAAATTTGGCGATGAACAGGTCATGCTGTGGCGACGCAGCTACGACGTGCCGCCGCCTGCCATGAACAGCAGCGACGAACGCAGCGAACGCGCCGACCGCCGCTACGCCAAATTGCAACCCAGCCAGGTGCCGTTGACGGAATGCCTGAAAGACACAGTAGAGCGGGTTTTGCCCTTCTGGAACGAGGCCATCGCCCCGGCCATGAAAGCTGGCAAGCGGGTGGTGGTGGCAGCGCACGGCAATTCGATACGTGCCATGGTCAAGTACCTGGACAATATTTCAGATGCAGACATCGTGGGCCTGAACATCCCCAACGGCACGCCACTGGTGTACGAACTGGATTCGGATTTGAAGCCAATCAGGCACTATTACCTGGGCGGCGTGTAAAAAGCACGTAAAAGAAGAACCCATCGCGGAACTGATTTACAGGGCTTTTGTCCTAGGTGTATATTGCTTTAGTCGTTTTTTCTGACAGTTCTTTTTCAAGGTGTTCTCATGGGTCAAAAGCTCAAAATCGCAGGCTGGGTTTCAATTGGTGTCATTGCTGGTGCGCTGACCACCGTGCAACTGCAAGCCGTGGCTCGTGGCGGCCTGGCACCTTTGCCGCTGGAAGAGCTGCAACAACTGGCCGCCGTTTTTGGCATGGTCAAGTCCGACTATGTTGAGCCCGTTGATGAGAAAAAACTGATTTCTGATGCGATTTCCGGCATGGTGGCCAGCCTGGACCCGCACTCGTCGTATTTCGACAAAAAATCGTTCAAAGAATTCCGCGAAGGCACCAGTGGCCGCTTTGTCGGTGTCGGCATCGAGATCAGCCAGGAAGACGGCCTGGTCAAAGTTGTCTCACCGATTGAAGGCTCCCCCGCTGACCGCGCAGGTTTGAAGCCCAACGATCTGATCACCCGGATTGATGAGACAGCAGTCAAAGGCCTGTCGCTCAACGACGCGGTCAAGAAAATGCGTGGCGAACCCAAAAGCAAAGTCGTGCTGACGATCTTCCGCAAGGACGAAAGCCGCACCTTTCCGGTCACCATCGTTCGTGAAGAAATTCGTACCCAGTCTGTGCGCAGCAAAATTGTTGAGCCGGGCTACGCCTGGGTACGCCTGAGCCAATTTCAGGAACGTACCGTTGATGACTTTGTTACCAAGGTTGATGCAATTTACAAACAGGAACCCAACCTCAAAGGCCTGGTGCTGGACTTGCGCAACGACCCGGGCGGTTTGCTCGATGCTGCAGTGGCCATTTCAGCCGCGTTTTTGCCAGAAAACGTGACGGTGGTGTCCACCAACGGGCAACTTGCTGAAAGCAAATTCACCTACAAGGCGGCACCTGAGTTTTACCTGCGCCGTGCAGGCAACGACCCACTCAAACGCCTGCCTGCCGCGCTGAAAACCGTGCCTTTGGTGGTGCTGGTCAATGAAGGCTCGGCATCAGCCAGCGAAATCGTGGCGGGTGCTCTGCAAGACCACAAACGCGCCACCATCATGGGCAACCAGACATTTGGCAAGGGCTCGGTGCAAACCGTGCGGCCATTGGGGCCCGACACGGGCATCAAGCTCACCACCGCCCGCTACTACACGCCAAGCGGCAAGTCGATTCAGGCAAAAGGCATCATCCCCGACGTGATGGTGGACGAAACCCTGGAAGGCAGCCCGTTTGCGGCCCTGCGCACCCGTGAGGCCGACCTTGAAAAACACCTGGGCAGCGGCCAGGGCGCAGAAGTCAAAGATGCCAATCGCGAAAAAGCACGTGAACTGGCGTTAAAAAAACTTGAAGAAGAAAACAAGAAAACGCCGGAACAACGTCGCCCACCAGAGCTGGGCAGCGACAAGGACTTCCCGCTTTTACAAGCCATCAACCAGCTCAAAGGCCGACCCGTGATTGTCAGCAAAACGGCGGTCATTGAGAATAAAAACGAGAAAAAAGAGAATTAAAGTGTCTTGGGTGCTTTTAGAAATTCAGATTTTCGGGATGAAGTGCAAGGCGCCCGGAGCGCAGGACACCGGAATGCACTTGTGTGCATGAGGATTCGAGCACCGCGCAACGCGGCAATTCGCCTGAAAAATGAATTTATAGAAGTACCCACGTGAACGACGCACAGCTGCTGCGCTACTCGCGCCACCTCCTCCTGGACGAACTGGGTATTGAAGGCCAGCAAAAGCTGCTGGCCTCTCACGCACTGATCATTGGCGCTGGCGGCTTGGGCTCGCCTGTTGCGCTTTACCTGGGCAGCGCGGGTGTGGGGCACATCACCGTGGTTGACCATGACACGGTAGATGCCACCAACCTGCAACGGCAAATTGCCCACACACTGGCCGATGTTGGTCAGCCCAAAGCGCAGTCCATTCAGCAAGCCATCGCCGCCATCAACCCCGACGTTCAAGTCACCGTCATCACCCAACGTGCAGACGGTGCGCTGCTCGATGAGCTGGTGGAACTTGCGGATGTGGTGCTCGACTGCACCGACAACTTCACCACCCGTCACGCCATCAACCGCGCCTGCGTCAAACACGGCAAGCCCCTGGTGTCAGGCGCGGCGATTCGTTTTGACGGGCAAGTGACGGTGTATGACCCGCGCCATGCGCTGTCGCCCTGCTATGCCTGCGTGTTCCCTGAATCAAGCACGTTTGAAGAAGCGCAGTGCGCCACCATGGGTGTGTTTGCACCCCTGGTGGGCATCATTGGCAGCATACAAGCCGCCGAGGCATTGAAGGTGTTAACGCAGGTTGGCGAGCCGCTCACAGGGCGTTTGCTGATGCTGGATGGTCGCACTATGGCCTTCAATGAAATTCGCATGCTGAAGAGCAGCGCTTGTGCTGTTTGTGGCCATCACTGACCTGCTGGTTTGAGCACTGCTTTGGATTTGGGGTTGGAAGCAACAGCCAGGGCACCCGTGCAATCTGCATCCTGACCAGGCCCGGTTTCAATCGTTGCCAGCAACGCCAAAAACGGATTGATCGCACCGAGCGCAATCGCCAGGCCTGCCCTTGCGCCCAGCGCCACCTTGTCAGGCCCGGCCGTAGGCGCAGCAAAAGTACCGCCAATTTTGAGCGGCGAGCGCAAGCTCAAAATGCTTTTGTCTTTGGGTTCAGGCTTGAGCAATATGTCCAGCGTTTCGTTGGCCAGACTGACCTGCCCGCTGCCGTTGATCACCGTATCGGTGGTGTCCAGCACGATGACTTTGCTGCTCATCAGCCCCTGTTTGACATCAAACGCCGCTGCCGCACAACGCAAGACCACATTGCGGTCACCACGCAAGAAAAATTTGATGATTTCGCCACCATCGAGCCCCATGAACTCCAGCAAGATGTTGCTGATCTCGCCCTTGCCCATCAGCACCGCCACATCGCCCGATGCTGAACCCAGCATTTGCGCCATCGAATTGCCCCGCCCCTTTAAAGCCACTTGACCACTGATTTTGCCCAGACTGGTTTTGGTGGTTTGAATCGTCGGGAACAACTGGTTGAGTTGCACGGCGCGCAAATCAAACCGGGTGTCAAAAGCGGCAGGCACCACATTGACGTCCATCGTGATGCGTCCAGCCAATGACCCGCCCGCCACACCCAAGGCCAAGGGGTCAAGCTGCATCACGCCGTTGTTCAACTTGACATGCACACTGCCTTTGTCAAGCGGCAGTTGCTCCACATGACGAATGTTGAGCGCTGTGTAGATAACGTCGGCATTCATGGCCTTGAGTTTCACAAGGTCCAGCGCCGCAGTAGGCAGCACTTTGCGGGATGCGTTTGTTTGAACAGTTTTGTCAGCCGGTGTCTGGGTTACTGCTGTTTTGGGGGCGCTGACTGCCACCGTTTTTGAAGATTTGACGGGCAGACCAATAACGGGCCTCAAGTCGTCAAAATCCAGCAGTTTTGACTGCACTTTGCCGGTCAGCAATGGGATGGCGGCTGAGGTGTCAAAACTCAGTTGCCCGCTCAAGTCAGAGCCTCCCAAAACACCGCGTATCTGGCTGGTCGACCACACCTTGCCCTGCTTGCTGACCTGCCCCCTCAGCTTATACGGCGGCGTGGATGGCAACACCACGCCAAGCAGCTTGTACAACTCGTCAAGGTTTCGGCCCTGCACGTCAAATGCCGCATTCAAACCGGTCATTTCCTGAAGGTTTTCTATCGACCCCTTTGCTTTGAGCATCGTTTTGCCTGACTGCGCATTGACTTCTATGGGAAAGGATTCCGTCAGGTCCCGGCTCAACTGCAGCACGCCGCCAGTACGTCCATTGGCAGTAAACGCTTCATTGCGCCACTTGCCTGCCACTTTAAAACTCAAAGGCAAAGCGGCAGACCCGGTTGTAGCAGACGCCGTGCTCGCCTCAGCTGCCAGCGAAAACGAGGCCGCCATGTCTGCGCCCTGCTTTACGGCGCGGTATTTCAGCGTTCCCCGATCTACTGTCAAAGAACCGATAAGGGGACTGGCACCAGCGTTTGACGTGTCACGCGACAGCGCCCAGGTACGCCTGCCATCGGGTTCAATTTGCAAACCGATCTGCGGCTCAATCAGTGCGATGCGCGGCAACTCCACTTTGCCAAACAGCAAAGGCCACAGCCTGATGTCAAACTCGGCAGCGGTCGCCTTGACCAGATAGGGCTCGCTGGCCCAATCCGGGTTGGCAAACTCCAGACCATCGGCGCGGACCGAAATGGTTCGTCCCAAATGCACCGACAGGTGCCTGGTAATTTCAAAGCGGCGACCGAGCTCACCAGAGACGTATCGGTTAATCGGGCCACGCAAAGCATCCCAGGGAAAGAACGCAACGACCAGCACCAAAAGCAGCACAACGCCGAGAAAACCGATAACAGATCGCCGGAAAATGGCAGAACGAAAAATCGGAATGGTCATGCGTTTGGGGGAAGGTTGTATAACTGGGTGTCAGAGATTATTTGCACTCACTTAAAGACACCTTCTACTATGGTACGAAGAGGTCATTCAAACCGTCGGGAAGCACGACTGGAATCTGTGAGTGCGCGCCTACAGATTGCACGATAGTAGGAAACATCCTACATGCCAACGCACAATTCCCGTGCAGAATAAAGACTTATTTAAAGATACATAAAAAACAAAGTGTTTTTGCCTGGCAGATCAAGATAGCTCCACTGTGCATGCCACCCAAAACCTTGAAGCCACCTAGCCCTGGACCCGAGCTGTGAGACTGAAAACCTATATCGTTGAAGACAACCCGACCATTCGCGAAAACCTGATTGCGACGCTCGAGGAACTCGCCAACATTGAACCTGTAGGAACGTCAGACAGTGAAAATGAAGGCAAAGCCTGGCTCACCGACAATCCGGGCCAATGGGATATGGCGATTGTTGATTTGTTTTTAAAGCAAGGCAGCGGTCTGGGTGTACTGGCTGCCTGCAGAGACAGAAGCCCGTGGCAAAAGGTCGTGGTTTTGAGCAATTACGCCACAGCCGACATACGCCAGCGCTGCGCCCAGCTGGGTGTGGATGCGGTGTTTGACAAATCAAATGAGATTGATGCGCTGATAAATTTTTGCGTCAGTCAAAACGGCGCTGCCGCTACAGAGCGCCATTGATTGCTATTGATTGCCATTGAGCTCTATGCATCGTCAGGATCCTCTGCCGATGCGCAGGATGCCAAGTAAAGGCAGCGCAAGCGTGCGGTCAATCAATCAATTTGTTTTTGAGCGCGTAGTATGTCAGGTCGCTGTTGGATGCCAGACTCATTTTTTCCATCACGCGGGTACGGTAGGTGCTGACGGTTTTAACACTGAGCGACAGCGCTTTGGCAATGTCGCCGGCCGTTTCGCCTTTGGCCAGTTTCAGAAACACCTGAAACTCGCGTTCCGACAATTGCTCGTGCGATGCCATGTCCTGGGGCCGGTTCAGTTGCTGTGCCAGCAGCTCGGCGACCGCCGGCGTGATGTAACGCTTGCCCAAAGAAATAACGCGTATGGCATCCACGATTTCCGAAGGCTCGCACTCCTTGTTCAGGTAACCGCTGGCACCCTGGCGAATCAGGTTAACAGCGTAATGCTCTTCAGGGTAGCCACTCAAAATCAAAATACCCACGTCGGGTGCTTTGGCGCGAATCATGGCCAGCGCATCAATGCCGCTTTGACCGGGCATGGACAAGTCCATCACCAAAATATCCAGCTCGACGTTGCGCACCAGGTCAATCGCTTCACGCCCACTGGCGGCTTCGCCCGCAACACGCAGGTCAACGTGCTCAGAGAAAAATTGCTTGAGTCCGGAACGTACGATGGCGTGATCATCGACGATACCTATTTTTATCATGGTGCTGCCCTTGCATAAAGCGTTGTTTGCTAACTATTATTGACGCTATTGCCCGCAATGCGTGTAGGAGAAATTCCCGTGAAATTATTGAAGATAGTCAAATTTCCTGGCATGGTCATCAGCTTGCCGCTGGCTGTGCTGACCGTGGCACTGGTGATTTTTATCAACGAGGCCAGCTACCACACGACTGTTGAATCAATCAGCAGGATGAAGCAGGCAGAAAACACACGCAGTGCACTGAATGAGCTGATGCAAAGCATGCTGGATGCAGAAACCGGACAGCGTGGCTACTTGTTGACAGGCAACGACAAGTACCTGGAGCCATACTATGAAACGCTGAAAACCATCAACCAGCAGCTTGATGAATTGCGCACCATCTTTAGCGCGACCCCACAGCAGTTGGGCGAGTTTGGCGTGATGTCAAGGCACATTTCACGCAAATTGGCCGAGATGGACTTAAGCGTCAAAATGCGCGCTGCCGGGCAGGAAGACGCCTGGCGTTTCGTGTTGACCACCGACGTAGGCAAAGAGCAGATGGACGCCGTGCGCGTCCAGTCTGACAAACTGGCAGCCAACAGTATTCGCAGCATGGAGCAGGGTCAGGTGCAGGTCAGGCGCACCCTGCAACTGTCACGCATTGGCATTGGCATCATGGCTCTGGGTGGCTTGCTGGCCTTTTACCTGTATCTGCTGCAAACGCGCGCCCTGCTGAACTCGGGCATTCGCGAACAGGAATCCCTCAAACGCGAACGTGACCAGCTGGATTTGCAGGTGCGGGAGCGAACCGCCAACCTGGCCGAGCTGGCAACCCACCTGCAAAACGTGCGGGAAGATGAGCGGGGCCATCTGGCACGAGAGCTGCACGACGAACTGGGCGCACTGCTAACAGCGGCAAAGCTCGATGTGGCACGGCTAAGATCGCGACTGGGAAACACCCAGCCCGAGGCCCTGGAGCGCCTGGCGCACATGACCACCACCTTGAACAGTGGCATTGCACTCAAGCGCCGCATTGTTGAAGACCTCCGGCCATCGTCGCTGTCACATCTGGGTCTGGTCGCGTCACTGGAAATTCTGGCCCGGGAGTTTGAGGCACGCTCAGACATCAGCATCACCACTGACCTGGAAACCGTAGAGCTGGGCGGCTCGGCCCAGCTCACCGTTTACCGGCTGGTGCAGGAGTCCCTGACCAACATGGGCAAATATGCAGAAGCAACGCAGGCAGTGGTCAGTTTGCTGAATCTGGAAGGCTATATATCCATTGAAGTGCAAGACAACGGCAAGGGGTTCGAACTGGACAGCATAGGTGCGACCAGCCATGGCATCACAGGCATGCGGCACCGCGTCGAGGCCGCAGGTGGCCGCTTGACGGTGGTCAGCAAACCCGGAAATGGCACACGCATTACTGCCGTGTTGCCCAAGACGCATTAAGCAGCTGTCAGCTCACTCCTACAGCGCACCACCCACAGCGCTTACAGCCGTGTGCGGCCACAGCCGATGATGAATGAGCGGCGACCTGATTAACCTTTGTGCATGTCTTTGAGAAGTGTGCGTCAGCAACTGCTTTTCAACTTGACTCACTTCAGGTTCATCCACATCAGGGAAATTGTGATGCTTCACTACTCGGTTGTTTTTCTGGTCATTGCACTGATTGCTGCCGTGTTCGGCTTTGGTGGCATTGCCGCTGGCGCCGTAGAGATTGCAAAAATTCTTTTCTTCATTTTTGCGGCGATGGCCATCGTTGGTTTTGTACTGAGCCTGGTCCGGAAAAACTGACGCTCTGAACGACTCCCAATTTTCAATTTTCAATTTTTAGTCACTTCTTAAGGATTTCACATGATTACCCCTGCCTCCAGCAACACTTCCAATTTGACCCGTGATGCCATGCCTGCCATGCGCAAGGTATCTGACGACATGCTGCAAACAGCCAGTCATGCAGTGGACTCAACACGCGACTACGCCAACCATGCACTGGACAAGGCAGAAGACAAGGTGCGTGAACTTCGCAACAATGTGGACCCGCTGGTTGATCGTCTGTCTGCCAAGGCGCAGCAGTTGGCGCGGCAAAGTTTTGACATGGCAGCTGAGGCCAAGGACATGGCGCAAAAATCACTCTCGCGTTACAGCGCAGTGACCAGCCAGTACGTTTCAGAGCAGCCTGTGCGCTCTGTGCTGATGGCTGCTGCTGTTGGCGCCGCCGTGGCCTTGCTGGTCGCATCCAGCCGCCAGCGCAATCGCATCTAGTACCCGCGCGCCAACATGCCCATGCTGCATCCCATTTTTTCTACTGCCATTCAACGCCCAGATCTGGTCATTGACCATTTGTCTGCTTACAGCGCGCTGATCGGACAGGAGGCAAAAACAGCAGGCTCGCAATATCTAAAGCGGGCAGTCGCCAGCGTGGTGGCTGTCATGTGTGGCGCCGTTTTCTTATCGCTTGCAGGCATTGCCGTGATGCTGGGAATTTTGCAAAACCAGTTTCACTGGGTGCTGGTGGCCGTGCCGGGCGCGGCTTTGCTGCTAACTGTGGTTGCGATATTTGAAGCCAAAAAACCGAGCCCGGCTGACACGTTTGCGGAACTCAAGGTACAGCTTGCGCGCGATACGTCGGCCTTGCGTATGGCTGCCTGAGAACTGCGCATCAAAAATATGACCGCCACGACAACCACAGGCCGTGAACTGACTCCCCTGGAACGCCTTGGGCTTAGCCGCTCGGCCCTTGTCAACTACATGTTGCAAGGTGACGGGCCAGGGCCAAACGGCCTGAATGCGGGCGCACACAATTCTGAGTCCAACTTCGGCCAAAGTGGTATCTGGCACACCGTCAAGCACGCCGTGCGGATGTGGTGGCAGCACCATCCTGCACACATTGCCATGGATGTCGCCAGACCGATATTGGGTAACTATGCGCGTGAAAAACCGCTGCAGCTGCTAGGTGTGGCGGCTGGCGCTGGTGCTGCGGTTGTGCTGGCGCGCCCATGGCGGCTGGTGTCCATGACTGGCCTGCTGTTCGCCACGATCAAGTCAACAGAATTCTCAGGACTTCTGATGTCTTTGCTTTCTACAAAATCTGAATCCGCCAAGACTTCAAAGGACATGATATGACGCAATCGACCCTGCTACCGCCAGAGGATCTGGTGATTAACGAGGACGGCCTGAAGGCGGCTAAAAAGAGTCTGGATGACGGCGCTGTCACGCCCGCCTATGGCCCGCACCGTGAAGCCATCATCAAGTTACTCAATGACTCACTGGCCACTGAGCTGGTGTGTGTGCTGCGCTACAAGCGCCATCACTTCATGGCCACCGGCCTGGCGTCGCCAAAAATCGCCGAAGAGTTTATGGTCCACGCCAATGAAGAGTCTGCCCATGCTGACCGCATTGCCAAACGCATCGTGCAACTGGGTGGTGAGCCTGACTTTTCGCCCAGCACGCTGCTTGCGCGTAGCCACGCAGACTACGACGAATCCAACGACTTGAAAACCATGGTGCGCGTGAACCTGATTGCCGAACGCGTGGCCGTAGAAGCCTATCACCAGATGATTGCCCTGATAGGCGAAAAAGACACCACAACGCGGCGAATGCTTGAAGACATCCTGGCCGACGAAGAAGAACATGCCGACGAGCTGGCCGACTGGCTGGAAAGCTGAAACACAATA
This sequence comes from Polaromonas sp., assembly GCA_031417995.1. Lineage (GTDB taxonomy): Bacteria > Pseudomonadota > Gammaproteobacteria > Burkholderiales > Burkholderiaceae_C > Polaromonas. The sequence goes on along the minus strand of JANOWR010000118.1, from coordinate 26,686 downwards.
CATCTATCCGCAGGTTTGTCAGCGTGGTGCCGCTGACAGGTCGGCTTTAAAACTTCGCACCGATTTAATTAAACCAACTCAAGAGGAATCATCATGAAATTCAACCCTACTGCTGTCCGCGCTACCGCACTCGTATGTGCATTCGCCGCCCTGGCTGGCATGACCGTTTTGTCAACCGGCTGCGCTGTCGTGCGCGGCCAGGAAACCACAGGCGCTTATGTTGACGATGCAGCCATCACCACCGCCGTCAAGGCCAAAATGGTGTCAGACAAAACAGTCGCCGCATCATCCATCAGCGTTGAAACACTCAACGGCACGGTTCAACTGTCAGGCTTTGCCAAGTCAGGCGCTGAAAAAGCACAGGCAGAAGCGCTTGCACGTAGCGTCAACAATGTTCGCGCTGTGCGCAACGACATCGTTGTTCGTCCTTGATGGACTGATCAAACAACCTGATTGATCAGGCGTAAAAAAACCTCCATCAGGAGGTTTTTTTACGCCTTTGCCAGCCTGTGACCCGCCAGTTATTAGCTGGCTTTGACCACCAGCTTGTTGCTGACCGAAGTCACGCCCTTGATGCTTTTGGCAAGCACCGTGGCTTTGTCGCGTGCCGCAGCCGTGGGTGCCGGACCATACAGCGTCACACTGCCGCTTTTGGTATCGACATCAATTTTGATGGCACTCAGATCAGCGTCTTTGGCAAACTCAGACAGCACCGATGCAGTGATGGCTGCGTCATCGACCTTGCCAGCCATCGTCTCAGCGGATTTGCCTCCCGAGGCTTCTGCCTTTTGGGCTGCGTCTTTCATCGCGTCGCCCGCTCTGGCCATGGAGGCTTCTGCTTTGGCTTTGGCCTCGGTGGCGGCCTGCTCGGTGCTGGCCACGGCGGAGTCAAGCTTTTGCCCTACCGTTTTGCCTTCGTCTTTTTTACCGCAGGCACCCAGCACTGTTACGGCAAGTACAGACAGGACAAGCACTTTGATGCGCAGCGGCGTTGAGGGGAATGTGTAAGTAAGCATGGTTATTGCCTTAAAGCTTGTCGATGACTTTTTTAGCCTGGTCTTTCGCATGTTCTTTGGCATCACCAAAGCCCGCCTGCACTTTTCCTTTGACCTGCTCCCCTTGACCTTCGCTTTTCAGCTTGTCATTGCCAACCACCTTGCCCGCGACTTCCTTGACTTTGCCCGTTGCCTGTTCAACACGTCCCTTGATTTGGTCTTTGTTCATGATGCGTCCTTTGAAAAGTTAAAAAGTGCAAGCCGCCCATCTACAACAGCCTGTTGTTTAACTTTAATGGCGTGCTTGACGGCCCCCCGTCAGAAGCCACTGCTTTTTTTGTAGGACGAGTGGCGTTTTCGATTTGAATAGCAGCTGCCATTACGTTTGCGAAAAACACGGGGTTCTTCTGCCTGCGCATCAATGAACACACCACGCCGCCCCGCTTGGGCTTGCGCGAATTCATCAGCGTAAGGAGCTTTTTTGTGGCGGTAGCTGTACACCCAGGCATGACCATTGGCAACCAGCCAGCGGCCGACATCCTGACCCTGGACATGCACCGTGCCAACCGTGCGGCCATAGTCGTCATGCGCACGTGATGTCAGCGTGACGTGTTGGCCCAGCACCTGGCGCCTCAAAGCGTCCTGGGCCTCTGTGCCGCCTGCCTGGCAAATCTCGGGCGCATCAATGCCCTGGAGCCGGACTTTCAGGGGTTTGCCAGAGCCAGCCGTTTGCACCCACACCGTATCGCCGTCCACCACGCGGGTCACTGTGCCCGACTGCGCGCGCTGGCTGGCCGCTGGGGCTTGCACCGCTGCCAGCACCAACCCGGCAACCACTATCAATTTAATAGCTGCTTGCGCCCGAATCCATTGGGCTACAGGCCTAAAACATGCCTGAAAACCGTGATTTTTGGTCATTTTTTGTTGATTTTTAAGGTTTAACGGCTTGCGAGCGCTTAAAACAAACATTTTTAGCGACAACTCTTTATACTGTTTTTTTATCCAGTTATTTTAACCCGTCCCCGCCATGCTCCGCAGCCTTTTCGTTGACTTCAATTCCTACTTTGCCTCGGTCGAGCAGCAAATCAAACCACACCTGCGTGGACGGCCCGTGGGCGTGCTGCCGGTGATGGCGCATGGCACGTCCTGCATCGCTGCCAGCATTGAGGCCAAAACTTTTGGCGTGAAGACCGGTACGTCAGTCGAAGATGCCAAACGGCTGTGCCCGGAGATTGTGTTTGTAGAGGCCAAGCATGAAATTTACGTGGATTTTCACCACCAGGCCATCGCCGCTGTTGAGCGCATGGCCCCGGTGCGGCAGGTGCTGTCAATTGACGAGATGGAATGCGAGCTGACCGGCAGCTGGCGCGAGCGCGACAAAGCCGTGGCCATTGCCCACAGCATCAAAAAAGAGGTGATGAACACGGTCGGCATCTGCCTGCGCTGCTCCGTCGGCATTGCGCCCAACACGCTGCTGGCCAAGCTCGCGTCTGACATGCAAAAGCCGGACGGGCTGGTGGTGATTGAGCAAAGCGAGTTGCCCGAACGACTGCACCCACTCAAACTGCAAGACGTGCAAGGCATTGGCAAGCGCATGCTCGAACGGCTGCAGGTGGCGGGGATTTTCAGCATGGCCGAGCTGTGCGCCGCACCGCGTGATGTGCTGCACAGCGTGTGGGGCGGCGTGGCGGGCAGTGAAATGCACGACATGCTGCGCGGCCAGTGGTACGGCCCGCGCACCACCACTGCACGCTCACTGGGCCATTCACATGTGCTGCCGCCTGAGCTGCGCAACCCCGAAGGCGCATTGGGTGTACTGATGCGCTTGACGCAAAAAGCCGCCATGCGCCTGCGCAAGCAAGGCTTTTACGCCACGGCCATGTCCATCAGCGTGCGCTGCGACCACCGCTATAAAACATCACCGGGCGGGGGGCGCGACGCCCAGTTTGGCCAGATGCAAGACACTGGTTTTTTTCTACAGGTGCTGCAAAAGCTGTGGCTCAGCGGCCTGCAAGAATTGCAGCACCCAAAGGCCGTCAATGTGACGATGCACGGCCTGGTGCTGGTGGGGCAGCACACGCCAGATCTGTTTGACTTCCCAGATGCGCCAGAAGCTGCAGAACCCGCCACGCGCGACCGTGGCAAGCTGGATGCAGCCATGGACAAGCTGAACAAAACCTATGGCAAAAACACGCTCTACTTTGCAGCATCACATGACGCTAGAGACACCGCACCGATGCGGATTGCGTTTAACCGAATACCGGATGTGGAGACCGAGGTTTGAGGGCTGGGCACTCTTTGGGGCGCTGTTACTTTGGCAAATCGCCCAATCAGCACTTACCCTAGGCCGCGCTTATCCCCCAATTGGGGGATGACAAAAACCAAAATCATCCAGTACATTCGAGGTATGTTGAAACAATTTGTTAACCCTCAATACCTAACCAAAGCCTGTTTACTGGCAACAGCGCTGGCGGCAACGGTGATACTTTCAACCGCCCCAGCTCAGGCCCAAACGCAACCGACTGAAATCTTGCTGACCAACAAAGCCGGTTGCAAGCTTTATCACCCGGCCACCGTGTCTGTGGTTGAGGCGCAATTGCTCAATGTGGCGGGCAATTGCGTGAATGGGTTTTTTCAAGGCTCGGTGCTGTACGGCGTGAGCTGGAAGCTCAAAGTTGGCAACGAGCCGATTCAAGACTTCATAGGCATGCGCATCGGCGTTATGCAGCAGGGCCGTTTTGACGGGCTGCGCATGGCCATCAACCAGGGCGGCAGGCTTTTTTTAACGCTGCCAGACAACAGCAACCCGTTTAGAGCCGTCAGGGAGCAACCTGACTACAACCTGCCGCAACTGCTCGACGCCATCAGCACAGAGGCCATCAAAGCCGGTGGCCAGTACGCCAGCGCCAACCGCGACTACCTGACCAACATCGCCAAAACCTGGGACCAAAACCCCTACGGCATGATGAAGGAATACACCGACGACTACAGCAACCCACGGGTTGCCAACAACGGCACGGCACCAGCCCCCACCGCACAAACCAACACCATGCGCGACGACCCCAAAGTATTTGGCCGTTCTGCGCGTGGTGGTTGATATCCGGCTCAACAGCCATGCAAAAAATTAATACTTTGGGAGAGTGATGATGAATAGATGGCTGCGGTGTTTCTGTATTCTTGTAGTTCTATATAGCGTGCTTAATCCAGCTTGGGCGATTTGCGAGAATGAAGAAAGAGCCTACGCCCGTGTACTTAGTGAGCGGAGCCAGCCGGGTGAGGGCGAAAGCAGAGCTAGAGACATATCGAAGAATTGGTACGAACAATGCAAGGCTCGATCTCAAAAAGAAAATGAAAATGTGGTAATGAGTGCTCAAGAGAATTTGAGAGCCCTACAGGATAAGACGGGCATTGGTAATCGTGAAATGACTGCGGCACTAAATACTAGTATTTGCATCGTTAAATATTGCATAGCTGGTAATTCAAATTCGCAAACAACGCAAGCTCTGCCCGCTCAGCAGCAAGCAGAGCAAGATAGCCGAGTCACAGGCCCCAAAGAGGATTGCACGCTACTGTTGCAACAACGACCTGTGGTTCCTGCCGACCATATCGCTTGCTTGAGGCGCAATGTAAGTCGTGAACGCAATGCAGCAAGCGCAGGCGGGGGGCAATCCAACGATGGAGCCCAACAACAAGCAGCCCAAGCGCAGCTACGCGCCACACAAAACCAAGCCCGCGCTGACCAGGCGCGGCAGGGCAAGCGCAAAACACATGACCCAGCGGCTGAAGCGCATCAGTGCGTTGCAATTGACAATGCAGGCTCTGGCAACTTTGGCGCATTCAAAAATACCTGCTCATACAGAGTAAATTTCGACACCTGCAATTACAAGCCGCGCATCACGCAAGGCGGCTTTAACTGGTCAGCAGATTTTGACTGCGAAAAGCAACAGATCGGTATGCATACGCCTGGCGCTGGCGTATCAGTCGCTGCGCACAATCGCAATACCGAAATGGTGTACTGGTTTGCCTGCAAAGCGCCTGCCATGCCGGTTGATGTGACTTTCGTGCAAGGTCAAGGCCTGAGTGGCCGTTGTAATTAACCAGCGGCAAACAGCATGAGCACCACAAAAACAAAAACAAATACACGCCGCGCCTTGCGGGTGCTGGTTTTGCTTGGGAGCTTGGGGGCGGGTGGGGCTTGGGGGCAGGCGATTCAGATACAAACGCTCAAGACAGACAGTGGCTGTAGCTTGCTATTGGCAGCAGGAACAACGGTTGAGCAACCTGTTCAATGGACCGGTAGCTGCGAAAACGGTTTAGCCACTAATGTTGGGATACTTAGCTATCAATTTGATGCCGGTCCAGTCCGCGGCAAAGTACGCTGGCATGTAAAAGCCATGTTTAAAAACGGAAAGCAAATTGGGGTGACATGGTTTGTTGCTGACCCCGTGCTTAGATTTCAAAATACTGACGGCAGCAAGCCAATGGTTCTTGTCATCCGACGTGATGGGCAAGAGGCATCAAGAAAAACTCTTCAACCTACCGACTCACTTGAACAATCTTTTCAAACTGCCGATGCGATGATCAACGAGGCGCAGAGTCTAGGGTTGCCGTCTATGTCGGCGGATGTACTCAAAAATGACATTCGTCAGTGGTATCAAAATCCAAATCAATATACGGGCTCCAGTGTCGCGTCCAGTAGAGCCGCTCCGCTAAGTAGCGACGACCCCAAAGTCTTTGGCCGCAGTGCCCGGGGTGGGTAGCGGGAATACTTCGACTGCAACCTCAAGCCGTGATGATCCAGCCTTCCAGCGGATCGGTGTTGGGTGGCAAGCCGTAAAGCGCTGCGCCCTCATCGTGCTGCCCTTGTGCCCACGCAGCCTGCATCAGGCACAGCACGGCGTCCAGGCTGTCGCCTTTGGCATCGCCCACCAGCATGTCGCGCTGGGCGTGGGTCAGCTTTAAACGCAAGCCAAGCCGCGTCTGGCCCAGCTCTAACGCGGTGATCAAATCTTTGCGGGCAATCAGACGCTCGGGTGTTTGTTTGGCTTTGTCGTCGCTTTTGTAACTGCGGCTGCCCAGCACTTCGCGTGCCAGCAGGCCGGGGTAGCCTTCCAGCGCCACGCGGGTTTTGTCACCTTCAAAAAGGCCGGGGAAGTGCGCGCCAGAGTCCAGCAAACGCGGCACGCCCGCATGCAACATGAAGGCCACCGGCGGGTTGACCCACTTCATCGAAGGGCTGGAGCCGGCGGGTTTGTCGGCTGCGCGGTGAGCGAATTTGCCACCCACAGGTCGCGCATCGCAAAAGGCGGCAAAGTTGGCGCGAATGTCCTCGCGGCTCAAAGCGGCATAGTGTTTGATCAGCTCGGGCCAGCTCAAAGGCCATTGCAAATGTTCGATTAGCTCGCGCGGCAGGCCAAACGGCAAGTCAAACACACCCAGCCAGCTTTGCGGCTGCGCCAGCCATGCAACAAACGCGTCAAGCGATGTGACGTGCTCCAGTTTTGACAGCTGGACGCGCCCCTTGATGCTGAAGCCAAGGGCAAAGACAATCGGTTTTTGGCGGGTGGGGCTGCTTGAAAAATCGCAGCCCAAGAGCATTGTCAATGGAGTAGCGTCAATTTATGAACGGCCAATGATGGAAGCGGTGGCCATCAACTCTTCAAGCAAAGCCAGCGACATTTTTCCTGACACGGCATAAGGGTCCAGCTCTGGCTTTTCAGAATACTTCAGCAAGATGGACGTGTTGAGCTTGGCCACATTGACCTGACCCATGGTCCAGCCGCCAAAACGGCGCTCTGAAATTTCTTCATAGTGCAGCAGCACGACATCTTTATGGCGCACATCTTTTTGAATGTGGCCGTACAGCTCGCTGACCTGCATGCGGCCCCCTTCAAGCGCCTGCAAAAAAATACCGCCACCATAACAAAGAATGCCGGTGATGCCGCAAGCCGGGTTGTGGCTGCGCGACTGCGCCAGAATGGACTCGGTGGCCGCAGCAGCAGACTCAACAACCCGACTGGCATAAAGAAGGCGTACCAACATATTTTTAATCCTGAATAACCGTAATGAATTAACGAAGTAAATTGACGAAGTGAATCAACAAGGGTTAATTGCTGGTGGTTTTAGGAATAAGCGCCAAAAACTCCCGACGCAGGTTCGGGTCTTTGAGGAACTTGCCGCGCATGACTGAATTGATCATTTTGCTGTCAAGGTCTTTCACACCGCGCCAGCCCATACAAAAGTGGCTGGCCTCCATGACGATGGCCAGGCCATCGGGTGATGTTTTTTCCTGAATCAGGTCGGCCAGTTGCACCACCGCTTCTTCCTGAATTTGCGGCCTGCCCATGATCCACTCGGCCAGGCGTGCGTACTTTGACAGACCAATCACGTTGGTGTGCTCGTTGGGCAGCACACCAATCCAGATTTTGCCGATGACCGGGCAAAAATGGTGCGAGCAGGCACTGCGTACCGTGATGGGGCCGACGATCATCAGCTCATTGAGGTGCTCTGCGTTGGGGAATTCAGTAATCGTTGGCGCTGCAACATAGCGGCCCTTGAAGACTTCATTGAGGTACATCTTGGCAACGCGGCGGGCCGTGTTGTTGGTGTTGTGATCGGTCTCGGTGTCGATGACCATGCTTTCAAGCACGCCCTTCATCTTGCCTTCAACTTCATCCAGCAGCTTTTCAAGCTCGCCTGGCTCAATAAACTGGGCAATGTTGTCGTTGGCATTGAAGCGTTTTTGAGCCGCTGCTATGCGCTCGCGAATTTTGACCGAGACGGGGGTGCCGTGGTCGGTTGCGTCTTGTGAAGGAGTGTTCGTTTTCATAAGCATTGCCGAATGTTACCAGTCTGCCTCAAAAACGTCATTTTCAGGGGTTTTTAGGGCTATTTAATGGCTGTAATCCAATAGATTCGGGCGCAAGCAGCTACGTTTTTAATAGCGACTTCAAGTCGTCCAGGGTATTGGCCTCATAGAGCGGCTTGTCACTGCGGATACGCAGCATGCGCGGAAAGCGCACCGCAATGCCGCTTTTGTGGCGCGGGCTCAGGTTGATGCCCTCAAAACCCAGCTCAAACACCAGCGTCGGTTTGACACTGCGAACCGGTCCAAACTTTTCGAGTGTGGTTTTGCGAATCACGCTGTCGATCTGCTTGAACTCCTCATCGGTCAGGCCGGAATAGGCTTTGGCGAAAGCCACCAGTTGCAAAGCACCTTCTTTGGCGGGTTCGCGTTTTTCAATCGCTTTAACGACAGCATCGGCTTCGTCCTGGTTTACGGGTGGGCGATTCCATACGGCAAAGGTGTAGTCGGTGTAGAGCGATGCCCGCCTGCCATGACCGGCTTGCGCATAGATCAGTACGCAGTCAATCGTCATGGGTTCGATCTTCCACTTCCACCACAGACCGTCGGCCTTCGTTCGACCTGTTCCATACGCGGCGTCCATGCGCTTGAGCATGAAGCCCTCAACGCCACGCGCGCGGGATTCACGCCTCAAATTTTCAAAGTCAGTCCATGAATCAAGGCGCTCAATCGGCGAAAGTTTCAGCTTCGTACCGCTCAACATCTGTTCCAGCTGCACGCGCCGCACACGTTGTGGCTGCATTCGAATGTCAAAACCACCCGCCTCCAGAAGATCGTAGGCCATAAACGTGACAGGTGCATCTGCCAGGATTTTTTTACCCAGCGTTTTGCGCCCAATGCGCTGTTGAAGAAGTGCAAACGGGGCCGGGGCGCTGTCAGCCCACACCATGATCTCCCCATCCAGCACCGTCCCATCGGGCAAGCTAGCTGCCAGCGCCACAATTTCCGGAAAGCGCTCCGTCACCAGTTCTTCGCCGCGCGACCAGACCCACACCTGCCCTGCCCGCTTGACGATCTGCCCGCGAATACCGTCGTACTTCCACTCGACTTGCCAGTCGCTCACCGGACCCAGCTTGCTGTCAAAGTCAGCGAGCGCCGCATCGAGCTGATGCGCCAGAAAAAACGGATACGGCTGGCCTGCGTCCATCACATCAGCCTCACCGATTTCAGTCTGGGCAATCAGTGCTTCAAATTTATGCGCCGTCGGCAGCACCTTTGCATCCACATAACCCATCATGCGCTGGGCAATGCGTTTGGCGTCAATGCCTGAATGGGCAGCCAGCGCACGCTGTACCAGCAGCTTGCTGACCCCCACCCGAAAGCCGCCACCCACCAGTTTTATCAGTAAAAACCGGCCACGCGAATCGAGCTCGCGCCAATAGCTTTTGATGCGCTGGGCAATCTCGTCTTCATTCAAGCCGCGCAAGGGAAGCAAGCGTTCTTCCATCCAGACCGCCAGGCCCACGTCGCTTGCCTCAAAGTCCAGCGGCAGCACGTAGGCAATGGTTTCTGCCAGGTCGCCCACCGCGTGGTAGCACTCGTCAAACAGCCAGTCGTCAATGCCCGCAGCATCGCAAGCCAGGGCACGCAACGTGGCGGTTTTAACCACCTGCCGCGGCTTGCCGCCGGACAAAAAATACACCGCCCAAGCGGCATCAGCTGGGGGCGCAACGTTGAAGTAAGCCTGCAAGGCTGCGACTTTGGCGTTGGTCGAGGTGGTGCTGTCCAGCTCGGTAAAGAGGCTGGCAAAGTGCTTCATGCGGCCACCTTTTCTTCAGCCGTATCGTCGCCGTATTCGGTATGAAAAGACTCCGCCTGCAGGCCTTGTTCAGAAAGATACCGCACCATGACAGGAATGCTGCCGTGCGTGACGATGACGCGATTTGCCCCGGTACCGCCAATCGCACCCATCAGCCCCGGCCAGTCGGCGTGGTCACTCAGCACAAAGCCCTTGTCATAGCTGCCCCTGCGCCTTGCGCCGCGAAGTTGCATCCAGCCGCTGGCGAACGCATCGCTGAAGTCACCAAATCTTTTAATCCATGGGCCGACAGCTGCGCTGGGCGGGCACAACACCAGTGCGCGTTTGAAATCTGCCGGATCAGCGACTTCACTGACCAACTTTGTCTCTGGCAAATTTACCCCCGCATCACGGTAAGCGGTGTTGAGCGTTTGAATCGCGCTGTGCACAACGATGGGGGCGATGGATGCATCAACACCACTCAAAATACGTTGCGCCTTGCCAAAGCTGTAGCACATCAGCACGCTGGCTCTGCCCACTGCCGCATTGGCCGCCCACCAGGCATTGATCTCGGCAAACACCTCAACATCTGGCCGCCAACGGTAAATAGGCAAACCGAAAGTCGATTCTGTGATGAACACATCGCAACGTACGGCTTCAAACGGCACGCACGTCGCATCAGGTGCCACCTTGTAGTCACCACTGGCCACCCAGGTCTGGCCGCCATGCTGCAAGCGCACTTGGGCTGAGCCCAGCACATGGCCTGCAGGATGCAGCGAAACCGTCACGCCGTTGTGCGTGACCACCTCGCCATACTGCACGGCTTGCAGTGCAATACCTTGACCCAAACGCGAACGCAGCACGCCTTCAGCCGAGGCAGCAGCCAGGTAGTGCCCGTGCCCGGTACGCGCGTGGTCTGCATGGGCGTGGGTGATCACAGCACGATCAACTGCCCGCCAGGGGTCAATGTAAAAATCGCCAGGCGGACAGTACAGGCCCTCAGGCCTTTGAACAATCAAATCTTGCATGCGTCAGGGTATCAATAACGCTTGCCCGTCACCCACAGCAAAGTCCGCATCACGCCGTAGGCAAACCAGTCCAGCAAGCGCTTGATCACGGGCCGCTGCAAATGGGCTGTCTGGTCAATCCGGCAATTTTGCAGAGCCACTTCATGGAGCAGGCAGTCCCGCAATTCGTTGGCAAATGCTGCACCTTCAATCACCACATTGGCCTCGCGTGCAAGCAGCAGGCTCAAAGGGTCAAGATTGGACGAGCCGACCGTTGCCCAGTGACCATCAATGACGGCCACCTTGGCATGCAAAAAGCTTTTGGCATAGGCATGAATTTCAACGCCTTCCTTGAGCAGTGCGTCATACACCGGTCTGGCCGCGTGGTACTGCATAAAATATTCGTACCTGCCTTGCAACAGCACAGTGACTTTGACACCTCGCCGCGCCGCACCAACCAACGCCCGGCGCAGTTTGCCGCCTGGCAAAAAATAAGCGTTGGCAATCACGATATCACTCCGTGCATGGCCAATCGCCTTGAGGTAACTTTTTTCAATGCTGCTGCGGTTGCGCAAATTGTCCCGCAGCACCAGCGCAGCATGGGCAACCGGCATGTTGCCACTTGTTTCGCGTGGCGTGGCAGGCACCAGTGTGTCTGTGGTTCGGCCGCCGTAGCCCGACGCTTTGAACGCATCCCATGCAGCACTTAAATGGCTCTGACGTGCGCTGTAGCCTGCCTGCACACGCCACCACAGCAGCGTCACGGCTTCGGCCGCATCAATGGCCAGTGGGCCCGTGGCTGAAATGGCAAAGTCAAAACGCGGCTCCGTCAAAGCGCCGTGGTTGGGGTCATACAAATCATCCAGCACATTGATGCCCCCGCAAAACATCAAGCGCTGGTCAACCACGCACAACTTGCGGTGCAATCTGCGCCAGGCAAGCGGCTGCAAAATGGTCCAGCTCGATGCCAGGGGCGAATAGACACACCACTGCACGCCCGCGCTGCGTATTTTTTCTTGCCACTCTAACGGCAGTGGGCGTGTGCCGATGCCATCGACCAGCACCTGCACAGTTACCCCCCGCTGGGCCGCACGAATCAGTGCATTGACAACATCCGCACCGGTGCCAAAAACATCGAACAGATAGGTTTCCATCTGCACCCAGGCAACCGCGCCATCAACCGCTTCAACCAGCGCAGGGAAGAACTCGCGGCCACCTTGTAACAGGCGAAGATTTTCAGCGATGTGTCGGGATTTTTTATCCGGCTGGCGGCTTGACTTCATGCGCTGAGGTTACGTCAAAAAGCGGGGCAACATCAATATCGCCTCTGCGTTGGAGGGCGAATAGCAGACATCCGCCGCATCACGGTAAGGCAGCCATTGAAAGGCAGTGTGCTCGGTGGGGCTCAGGGTAATCGGCGTTTCAGAAGGGACGCACAAACTGAACACGTGCTCGGTGTTGCGGGTGACGCCGGGCGCGTAACGGTGCTGCCAGGCTGGGTAAATGTCGTAAATATTGGACACAGCCCAATCCTTGAGGTGGCTGGCATCCGCCTGAATGCCTGTTTCTTCCTGCACTTCACGAACTGCTGCATTTACCAGCGACTCGCCTGGAAAATCTTTGGAGCCTGTCACGCTTTGCCAAAAGCCAGGGTAGTCAATCCGCTCAATCAGCAACACATCACGCTCTGGCGTGTGGATGACGACCAGGACGGACTCAGGTATTTTGAAGCTTGTCATGACCCCTTGACACCTGCCGCTTCCTTCCGTTGAGAGCCTTGACAGATAAGCGTTAAGCCGCTGCTGGCGCCCGCAAGCGAATGTGCAATTCCTTGAGCTGCTTCTCATCCACCGGGCTGGGCGCATGCGTCAGCAGGCACTGAGCGCGCTGGGTTTTCGGGAAGGCAATCACGTCGCGGATGGATTCTGCACCCGTCATCATGGTCACGATGCGGTCCAGACCAAACGCCAGGCCGCCATGCGGTGGCGCGCCGTATTGCAGGGCGTCGAGCAGAAAGCCGAACTTTTCTTGCGCCTCTTCAGGGCCGATTTTGAGGGCGTCAAACACCTTGCTCTGCACATCGGCCTGGTGGATACGCACCGAGCCACCACCGAGTTCCCAGCCATTGAGCACCATGTCGTAGGCCTTGGCAATGCACTTGCCAGGGTCCGTGTCCATCCAGTCTTCGTGGCCGTCTTTGGGCGCAGTAAATGGGTGGTGTACGGCGCTCCAGCGGTTGTTGGCTTCGTCGTGTTCAAACATCGGAAAGTCAACCACCCACAATGGCTTCCAGCCAGCCGTGAAAAGGCCCAACTTTTTACCCAAGACGCTCAAGCCGACCTTCAAGCGCAATGCGCCGATGCTGTCGTTGACGATTTTGGCTTTATCAGCGCCAAAGAACAGCAGGTCGCCATTGGCGGCACCCGTGCGCTTCAAAATCTCGGCAATGGCTGCGTCATGAATGTTCTTGACGATGGGGCTTTGCAAACCGTCGCGACCCTTGGCCATGTCGTTGACCTTGATCCAGGCCAGGCCTTTGGCACCGTAGATTTTGACGAATTCGGTGTAGGCATCAATCTCGCTGCGCGGCATTTCAGCGCCACCCGCCACACGCAGCGCCACCACACGGCCACCGGGGGTGGTGGCAGGCACACTGAAGACTTTAAAGTCCACATCAGCCATCACGTCAGTGAGTTCGGTGAACTCCATGTTGACGCGCAAATCCGGCTTGTCTGAGCCAAAACGGTGCATCGCATCAGCGTAGGCCATGACAGGGAACTCGCCCAAATCGGTGTTGAGCACCGTTTTGAAAATGTTACTGATCATGCCTTGGAACATGTCACGAATGTCCTGCTCGCCCATGAAAGACGTTTCAATATCAATCTGCGTAAATTCGGGTTGGCGGTCAGCACGCAGGTCCTCGTCGCGAAAGCATTTGGTGATCTGGTAGTAGCGATCAAAACCCGCCACCATCAACAGCTGTTTGAACAGCTGTGGGCTTTGCGGCAGCGCGAAAAACATGCCTTCATTGACGCGGCTGGGTACCAAATAGTCACGCGCGCCTTCGGGTGTGCTTTTGGTCAGCATTGGCGTTTCAATGTCAATGAAACCGTTGGCGTCCAGAAACTTGCGGGTTTCCATCGCCACGCGGTAGCGCAGCATCAGGTTGTTTTGCATGTAAGGGCGGCGCAGGTCCAGCACGCGGTGCGTGAGGCGCGTGGTCTCAGACAGGTTGTCGTCGTCCAGCTGAAACGGCGGCGTGACGCTGGGGTTGAGTACCGTCATCTCGTGGCACAGCACTTCAATCTTGCCGCTTTTGAGGCCTTCATTGACCGTGCCTTCAGGCCGCGCACGCACAATGCCTTTGACCTGAATGCAAAACTCGTTGCGTACACCTTCAGCGGTGGTGAACATGTCAGCACGGTCTGGGTCGCATACGACCTGCACGTAGCCTTCGCGATCACGCAGGTCGACAAAAATCACGCCACCGTGGTCACGCCTGCGGTTCACCCAGCCGCACAGGGAAACAGTTTGGCCCATCAGGGCTTCGGTCACCAGACCGCAATAATTTGAACGCATTTGGGAGGACATAAAAAGACTCTTAAAAAAATTACTTGGGCTTGTAGGTGGCCGCACTGCCAGGCACCACAACACCCATGGAAATCACGTAGGTCAAGGCCTCATCAACGCTCATCTTGAGCTCGATGCAGTCCTCACGCTTGAGCATGACAAAGTAGCCGCCTGTTGGGTTCGGTGTGGTGGGTACATAAACACTGACGTAATCACCCGGAAGATGGTTGACCACATCACCACCGGGCGTGCCGGTTTGAAAACCAATCGTCCAGACACCTTCACGCGGCCACTGCACCAGCAGGGCCTTGCGAAACGCATTGCCGTTTTCAGAAAACAGCGTGTCTGACACTTGCTTGACGCTGGAATAAATGGACCGGACGATGGGGATGCGGCTGAGCAGTGCGTCCCACCAGCTCACCAATTTTTTACCAAAAAAGTTGCTGGCAATTGCGCCTATCAAGAGAACTGTGGAAAGAGCCAGCAACACGCCAAAACCAGGAATGTGAAAACCAATCAGTTTGTCCGGATGCCAGTTACCAGGCAGGATTTGCAAGGTTTGATCCAGCGTGGCAATAAACCAGTTCAGCAACCAGACCGTGATAGCCAATGGCACCAGCACCAGTAGCCCGGCCAGCAACCATTTGCGTACGGCGGCCATCATGGCGTAACCTTGGGTGCGGGCGCTGGGCTGGCTACTGCGGGCGCAGGTGCAGGCGATGCGGTTTCTGCCTTGGCGGGAGTCGCTGCTGCTTCTGATCCACTGCTGGCGGGCGCATCCGCTTTATCAGAGCTGCCGGATTCCTTTGATTTTTCACCGTCCTTGGCCTTGTCACCGCCACCTTTGCCATCACGAAAATCAGTGACATACCAGCCAGAGCCCTTGAGTTGAAATCCGGCGGCAGTCAATTGCTTTTTAAAGGCGGGCGCGCCACATGCTGGGCAGTCAACCAGCGGGGCATCGGACATTTTTTGCAGAACATCTTTGGCATGCCCGCAGGACTCGCATTTATAGGCGTAAATTGGCATGGCTTGAGGTGGTTTTTCAGGTGAGCGCTCTGGGTCGGTGCCAAAGTGCAAAGCCTCAAATTATAAGCTGTGGGCTAAAAAAGCCGAACTCTCAGGACCACCTGCATGACCACCAGGCCCAGCAAAAAGCCGACCCCCCCATAAATAATGCCCTGGAGCAATTTATTCGTCCGTTTCTGCTCGGCCAGCAACTCAACCAGGCTGCGCTGGTTGGCTTCTGGCTGGCGTTTCAAATAGTCAGACAAAAGCCGGGGCAAAAGCGGCAACAGCTTGGCATATGACGGCGCCTCAGCCTTGAGCTGGGCGAGCAGCTTTTCAGGGCCGATTTGCTCGATCATCCATTTTTCCAAAAACGGTTTGGCGGTGCTCCACAAGTCCAGGTCCGGGTCCAGTTCACGGCCCAGGCCTTCAATGTTGAGCAGTGTTTTTTGAAGCAACACCAGCTGCGGCTGAATTTCGACATGAAAGCGGCGTGAGGTTTGAAACAGCCGCATCAACACCAAGCCAAGTGATATTTCTTTCAGTGGCCTGTCAAAGTACGGCTCGCAGCAGGCGCGAATGGCGGATTCCAGCTCGTCAACGCGGGTACTGGCAGGCACCCAGCCGGATTCAATGTGCAGCTCTGCCACACGCTTGTAGTCACGCCTGAAAAACGCGCTGAAGTTTTGTGCCAGGTATTCCTTGTCAATTTCCGTCAATGTGCCGACGATGCCAAAGTCCAGCGAAATATATCGCCCAAAAGTGGCGGGCTCAAGGCTGACCTGAATGTTGCCGGGGTGCATGTCACCATGAAAAAACCCGTCACGAAACACCTGGGTAAAAAAGATCGTCACGCCGTCGCGTGCGAGTTTTTTCATGTCCACACCCGCATCACGCAGCCGCTGGGTCTGGCTGATGGGCACGCCTTTCATGCGCTCCATGACCATCACGTCGGGCATGCAGTAGTCCCAGATCATCTCGGGAATCATGACCAGGTCAAGCCCCGCCATGTTGCGCCGCAGTTGGGCGGCGCTGGCGGCTTCGCGCAGCAGGTCCAGCTCGTCGTGCAGGTACTTGTCAAACTCGCCGACCACCTCGCGCGGTTTCAGGCGCTTGCCATCGCTAGACGCGCCCTCCACCCAGCCCGCCATCATGTGCATCAGGGCGAGGTCTTTTTCAATGGCGGGCAACATGTTGGGACGCAGCACCTTGACGGCGACTTCGCGGCCATCAGGCAACGTCGCAAAGTGAACCTGGGCAATCGACGCACTGGCGATCGGCGTGTGGTCAAAGCTGGCAAAAATCTTGTCCAGTGGCCTGCCAAATGATTTTTCAATCATGGCAATCGCCAAAGCGGAATCAAACGGCGGCACGCGGTCTTGCAGGCGTGCCAGTTCATCAGCAATATCGGGCGGCAGCAAGTCGCGGCGGGTTGACATCACCTGACCAAATTTGACAAAAATAGGCCCCAGACTTTCCAGCGCTTCGCGCAGGCGTTCGCCTCGCGGCGCCCGCAAATTGCGACCCACCGACACCATGCGGCGAATCAGCTTGATCCACGGCTTTTGAAAGCCTGACAACACCAGTTCGTCCAGGCCAAAACGCAGCACTGTCCAGACGATAAAGAAGCCTCTGAAAATACGGCTCATGAAGCAGCTTTCATGGCGGTGTCGGTTGCAGCTTTGAAGGGGCTACCCGGAGCGGTGGCTAAAAACGATTTCACCGCCTGCCCAACCCGCCTGGCAGCGTCAGCCATGGCATGGGCAGGTATGTCACCCACCACGCGAGACAAGTCTTCTTCAAAGTCCCAGCGCAGGTTTTCAGCCAGCCAGCCGAGTTCAGCCGCCAGCTGAACATCGCCTTCAATCTTGACGGGTGGCGACTTGCCAGCCATCGCCGATTGCAGCAGGGCCATGGGAGAGTCAACGGCCACGGCAACCAATAAATCGGGCTTGGCAGCAGTGCTGGCCTTGTCCAGCAAACCCGCAGGTGTGATGAGCAGATCAAGCGCAAACAAACCCCAGCGGATGTGCAGCACACTGCCTTTCTTGCGGGCCAGCCGGTCTTGGGCTTCTTTTTCCTGCATCAGGACATGGTTTAAAAAGAGCACCAGTCGCTGCTGCGTTTCACTCACCACCCATGCGGGGGGCTGAAAACGCGTGGCGACAGATTCCAGAAAAGAAAAAGGGAACGTGTTGGTCATACGTTCCCGATTTTCACTTATAAACCACCCTTGTCGGGCAGAGACCTTTTTATTGGAGCGCTTGTACCCCGGCTACCAGCCAGCCACCGCTGCCGTTACGCGGCTTGGTCATGTTCCACACCTCGCGGAAAGGGCTGGCACCTGCCGATGCGTCTTCGCGGATCATGCCCGAGAACTCGACGCTGGCCATATACACATCGGCCAGCTCTTCAATGCCAAGCAGCTTGGCATCCAGCATTTGCACGTCGGTCTTGTTCACACCCACACCCGTGTGCGATTCACGTTCAGCCAGTTGGGTTTTAATTTCGCCCAGCATCTCGTCCGTCATCATGGCGCGCAAGTTGTTGATGTCTGACTTGTCCCAGGCATCTTGCAGCGTCAAAAAGTTGGCTTTGCAAGCTTTCAGGAAACCCTCTGCATCAAAGTCAGCGGGCACGCCCCATGACTGCGAACCCGACAGACCAGAACCGATCATCGAACCCGTCCCAGCCGCTTTGCTGGCGTCAAACGCCATGCTGTTGCGCTCCCAAGGGCGAGCCGAAGCATCATTGCCCACGTTTTCCGGGTTGTAGCTTTTGGGTGTTGCTGCATTACCTGCACCTTGCATGGCAAAAGGCGAGTTGCCTTGGGCTGCACCGCCGCCCTTCATTTTGCGCATCACAAAACCGATGACCAACACAGCGACCAGTGCCAGCAAGGCGAACATCATGATGTTGGCCATGGCACCACCCAAACCAAGCGACGATGCGAGCCAGGCCAAGCCCAAACCTGCTGCCAAACCGCCAAGCATCGCGCCCCAAGGCTTTTTAGGTGCGGCGGCAGGCGCTGCGGCAGGTGCCGCTGGCGTAGCTGGTTTGGCGGCATCGCGCTGCGTCACGTTGGACGACTGCTTGCCAGTCGATTTACCACCGCCCAAACGGGCAGCCTCAGCACTGGTGGCCGCAAAGCCGAAGCTCAGTGCCATTGCAGCGGAAAGAACAACAGACCAAATTTTCATAACGTCTCCTTCATGTAAAACAAAACACAGACACGGCATATGTGCGGGACAAATGGCCCATTTCAATACGCTCTAACACTTGATTCCAACATGCAATGCCACCACGCCGCCAGACAGGTTGTGATAGTCCACATGACCAAAGCCGCCTTTGAGCATCATGGTTTTTAGCGCGTCTTGGTCAGGATGCATGCGAATCGACTCGGCCAGGTACTGGTAGCTGGCATCGTCGTTGGCCACCAGCTTGCCCAATTTCGGCAGCACCTTGAATGAATACCAATCGTAAATCTTTGCAAGCGGCTTGGCTACCTTGGAAAACTCCAATACCAAAAGCTTGCCGCCTGGTTTGAGCACACGGTTCATCTCCATCAGCGCAGCGTCTTTGTGCGTCATGTTGCGCAGCCCGAAGGCCACCGTTACCAGGTCAAAATACGCATCGGCAAATGGCAGGTGCTCGGCATCGCAGGCTAGCGTTGGCACGCTGACGCCAGCATCCAGCAAGCGGTTACGCCCTTCACGCAGCATGGCTTCGTTGATGTCGGTGTGCACCACCTGACCACTTGAACCCACCTTGGGTGCAAACGCCAGCGCCAGGTCGCCCGTGCCGCCTGCAATGTCCAGCACGCGCTGGCCGTCTTTGACATTGGCGACAAGCACGGTGTAGGCCTTCCAGGCGCGGTGCATGCCGACTGACATCAGGTCGTTCATCACGTCGTATTTGGACGCGACCGAGTCAAACACGCCGCGCACGGCTTTGGCCTTGTCTTTTTCATCGACAGATTGAAAACCGAAATGGGTCGTTGTCATAGGCCCAATGCTAGAGGGCGCAAGCCCGGCGGATGGCGACAACCCTAGAGCGCAACAGGGCATTGCCTTGTTTTGTGATGCAAAAACAACGAGCCAAGGGCAAATCCATCAATGGCTACTGCAACCGTGGCCACCCGCCACCACCATGGGCGCATCACGCGACATGCTGGCGGCTTCAAGTCTGCGGTTGTAGTCGCTCCACAACTGGTCTTGATGAGCGCCCAGGTGGTAAAGGTAATCCCATGAAAAAATACCGCTCTCATGACCATCTGAAAACACTGGCTTGACGGCGTAGTTGCCAATCGGCTCCAGCTCAATCACACCAACTTCACGCTTGCCGGTTTGCAGCACTTCCTGGCCTGGGCCGTGGCCTTGCACTTCTGCTGATGGCGAATACACGCGCATCAGCTCAAATGGGATTTTGAATTCTGCACCGTCTGAAAAAGCCACTTCCAGCAGGCGCGACTTGTTGTGAACCGTCAATGCTGTGGGGGTGGGTGAATCTGCTTGAAGTCCGGCCATGTTCAATATCCTTTAAAAACTTAACGACAATTTTGCAGCCAGCAGACGATTCACCTGCTCACACTGATGGGCAAGTTGGGTCAGCTTATCGGCAGGGGTTTCTCTTTGCGCCGAAGCCCACACAGAACCCGGAAAGTGACTGTCCCAATCAAACCGGGCAATCACATGCCAGTGCAAATGCGGAACGGCGTTGCCCAAAGCTGCCAGATTGATTTTGGTGGGTTTCACCTTTTCACGCAAAACTTGCTCAACCGCCACCACTGCGCTCATGCAGGTGTTGCGGTCATCAAGAGACAAGTCAGAGAACTCAGCCACATGCGCATTCCACACCACACGGTAAAACGCCGGGAAGCCCGCCTCAACCGCCTGAATAACGCGCAACTGACCGTTTTTGAACACCAGCAAGCCGCCATCGGTCTCACACAAGGCGCAGCCCGTCACTTTCATACCAATACCCGCTCAATGCCACCATGATTAGCCGAATCCACATAAGTCTGCAACCACTCCTTGCCCAAGATCTGATTGGCCATTTCAACGACGATGTAGTCGGCTTCCAGCAGGCCGCTTTTCATGTCGTCCTGGTAGCGCGACAGGCCTTGCAGGCAGCTCGGGCAGCTGGTCAAAATTTTGACGTTTTGCGTTGAAGCTACCGCACCCGAGGCTCTCAGCGCGGCTTCACCCTTTTGCAGTTCTTCTTCTTTTCTGAAACGCACCTGGGTCGATATGTCGGGCCGCGTCACGCCCAGCGTGCCGGACTCGCCGCAGCAGCGCTCGTTTTTGAGCACGTTATCGCCCAGCAGCGCCTTGACGGTTTTCATCGGCTCTTGCAGCTTCATGGGGCTGTGACAAGGGTCATGGAATAAATACCCGTTACCGTCACCGTTGTCAGGCCGCAAAGTAATGCCCTTTTCAAGCAGATATTCATGAATGTCAATGATGCGGCTGCCTGGGAAAATCTTGTCAAACTCATAGCCCTGCAACTGGTCATAGCAGGTGCCGCAGCTCACCACCACGGTTTTGATGTCCAGGTAATTCAGGGTATTGGCCACGCGGTGAAACAGCACCCGGTTATCGGTGATGATTTTGTCGGCCTTGTCAAACTGGCCACTGCCTTTTTGCGGGTAGCCGCAGCACAGGTAGCCGGGTGGCAACACGGTTTGGACACCCGCATGCCACAACATCGCCTGGGTGGCCAAGCCCACCTGGCTGAACAGCCGCTCTGACCCGCAACCCGGAAAGTAAAACACCGCTTCCGTCTCGGCCGTGGTGGCCTTCGGATTGCGAATGATGGGGACGTAATCTTTGTCTTCAATGTCGAGCAGGGCGCGTGCCGTTTTCTTCGGCAAACCGCCTGGCATTTTTTTATTGATGAAATGAATCACCTGCTCTTTGATGGGGGCCTTGCCGGTTGTAGCGGGCGGCATGGACGTTTGCTTGCGCGTCAGACGCTTGAACAAATTGTTGGCCAGGCGCTGGGCTTTAAAACCAACATCGACCATCGCCATTCGCATGGCCTTGATGGTTTGCGGGTTGGTGGCGTTCAAAAACAGCATGGCAGCCGTGTTGCCGGGTCGGAAGGATTTTTGCCCCATTTTGCGCAGCAGGTTGCGCATGTTCATTGACACGTCGCCAAAGTCAATATCGACCGGGCACGGGCTCAAACATTTGTGGCACACAGTGCAGTGGTCGGCCACATCTTCAAATTCTTCCCAATGCTTGATGCTCACGCCGCGCCGGGTTTGCTCTTCGTACAAAAAAGCTTCAACCAGCAGCGATGTCGCCAAAATCTTGTTGCGCGGGCTGTACAGCAGGTTGGCGCGCGGCACGTGGGTGGCACACACCGGTTTGCATTTGCCGCAGCGCAGGCAGTCTTTGACGCTGTCGGCAATTGCGCCGATGTCTGACTGCTGCATGATGAGGGACTCGTGGCCCATGAGGCCAAAACTTGGCGTGTAAGCGTTCGTCAGGTCGGCAAAAAGCTCGTTTTTATCGTCTTTTTGACGATTTTTACCTGCATTTTTTGCCTCTAACCCAATGAATTCGGGCGCAAGCAGCTCCTGATTACGTAGCAACTTGCCTTTGTTAAAACGCCCTTCAGGATCCACCTTGGCCTTGTAATCAGCAAACGGCTTCAGCTCCGCGTCGGTCAAAAACTCCAGCTTGGTGATCCCGATGCCGTGCTCGCCAGAAATCACGCCGTCGAGCGACCGCGCCAGCACCATGATGCGTTCGACTGCATGGCGTGCGGTTTGCAGCATCTCGTAGTCGTCACTGTTCACCGGCAGGTTGGTGTGCACATTGCCGTCACCCGCATGCATGTGCAGCGCGGCCCACACACGGCCCTTGAGCACGCGCTTGTGAATCGCCACGCATTCGGTAAATATCGGCAAAAACGCACCGCCCGTGAAGATGGCTTGCAGCGGCGCTTTGAGCTGGGTTTTCCAGCTGGCGCGCAGGGTGTGGTCTTGCAATTGAGGAAATAGCGCGTCAACGTTTTGCAACCAGCCGGCCCACAGCGCGCGCGTCTCGGCCACCAGAGCCAGCGCCTGCGCAACCCGGCCCTCCAGCATCTCGGGTGAAGGCACGTCGCTCGCGTCTTCGGCTTTGCCCAGCGGCAAATTGCCTTTGCTTAAAAAAGCTTCCAGCGCATCGCACAGTTTGATCTTGTTGGCCAGGCTCAGCTCGATGTTGATGCGCTCGATACCGTCCGTATATTCCGCCATGCGCGGCAACGGGATAACCACGTCTTCGTTGATTTTGAAGGCGTTGGTGTGGCGCGAAATGGCGGCGGTTTTTTTGCGGTCCAGCCAGAACTTTTTGCGTGCTTCCGGGCTTATGGCGATAAAGCCTTCACCGCTGCGCGAATTGGCAATGCGCACAACCTCACTGGTAGCTCTGGCTACCGCATCTGCATCGTCGCCAGCAATGTCGCCAATCAGCACCATTTTGGGCAGACCACCACGTTTTGATTTGGTGGCGTAACCCACAGCACGCAAATAGCGGTCGTCCAGATGCTCAAGCCCCGCCAGCAACACGGGTGAGCCGGCGGCTTCGCTGCGCTTTTGCTCGGCAAACATGAAGTCTTTGATTTCAACAATACTCGGCACAGCGTCTTTGGCATTGCCAAAAAACTCCATGCACACCGTGCGGGTGTGTACCGGCATGCGGTGAACAATCCAGCGGGCGCTGGTGATGAGGCCGTCGCAGCCTTCTTTTTGAATGCCGGGCAAGCCACTTAAAAACTTGTCGGTCACGTCTTTGCCCAGGCCTTCTTTGCGAAAGCTTTTGCCGGGAATGTCAAGCCGTTCAGATCGCACGAACGTTTTGCCGTCCGCTTCAAAATACTTCAGCTCAAAGCTGGCCAGCTCAGCATCGTGAATTTTGCCCAGGTTGTGATTAACCCGCGTCACCTCCAGCCACTGCGAATCAGGCGTGACCATGCGCCAGCTGGCCAAGTTGTCAAGCGCCGTACCCCACAACACGGCTTTTTTGCCGCCGGCATTCATGGCGATGTTGCCGCCAATGCACGATGCTTCAGCCGATGTCGGGTCCACCGCAAATACATAGCCGCCGCGCTCGGCCGCATCGGCCACGCGCTGGGTCACCACGCCGGCTTCTGTCCACACCGTGGCAACAGGTTTGTTCAACCCTGGCAGCGTGACCATTTCAACCTCGGTCATCGCCTCCAGTTTTTCGGTGTTGATGACGGCTGACTTCCAGGTCAACGGAATCGCGCCGCCGGTGTAGCCCGTGCCGCCACCGCGCGGGACAATCGTCAGCCCCAGGTCAATACAGCCCTTGACCAGGCCCGCCATTTCAACTTCGGTGTCGGGCGTGAGGACCACAAACGGGTATTCAACCCGCCAGTCGGTGGCGTCTGTCACATGAGAAACGCGAGACAGGCCGTCGAACTTGATGTTGTCTTTTTCGGTCAGTTTTCGCAATTTGCGGTCGGTCAGGCGGCGCAGGTCGTACATTTCCTCGAACGACCGGGCAAAGCGGGTAACGGCATCACGCGCGGCTTGCAACAGCTCACCCACCACCGCGTCTCGCGTTGGGTCCACACCCGGCGTGCGGCGTTTTTCAACCTCACCCAGGCGGTGCTGCAAGGCATCGACCAGCTGCTTGCGGCGCTTGGGGTTGTCGAGCATGTCGTCTTGCAAATACGGGTTGCGCTGCACCACCCACACGTCCCCCAGCACCTCATACAACATGCGGGCAGACCGGCCGGTCTGGCGCTCGCCACGCAGTTGGTTCAGCAAATCCCAGGCGCGACTGCCCAGCAAGCGAATCACCACCTCACGGTCAGAAAACGACGTGTAGTTGTACGGAATTTCGCGGATGCGGTCTTCTTGCGCTTTGCCCTCAGGGGCAAAGACGTTCAGTTCTTCAAGTTTTGTGGGTGCGTTCATCGTGGGGATTGGGTGGCTTTGGGGGGCATACCCCGAGCAATCTTCAATGTTACCGCAGGGGCGCGGCGTGTTACGGTGGCGCGCCACATGGCCTCATGGAAACCCCGCTTGTAAAAACCGCTGCAAATCGCTTAAATCGCCCTGTCACAAACAGTTTTTATGCTGTCTGGTTTACCAACACTCTGGAGTTTTTATGAAATACCGTTTTGCCGCTACCGCTTTGGCCACGTTTGCTGTCTGCCTGCCCCTGGCCAGCCAGGCCCAGACAGAAGTCCAGATGTGGCATTCGATGGTGGCCGTCAATGGTGAATGGGTCAATGACCTGGCCAAAGACTTCAACGCCAGCCAGAAAGACTACAAAATCGTGCCCGTCTTTAAAGGCAGCTATGACGAGTCCATGACCGCTGCGATTGCCGCCTTTCGCGCGGGCAACGCACCGCACATTTTGCAGGTGTTTGAAGTCGGCACCGCCACCATGATGGCCAGCAAGGGCGCGATTGTTCCGGTGGCTAAAGTCATGACGGACGCGGGTTACAAGTTTGACCCCACCGCCTATGTATCAGCCGTGGCAGGCTACTACACCGCGCCCAACGGCCAGATGCTGAGCTTTCCGTTCAACAGCTCGACAACGGTGTTTTACTTCAACAAAGACGCTTTCAAGGCCGCTGGTCTGCCCACTGACAAAGCCCCATCGACCTGGCCAGAAGTCGCGCTGGCAGCCGCCAAACTCAAGGCATCGGGCCACAAATGCCCGTTTACCACCGCCTGGCAGGGCTGGACGCAACTGGAGAGCTTTTCAGCCTGGCACAACGTCGAGTTCGCCAGCAAGTCCAATGGTGTGGGGGGCATGGACGCGCGCATGAAGATGAATTCGCCGCTGCACGTCAGGCATGTTGAGAACCTGGGCAACATGGCCAAGCAGGGGCTGTTTGTTTACAAAGGTCGGGGCAACGTGCCCGAGGCCAGCTTTATTTCTGGCGAATGCGCCATGGTCACCACCTCGTCAGGTTTTTACGGCAATGTGGCCAAAAACGCCAAGTTTGGCTATGGCCTGGCACCCCTGCCGTACTACCCGGATGTGCCTGGCGCGCCACAAAACACCGTGATTGGTGGGGGCAGCCTGTGGGTGATGTCGGGCAAAAAAGCGCCTGAATACAAAGGCGTGGCGGCGTTTTTCAACTATATCTCCAGCCCTGAAGTGCAGTCGGCCAGCCACAAGCGCACCGGCTACCTGCCTGTGACCACCGCCTCGTACCAGCTAACTGAAAAATCTGGTTTTTACAAGCAGAATCCGGGGACTGACGTGGCCGTGACGCAGATGATTCGCAAGGTGACCGACAAGAGCCGGGGCATTCGCCTGGGCAACTACGTGCAGGTGCGGGCGATTGAGGACGAAGAGCTGGAACAGGTCTGGAGCGGCAAGAAAACCGCCAAGGAAGCACTGGACGCCATCGTCAAACGCGGCGATGAGCAGCTGGAGCGTTTTCAGAAGGCCAATAAAGGCTGATTTGGACGAAATTTGGCCTTTTTTAGGTATCAAATTGGCCTCTAGCCTAATAGATTCGGGCGCAAGCAGCTCCTGAATTAATAGCAAATACTTTAAGGCAACTCTTGGAAAAACGCGTTCTCTTCAAGTCCACCTGGCTGCCATGGGCTTTGCTCATGCCGCAGCTGGTGGTGATTACCGTGTTTTTCTTCTGGCCCGCCGCACAGGCTGTGCTGCAATCGTTTCAGGTGCAGGACGCCTTCGGCACATCGAGTGAATGGGTGGGCTTTGCAAACTTCAAAACCCTGTTCAATGATGCGGGTTACCTGGCCTCTTTTAAAACAACGGCTGTCTTTTCAATCCTGGTAGCGGTGCTGGGCATTGGTATTTCGCTGGTGCTGGCCGTGTTTGCAGACCGCATTATCAAAGGCGGCTTGTTTTACAAAACATTTCTGGTTGTGCCCTATGCCGTGGCACCTGCGGTGGCAGGTGTACTGTGGGTGTTCATGTTTTCGCCGTCGCTGGGCGTGGTGGCTTATGCGCTGGGGCAGATCGGCATCAACTGGAACCACCTGCTCGATGGTGGCCACGCCATGACGCTGATCGTGGCGGCCTCGGTGTGGAAGCAGATTTCATATAACTTCCTGTTTTTTCTGGCGGGCCTGCAATCCATCCCCAAATCACTGATTGAAGCCGCCGCCATTGACGGCGCACGCCCGTGGCGGCGCTTTTGGTCGATCCAGTTTCCGTTGCTGTCGCCGACCACCTTCTTTTTGCTGGTCATCAACATGGTGTATGCCTTTTTTGACACCTTTGCGATTGTTGATGCCACCACCCACGGCGGGCCAGGTCAGGACACCTCAATACTGGTTTACAAGGTGTATTACGACGGTTTCAAGGCCATGGACCTGGGGGGTTCAGCCGCGCAGTCGGTGGTGCTGATGGCCATCGTGGTGGTGCTCACAGTCATCCAATTTCGTTATGTCGAGAAAAAGGTGAACTACTGAAAATATGGCCCCCACACTCGTCACTTCGTGTACTTCGCTGTCCTCCGAGGGGGCAGCTGCGCCTGCGTTCTG
>JANOWR010000117.1:0-6624 GCA_031417995.1 Polaromonas sp. | reverse complement strand
TCGCCGACAGCTATGTTGACAAGACCTTCGGCACCGGCGTGGTCAAGGTGACGCCAGCGCATGACGCCAACGACTACCAAGTGGGGCAACGCCACGGGCTGTCGATGATCACGATCTTCACGCTCGATGCCAAGGTGAACGACGAAGCGCCGCCCGCCTACCGGGGCCTGGACCGCTTTGTCGCCCGCAAGCAGATCGTCGCCCAACTGGAGGCAGAGGGCCTGCTGGTCGAAACCAAAAAGCACAAGCTGCAAGTGCCGCGCTGCGCCCGCACCGGCCAGGTGATCGAGCCGATGCTTACCGACCAGTGGTTTGTGGCGGTCAACAAGCCAGGGCACAACGGCAAAAGCATTGCCGAAGAGGCGATCGAGGCGGTCGATTCGGGTGACGTCAAGTTCGTGCCCGAGCAGTGGGTCAACACCTACAACCAGTGGATGAAGAACATCCAGGACTGGTGCATCAGCCGCCAGCTCTGGTGGGGCCATCAGATCCCGGCCTGGTATGACGAAGACGGCAAAGTGTATGTGGCTGAAAACGAAGCTGCTGCGCAATTGCAAGCGCCTGGCAAAAAGCTGACGCGCGACGAAGATGTGCTGGACACCTGGTATTCATCCGCGCTCGTGCCCTTCTCGTCTTTGGGCTGGCCTGAGAAAACAAAAGAGCTTGATCTGTTTTTGCCCTCCAGCGTGCTGGTCACGGGCTACGACATCATCTTTTTCTGGGTCGCGCGGATGATCATGATGACGACGCATTTCACTGGCCAGGTGCCGTTCAAGCACGTTTACATTCACGGCCTGGTCAAAGACGCTCAGGGCAAAAAAATGAGCAAGTCTGAAGGCAATGTGCTGGACCCGGTAGACCTGATTGACGGGATTGAACTGGCCCCACTGCTCGACAAACGCTCGCAAGGCCTGCGCAAGCCAGAGACTGCGCCCCAGGTGCGCAAACTGACTGAAAAAGAATTCCCCACCGGCATACCCGGCTACGGTGCAGACGCACTGCGCTTTACCTTTGCGTCGCTCGCCAGCCTGGGCCGCAGCATCAACTTTGACAGCAAGCGCTGCGAGGGCTATCGCAACTTTTGCAACAAGCTCTGGAACGCTTCACGCTTTGTGTTGATGAACTGCGAAGGCCCGGACTGCGGGCTGACCGAGCACACCAAGGAGCAGTGCCAGCCAGGTGGCGAGTTTCACAACTACATGAACTTCTCGCAAGCCGATCGATGGATATCGTCAACCTTGCAGCGCGTAGAAGCGGACGTGGCCAAGGGCTTTGAAGACTACCGCCTGGACAATGTGGCAAGTAGCATTTACCAGTTTGTCTGGGACGAGTTTTGCGACTGGTATCTGGAGATTGCCAAGGTGCAAATCCAGACCGGCAATGACGCCCAAAAACGCGCCACGCGCCGCACACTGATTCGCACGCTTGAAGCCATTTTGCGGCTCGCGCACCCTGTCATTCCATTTATTACCGAATCACTTTGGCAGCAGGTTGCCGTGGTTGCAGGCATCAAGAAAACCACCTACGTTGGCCAGGCCGCCTACCCGCAAAGCCAGCCCAACAAGATTGATGACGTGGCCGAGGCCCATGTGGCCAAGCTGAAAACACTGGTCGATGCCACGCGCGAATTGCGCGGCGAGATGAAGGTGTCGCCCGCCACCCGCCTGCCCCTGTATGTGATGGGTGATGCGGCATTCATGACGGCCTCAAGCGCGGTCATCAAGGCGCTGGCAAAACTGAGCGAAGTCAAGGTGTTTGATGATGAAGCCGCATGGGCAGCAGCTGCGCAAGCCGCGCCTGTGGCGGTGGTGGGTGACGCCAGAATTTGCCTGCACATGGAAGTTGATGTGACGGCAGAAAAAGGACGACTTGGCAAAGAAATCACCCGGCTGGAGGGCGAACTCGTCAAGGTCAAGGCCAAACTGGCCAACGAGGGGTTTGTCAACAAGGTGCCGCCTGCCGTGTTGGCACAAGAGCACAAACGGTTGGCGGACTTTACGGCGACGCTCGATAAGCTTCAGCAGCAACTGGTACGACTGGGTTAGTACGATTGGGTTGGTACGACTGGGTTAGGCCGCTTGGGTTGACCTGGATGGCATGTCAAGCCCCACGAAGGTGCTGGGGTATTTGTCGCCACCCGTTAGCTGCGGGCTGAGAGCCTCATGCATGCGGTGGGCCACATACCAGCTGGACCGCAGGCGTGCTTCACGGGTGTGGGAGCCCAGACGCGGCGTAACAATCAGGTTTTTAAGCCCCTGCAAGGGGGAGTCAACGCCCGCAAAGCTGGGTTCAGCACCATCCAGCACGCAGGCTTCAATACGGCCATCAGACAAGGCTTCGGCCAGCGCCGCGCTGTCAAACAAATCACTGCGGCTGGTGCTGACCCACAACTGGTGGCGCTTGCACTCTGCCAGCACGCTGCTACTGACAAAGCCTTTGTAGCGCGCGGCGTAGAGCATTTGTACAGATACGGCGTTTGACTGGCTCATCAACTCAGGCAGCGTCACGGGCTGGATGTGCAGGTGTTCCCATATCGGTGCGGTGTGGTGTACCGCCGGGTCATAGCCAATCAGTCGCACGCCCAACCCATGCAGCATGCCGGCCAGCGTATGCGCAGCAGGTGCCAGGCCCAAAATGCCTACCGTGCTGCCATGCAGTTCGCGGCCCATCTGCTGCGTCGGGTGCTTGTGCCCCATCAGCGATGAAACAATGCCGCGCCTGTAAAGCAACATCAGCGTAGCCAATAAATATTCGGCGTTGGAACGCACGTTCGCGCTGCTGGCGTGAATGACTTTAATGTCACGTTCCTGACAGGCTTGCAGGTCAGTATTGTCAGTACCCACATGCAAACGGGCCACCGCCTTGAGCCGTGGCATAAAGTCTAAACAGTCACGGGCTACCACGGTGTGGCGCGGGAACACGATGGCCTGGGTCTTGTAGCAGGCCTTGCGCAGTTCCATCAGATCGTCGGCCAGCTCAGGCCGGTACTCAACGCTGTGGCGCGCCTCTAACCAGGCTGTGGCCTCTGGGACCAATGCGTCTAGAAGTAAGATGTCCACCTGGCTGTCCTTTTATGTTGACTGCTCAAAAATCAAATACCCAAGAGAGGTTTTACGTCGCCATCTGATGGGCTTGTCTGACGTTGGCATCGTCGCAGTTGCGCCACACTTTAGGCCTTTTGTACCTCAAAATCTATGGAAAAATTCACATTTTTAAACAAGGCTGTCTTTCCGGTTGCCGGCTTGGGCACACGCTTTTTACCCGCCACCAAGGCCCAACCCAAGGAAATGCTGCCTGTTGTCGACAAGCCGCTGATCCAGTACGCGGTAGAAGAAGCCTATGCCGCCGGTATCCGGCACATGATATTTGTAACAGGACGCAATAAACGGGCCATAGAAGACCACTTTGACACCGCCTATGAGCTGGAGAACGAACTGGAGGTAGCAGGCAAGCTTGAACTGCTGGCCATGGTGCGGTCGATGCAGCCAGCCGACATGGCCTTTTCTTTTGTGCGACAGCCCCGCTCTTTGGGCTTGGGGCACGCCGTGCTGTGCGCCGAGCACATGGTTGGCAACGAGCCGTTTGCGGTGCTGCTGGCAGATGACCTGATGGCTGGCCCACCGGGCGGCCAGCCAGTACTGGCGCAAATGGCCGAGCAGTTCAAAACCCTTCAACAGTCAGTATTGGCCGTGCAAGAGGTGCCGCTGGACCAGACCCGCCGTTACGGTATTGTGGCTGGCCAGAAGGCCGGGCCACAGTTGCTGAAAGTCAGTGCGATGGTTGAAAAACCCGCGCCAGATGTGGCGCCATCGCGCATGGCCGTTGCAGGCCGGTATATTTTGACGCCAGCTGTTTTCAAACACATTCGCAGCCAAAAGCCAGGCGTGGGCGGCGAGCTGCAATTGACCGACGGCATTGCCAGCCTGATGACCCAGGAAAGCGTATACGCTTTTGAATATGCTGGCAAGCGCTACGATTGCGGTAGCAAAGAAGGCTTTCTGGAAGCCACGGTTGAGCTGGCCTTGCAACACCCTGAAGTGGGGGTGCGATTTAAAAACTACCTTCAAGCCCTGAAGCTGGATTGACGCGAAAGCTTCAATTCAGCGTCGTTTCAAAACGTGGATAAAGTCGCCACCCACCGTCTCTTGCTCCACCAGGTCATTGCCTGTCTGCTTGGCAAACGCCTGAAAGTCACGGGTGGAACCAGAATCAGTTGACACCACCTTGAGCAATTGGCCACTGGTCATCTCGGCCAGCGCTTTTTTGGCCTTCAAAATGGGCAGCGGGCAGTTCAGGCCGCGGGTGTCGAGTTCTTTGTCGATGTGCATGGGTGTCTTTCGGTTGGCCTGATTTTAAGCAATTGATCAATCCCTTTTCTGCCATTCGACAAATTCAGGGGTGTAGCCGCGCGACTTCAACCAATCGGCTAGCGCATAGCCCGTCCCTGCGGGCCAGCACTTGATGGCCGCAAAGTCGTACAGCTTGTACTCGACCAGTTCTGGCGACAGTAACACCTCACCCGTACACACCGCGTGGTAGGCAATGATGATCTGGTTCATGCGCTGAAAGTCATACACACCAATCAGATCAAGTGACGTCGTGTCCAAGCTGGTTTCTTCCTTGATCTCGCGCGCAATGCCGCCTTGCGGCGTTTCGCCCGCCTCCATAAAGCCGGTGATCAGTGCAAACATGCGGCCCGACCAGGCGGCGTTGCGCGCCAGCAGTATCTGGCCGTTGTACTCAATCACCGCCGCTAGCACTGGCGTGGGGTTGTTCCAGTGGGTGTAGCCGCAGGCCGGGCAGCGCAGGCGGGCTTTTTCACCACCGTCTTCGAGTTGCATCACCGTTTCAAGCGGTGTGGCGCATTGGGGGCAGAATTTAAAGTCTTGAGTCATGATGGATTGTTTATTTGAATGCTATTCAATTTATAGCTGCTTACGCCCGAATCTATTGGGCTACAACCGTTAAACACGCCTAAAAAAGCCCTGAAAAGGAGGTTTTTACCCTACTTCACGCCGGAAAGACGCCGGTAGACAAATAGCGGTCGCCCCGGTCGCAAACGATGAACACTATCACCGCGTTGGTTGTGGTTTTGGCGATTTCCTGCGCGACCCAGCATGCACCGGCCGCTGAAATACCCGCAAAAATACCTTCCTCGCTCGCCATGCGGCGGCACATGTCTTCGGCAGCGCTCTGGCTGACTTCTACCAGCGTATCGACATGGCTGGCATCATAAATTTTGGGCAAATACGCCTCTGGCCATTTGCGAATGCCCGGTATGCGAGAGCCTTCAGACGGCTGCGCACCAATGATTTGAATTGCCGGGTTTTGCTCTTTCAAGTAGCGCGACACACCGGTAATCGTGCCGGTGGTGCCCATGGCGCTGACGAAGTGCGTCACTTTGCCTGCGGTGTCCGCCCATATTTCTGGCCCGGTGGTCTCGTAATGCGCGCGCGGGTTGTCCATGTTCGCAAACTGGTCCAGCACGCGGCCCTTGCCTTCGCTTTGCATACGCTCAGCCAGGTCTCTGGCGTGTTCCATGCCGCCGCTTTTGGGCGTCAGCAGCAGTTCGGCGCCAAAGGCCTTCATGGTTTGGGCGCGCTCAATTGACAGGTCTTCCGGCATGATCAAAATCATCCGGTAGCCTTTGATGGCTGCCGCCATCGCCAGCGCAATACCCGTGTTACCTGATGTGGCCTCAATCAGCGTATCGCCGGGCTTGATGTCACCGCGCTCTTCAGCACGCTTGATCATGGCCATGGCAGGGCGGTCTTTGACAGAGCCCGCCGGGTTGTTGCCCTCCAGCTTGCCCAGAATCACGTTGCCGCGTGCTGTATTTTCAATAGCGCCAATGCGCTGCAAACGCACCAGGGGGGTTTTGCCGATGGCGTCTTCAAGGGTGGGGTAATCAGAAATGGAGGAGTTCATACCCGCTACTGTGCCATAATTGAAGGCTGTATGCAGCGTCGCCCGGGTGGTGGAATTGGTAGACGCACGGGACTCAAAATCCCGCGCCGCAAGGCGTGCCGGTTCGATTCCGGCCCCGGGCACCACAGATCAAATCTGTGGCTTGCAAACTTCGTGAACGCTCTCAGTTCACAACCCCAACCTTCTGCAACCCAGACTTCTTGGCCATCACCAGAACACCCGCGACAAACGCATAAGGTGCGTCCGGAGATGGTTGCAGATGAATTTCAGGTTGCACACTCTGGGCAGCGGCGGCAGCGATACGCGCATTCACCTCCAACAAGCTGGGCAGTTTGTCCCCACCCCACACCACAAAACCCTGCGCATCAATTTGCAGTACCACCACCTCGGGCACTGCCGTCGTTGCTTGTCTGGACGGCATGTCCAGGTTGACTGAATGCAGCGGCACGGGGATGGTGATGATGAGCATGACGATCAGCACCAGCAACACGTCAATCAACGGCGTGGTGTTCATCTCAACCAGCGGAGCGGCGTCGAGCTCGGGCACAGCAAGCTGCGGCGACAAATGATGGCTATAGAGCTTCATTTTTGAGCAGGCTCGGTGATCAGGCTGACGCGTGCAAGACCGTAGCCCTGGGCCGTGTCAATCACCTGGCCGACATAGGCATACGGCGCGCTGGCGTCAGCACGGATGTG
>JANOWR010000116.1:0-3098 GCA_031417995.1 Polaromonas sp. | reverse complement strand
GTAAAACGACGAGGTAAAGACGAATGCCGCTGGCCCAGCCGAGTGCGCCCGCCAGAGCAACAAGTTGAGCGGTGTCAAGGCCAGGCATCAGGAATCCAGCTTTGGCAACCAGTTGGGTTTGCGCTTTTGCAAAAACGATTGCAGCCCCTCGCGCCCTTCAGCACTGACGCGTACATCGGCAATGCTGGCCACCGTCATCTTCACCAGTTCGCGCGTGATGTCATGGCCGGCCACGTCTTGCACCAGTTTTTTACACAGCCTGACAGCCTCAGGCCCGGCGTTGACCAGAGCATTCGACAACTCGGCAACTTTGGCATCCAGTGCATCTGGCGCAACCACCTCATGGACAAATCCAATACGCAAAGCCTCAAGCGCATTGAAGCGCTCGGCCGTTAAAAAGTAACGGTGCGCAGCCCGTGCACCCATCGCGCGAATCACATACGGGCTGATGGTCGATGGCACCAGGCCCAGCTTGACCTCGCTCAGGCAAAAATGCGCTGTGTCCACTGCCACCGCCATGTCGCATGCGGCCACCAGCCCGGTGCCGCCGGCATACACGTCGCCCTGAATTTTCGCAATCGTCGGCTTGGGGCATTCATACACGGTGCGCATCATGGCCGCCAGTTGGCCTGCGTCAGCCAGGTTTTGCTCACGTGTGTAGTCGGCCATGCTACGCATCCAGTTCAAGTCTGCGCCTGCGCAAAATGCTGTGCCATTCGCCGCCAGCACAATGCAGCGCACATCGCTGCGCACAGCCAGTGCATTAAAAACCTCTGTCACTTCAGCAATCACCTCGCTATTAAAGGCGTTGCGCACATCAGGGCGGTTGAGTGTGACGGTGGCCACCAGATGGGCGACGTTGAGTTGCAGATGGTTCATAGTCGTCGTTTTGTTTATCAATACCGCTTGGCCACTTCTTCCAGCATCACTTCCGTCGCGCCGCCACCTATGCCCAGCACGCGTGCGTCGCGCCACAGGCGTTCAATCGGTGTTTCACGCATAAAGCCCATGCCGCCGTGGAACTGCTGGCAGGTTTGCAGCACTTCATTGACCAGCTCGCCGGTGAGCGCCTTGAGCATCGACACCTCCTGAACAATGTCATGCCCCTGCGTCACAGACCAGGCGCAGTGGTACATAAACTGCCGGGCCGCGCGGGTCTTGGCGTCCAGCATGGCAATGCGGTGGCGTATGGTTTGCTTGTCCCACAGGGTTGCGCCGAAGGCCTGGCGCTGGCGCACGTAGTCCAGTGTTAGCTCCAGCGCTCTGGTGCAGTGGCCGACTGCCATCGCGCCCAGGGCGATGCGCTCGGTCTGAAAGTTTTTCATGACTGAATAAAAGCCCTTGCCTTCTTCGCCCAGCAGGTTGCCAGCCGGGATGCGCACATTGTCAAAAATCAGCTCGGCTGTGTCAGACGACAGCCAGCCTGTCTTTTTCAAGGCACGACCCACGGTAAAACCAGGCGTGCCTTTTTCAACAATGAACATGCTCATGTCATGCCGCGCGGTGCCCGTTTTGGCCGCCACAAAATACACATTGGCATGCACGCCGTTGGTGATGAACATCTTGGTGCCATTGATGACCCACTCATCGCCGTCCCGGCGCGCGGTGGTGCGCATGCCTGCCACGTCAGAGCCGGCACCGGGCTCGCTGATACCCACCGCAGTGATCAGTTCACCACGGATGACGCCCGGCAAATATTTGGCCTTTTGCGCCGCACTGCCTGCATGGTGCAGGTGCGGGCTGGCCATGTCGGTGTGGACCAGCACCGTAATGATGAAGCCGCCAAAGGTGGACTGGCTTAATGCCTCGGCAAACACCAGGTTGGTCAGCGTATCCGCTTCAGCACCGCCGTATTCAGATTCATACATCAGCCCCAGCAGACCCGCATCGCCCATTTTGCGCAGCACCTCGCGCGGCACACAGCCTGTTTCTTCCCAGGCGGCGGCATAGGGCTCTACTTCGCGCGTGATGAAGCGGTTGACCTGTTCGCGCAGCAGTTCGTGGTCGGGGGTGATGTAGATATTGTGCATGGTGCATCACATCCTGAAAACACCAAACTTCGTATCGGGTATCGGCCGGTTTTGCGTGGCCGACAGGCCGAGTGCCAGCACGCGGCGAGTGTCTGCCGGGTCAATCACGCCGTCGTCCCACAATCGGGCGCTTGAATAGTAGGGGTGCGATTGGTGAGCAAACTGGTCAAGGATGGGTTGCTTAAAGGCGGCTTCTTCTTCGCTGCTCCACTGCCCGCCCCTTCCCTCAATTCCATCACGCTTGACAGTGGCCAGCACGCCAGCCGCCTGCTCGCCACCCATCACGCAAATGCGGGCGTTGGGCCACATCCATAAAAAGCGCGGTGAAAACGCCCGGCCGCACATGCCGTAGTTGCCCGCACCGTAGCTGCCTCCAATGATGATGGTGAACTTGGGTACCGCAGCAGTTGCCACGGCGGTGACCATCTTGGCACCGTTGCGGGCGATGCCTTCGTTTTCGTATTTGCGGCCCACCATAAAGCCGGTGATGTTTTGCAAAAAAACCAGCGGGATTTTGCGCTGGCAGCACAGCTCTATGAAGTGCGTGGCCTTCAGGGCTGATTCACTGAACAAAATACCGTTGTTGGCAATGATGCCGACCGGCATGCCTTCAACCCTGGCAAAACCGCACACCAGCGTGGTGCCGTAACGCGCCTTGAACTCGTCAAACTCGCTGCCGTCCACAATGCGGGCGATGATCTCGCGTACGTCGAAGGGTTTGCGGGTGTCTGTGGGTATGACGCCATACAGCTCACTGGCAGGGTAATTAGGCGCTATGCTTTCAGTAGCTGTTTGCGCCAGAATTGATTGGTCTACAGCCTTATTTCTATTCAAATTTTTGACCGCAGTACGTGCCAGCTGCAAGGCATGCATGTCGTTTTGTGCCAGGTGGTCTGCCACGCCTGACAGCCGCGTGTGCACATCACCGCCACCCAGGTCTTCAGCCGTGACAATCTCGCCCGTTGCGGCCTTGACCAGCGGTGGGCCGCCCAAAAAGATGGTGCCCTGGTTGGCCACGATGATGCTTTCATCGCTCATGGCGGGCATGTACGCGCCGCCTGCCGTGCA
>JANOWR010000115.1:0-2411 GCA_031417995.1 Polaromonas sp. | reverse complement strand
CTTGGCGCCAACGTCGGCCACAGAGTCATCACCCTTTGCAGCACCAATCAGCACCGGGCTGGCGCCGCGAAGTGTGCCGGTTGCATCAAAGACAAAAACCTTGGTGTTCAACTTGTCAAGAATGACAAAAAACATGGCTTGGTTGTCATGGGAATTGACTACCCAATTGGCCATGTGCCTGACGTCAGGCGAAGCTTCTTCCACGCCAAAATCTACTGCTGCAACCCGTGCAATTTGTGGCGCTGTTACCGGTGTTTCTGCCAACGATCGCTTCGCCCATTCAGGCTGTACGGACGAACCCAGCGAGGCCCACAAAGGAATGGCTAACGCCGCAACCCCCACACCAATCAACGCACCCTGCTTCAGGGCACTGAAAAATTCAGCTCCGTTGCGGCGGGGCTTGTAGGCGTCGGCAGTAAAGGTCACGGCGTTTAAAAAGGCTAAACCAGCTTAGTTGCGGTCAGCCTGTGCTGGACGCTCGCCTTGAAACTGGGTGGTTTCAGACGGTGTTGACGACGTGCTGGGTGATGCACTTGAAGCAGCACCCGGTGTCTGGGTCGTTGTGTCAGCTGCAGCAGGCGTGGCCGGCATAGTTGGCTGGTTTTGCATGGTAGGAGCCGCAGGGGTCTCCGTTGGTGCGGTGGACTGTGCGTAGGCCATGGTCAGCGCACCAGCCATGGCAGCAGCAGCAACAGTAGTGGTCAGAATTTTGGAAATATGCATGATGAAACTCCTCATAGGCATGCTGCGTTCAAACAAAAACAACATGCATCGGTGACCCAAAGTTGAGCCAATGGGCCGGCGGAATTGCCAGCCAAGTCAACCTTATATCGGCTGCAAAAGTTCCAGGGTAGGACAACTGCGGTCACAAAACGCAAGAAATGGGTGTTTGCGTCGTGCTTTGCAGTGTTGCTGTTACAAATTGGCCCGCTATTTGCCCGTTCTTAGCCGACAGGTTGTTTTTAACGCTAGCTGCCCAGCATTTGCAGGTAAGCCAGCGCCGCCAGGGGCGCGGTTTCTGATCGCAATACGCGCGCCCCGAGGGTCATGGCCGAAAAGCCTGCATCGTGCGCAGCGGCTTCTTCGGCTGGGCTCAATCCACCTTCAGGCCCGCTCAACACGGTGAAATGGCTGTGCACTGCAGCCGATTCAGGCAGTGCCAGTGCGCCTGCCTGCAGCGACAGCAATCGCCGCGCGTGGCCCGTTGATTGCGGCTGCGCAAGGCACATGTTCAGATAAGCATGCAGAGTGCCGGGTGCATGAATCAAGGGTACCCGGCTGCGCCCACACTGCTCGCATGCGGCAATGGCCACACCTTGCCAATGCAGCCATTTTTTCTCCAGCCGCTCGCCGCTGAGTTTTAATACACTGCGCTCGGTCATCAGGGGCGCAATGCTGGTCACGCCCAGCTCGGTGGCTTTTTCAACCAGCCAGTCCATGCGGTCGTTTGCGGGCATGCCAATTGCAACATGCACTTGCCTGGCCGGCTCCATCTGCGTTTTGACAAAGCTGCCAACCACCACGCTGACGTTGCTGCGGCCCATGCTTTGCACGACCGCGCTGTACTCGCCTTCTTCGGCATCCAGCCCGTTGAACAGCGTGACGTTTGCGCCCGGCTGCAAGCGCAATACCTGTATGTGCCGCGCGGCAGAGGGTGCAAGCTCCAGTGTGGTACCTGGCAATAAATGTTGGCTGGTGTAAAAACGGGGCATTCAAGTGGACACAAATCGAGCGCTATAATAACAGGAGCTGCTTGCGCCCGTATTCATTGGGCTACAGCCTTAAAATACCAATATTTCTTGCCATACAGCTTATCTGTCAATGGTGGTGACCATGCGCGCCGTGCACATGCTGGTGCGCAATTTCCTCGCTGGTAGCCTCACGCACGTCCAGCACCTTGATGTCGAAGGTCAACGCCAGCCCAGCCAGCGGATGGTTGCCATCCAGCAGCACCGTATCGCCCTTGATTTTCATAACGTTGAACACGAGCATGCCGCCATCTGCACCCCGCCCTTCCAGCTGCCCACCCACTTTAACGCCCGGTGGAAACTGCTTTTTGGGAAGGGTGCGCAGCAGCGCGTCATCGCGCTCGCCAAATGCATCCGGTGCAGGTAACGTCAAGGCCAGTTGGTAGCCTTTTTCCTGGCCAGCCAACGCCGCTTCGATTTTTTCCAGAGTGTTGCCGTAACCACCGTGCAAATACACGCTGGGCTCTTTACCGTTTTCAATGACCTTGCCTTTGGCATCAGTGACTTTGAGCTGCAGCGTGACGGCTGTGTTTTTTTCAATTTTCATGAGTAATTTGACCAGGAAGATAAATAGCGTTCTTAGCAATAAATATGGGCGCTAGCAGCTATAAAATCAGGAGCGCTGCGCGCAATGAAATCATGACACCCGACCGCCATGCTACC
>JANOWR010000114.1:0-31268 GCA_031417995.1 Polaromonas sp. | reverse complement strand
GCCTCTTTGCCTGATTTTTCGCTGTACACGCCGTCAATCAAGTCCTTGATGCGCTTGACCACGCTCTTTGGCGTGATGTTGTGTTCAATGTTGTGCGCAAT
This sequence comes from Polaromonas sp., assembly GCA_031417995.1. Lineage (GTDB taxonomy): Bacteria > Pseudomonadota > Gammaproteobacteria > Burkholderiales > Burkholderiaceae_C > Polaromonas. The sequence goes on along the minus strand of JANOWR010000114.1, from coordinate 31,167 downwards.
CTGTTTGTTGCGGCGGCGTTCGGTTTCATCCATTGCCTTTTTCATCGAATCAGTGATACGGTCAGCGTACAAAATGGCGCGACCATTCAGGTTGCGAGCTGCGCGGCCAATGGTTTGAATCTGGCTGCGTTCTGCCCTTAAAAAGCCTTCCTTGTCAGCATCCAGAATCGCCACCAGTGACACCTCAGGAATGTCCAGCCCTTCACGCAGCAGGTTGATGCCGACCAGCACATCAAAAGCGCCAAGACGAAGGTCTCGCAAAATCTCGACCCGCTCCACTGTGTCCACATCGCTGTGCAAATAACGCACTTTCACGCCGTTCTCGCTCAGGTAGTCGGTCAGTTGCTCGGCCATGCGTTTGGTAAGCGTGGTGATGAGCACACGCTCGTTTTTATCGACGCGAATGCGAATTTCACCCAGCACATCGTCCACCTGGTTAACCGCCGGGCGCACCTCGACTTGCGGGTCCACCAGGCCAGTCGGCCGCACCACTTGCTCGACCACCTGCCCAGCATGCTCTTTTTCATATGCAGCGGGTGTGGCCGACACAAAAATCGCCTGGTGCATCTTGGTTTCAAACTCTTCCAGCTTCAGGGGCCGGTTGTCCAGCGCACTGGGCAACCTGAAGCCGTATTCAACCAGCGTGGTTTTGCGCGACCTGTCGCCGTTGTACATGGCGCTCAATTGCCCCATCATCACGTGGCTTTCATCGAGGAACATCACCGCGTCTTTGGGCATGTAGTCGCACAGCGTGGATGGTGGGGAGCCGGGTGGCGCACCGCTTAAATGGCGGGTGTAGTTTTCAATGCCTTTGCAGTGGCCAATTTCGCTCAGCATTTCCAGGTCAAACCGGGTGCGCTGCTCAATGCGCTGGGCCTCGACCAGCTTGCCCTGCTTGACGAAATAGTCAATCCGCTCGGCCAGCTCCAGCTTGATGGTTTCAATCGAGCTCATCACCTTGTCGCGCGGGGTAACGTAATGGCTTTTCGGGTAGACCACAAAGCGTGGCACCTTTTGCCTGATCCGGCCCGTCAACGGGTCAAAAAGTTGCAGCGACTCGATCTCGTCGTCAAACAATTCAATGCGCAAAGCCAGCTCTGAATGCTCTGCCGGAAACACGTCAATCACATCGCCGCGCACGCGGAATGTTCCCCGCGAAAAGTCGACGTCGTTGCGCTGGTACTGCATGCGTATCAAACGGGCGATCACATCACGCTGGCCCATCTTGTCGCTGACCCGCGCGATGAATCGCATCTGGGTGTAGTCTTCTGGTGCGCCAATGCCGTAAATGGCACTGACGGTGGCCACGATGATGGTGTCGCGCCGCTCCAGCACGCTCTTGGTGGCCGACAGGCGCATCTGCTCAATGTGCTCGTTGATGGCCGAGTCTTTTTCAATGAACAGGTCACGCTGCGGCACATAGGCCTCGGGCTGGTAGTAGTCGTAGTAGCTGACAAAATATTCCACCGCGTTTTTTGGGAAAAACTCGCGAAATTCGCTGTACAGCTGCGCGGCCAATGTCTTGTTAGGCGCGAACACAATCGCGGGCTTGCCCAGCCGCGCAATGACGTTGGCCATGGTGTAAGTCTTGCCCGAGCCGGTCACGCCCAGCAAGGTTTGAAACACCTCACCGTCGTTCACCCCTTCGACCAGTTTTTCAATCGCCTGCGGCTGATCACCAGCAGGAAGGTAGGGCTGAAAAAGCTCAAACGGCGAGTCGGGAAAGCTGGCGAATGTGCCCTTGGGCTGCGAGTTATCAACGGCAGGAATCAATTCAAGTACTTCTGGCATGGCAATCTCGTTAAAAACCTCAATAAATCAGCATGTGAGGCCGTTAAAATTTAGTGCAACCGACTAGCTTACGTCTTTTTTAACTTTCAGGAGTTCCATGTCTTTGTTCACCACCGTCGAAATGGCCCCACGCGACCCGATTTTGGGCATCAACGAAGCCTTTGCGGCCGATAACAACCCTAACAAAGTCAACCTGGGCGTGGGCGTGTACTACGACGACAACGGCAAGCTGCCCCTTTTGCAATGCGTGCAGTCCGCTGAAAAACTGATGATGGCGTCGCCCAAGCCGCGCGGCTATTTGCCGATTGATGGCATCGCGGCTTATGACTCAGCCGTAAAAAGCCTGGTGTTTGGCGCAGGCAGCGAGCCAGTAACCAGCGGCCGCGTGGCCACCGCTCAAGGCATTGGCGGCACCGGCGGTTTGAAAATTGGCGCGGACTTTTTGAAAAAGCTCAGCCCCACCGCCAAAGTGATGATTTCCGACCCGAGCTGGGAAAACCACAAAGCCCTGTTCACCCAGGCCGGTTTTGAAGTCATCAGCCACCCCTATTACAACGCGGCCAAACGCGGGGTGGACTTTGACGGCATGCTGGCAGCCCTGAACGCTGCCGCGCCGGGCACCATTGCCGTGCTGCACGCCTGCTGCCACAACCCGACCGGTTACGACATCACGCCCGCCCAGTGGGATCAGGTGATCGCGGTCGTCAAGGCACGCAACATCACGCCGTTTCTTGACATGGCCTACCAGGGCTTTGGCTACGGCATTGCAGAAGACGGCGCGGCAGTCGCCAAGTTTGTCGCCGCTGGCCTTAACTTTTTTGTGTCAACCTCTTTCAGCAAAAGCTTCAGCTTGTACGGCGAGCGCGTCGGTGCGCTGTCAGTTGTTTGCACCAGCAAGGAAGAAGCAGACCGCGTGCTAAGCCAGCTCAAACTGGTCATCCGCACCAACTACAGCAACCCGCAAATCCACGGCGCAACAGTCGTGGCCACGGTGCTCAACACCCCCGAGCTGCGCGCCCAGTGGGAAGCAGAACTCACCGAGATGCGCGTGCGCATCAAGGCCATGCGGCAAAAGCTGGTCGATGGTTTGAAAGCGGCGGGTGTGAAGCAGGACATGGGCTTTATCACTGACCAGATTGGCATGTTCAGCTATTCGGGCCTGTCAAAGGACCAGATGCAGAGGTTGCGTAGTGAGTTTGGGGTTTATGGGACGGATGCTGGGCGGATGTGTGTGGCGGCTTTGAACAGTGGGAATATTGATTGGGTTTGCAAGAGCATTGCGGCTGTAGTTTGAAGAGTATTTGCTTACAAAGAATGGGTGATTTTTTGAGAGCTATGTCCTGTCGCAGCTGTGAAATTGCGACGCGTTGAAACTTAAGTTGGATCGAAAATGACACAAACGGATCCTTTTAGTCGTATGAAAAAGCTCTTCTTTCCAGGGCCTGTTTTGCTTTTCATAACTGGTTGGGTAAACACCTCAACAAATGGATTTTCGTTTTGGTTACTTATCTTGGCACTACTTGTATCTGTACCTTGCTCACTGGCATTTTGGGTAGCTGGAATGAAGGCTCACAGAGAGGGGAAGGAGAAACAATGAGGGTCAGAACCCCATTGATTCTGGGGAAATGCTTGAAAGCACCTGAAAATGGTCGTTTTTGCCTGTTTTTTAGGGCTCTAGACCAATGAATACGGGCGCAAGCAGCTACTGAATTTGTAGCGTTTCCCTTGCGAACCTGCCGGGACTCGCCCCGGCGGGCGACTTACTTTTCTTTGCTTCGCCAAAGAAACCTAAGGAAAAGAAAGGCGACCCGCAGTCTGGGCCGCTTTGCGGTTCCTTGAAAAAGCTGAAGGAGCCGGAAAATCTAGAAACTAGTCTGCTTCGCAGCCGTCGGACATCTAGATTTTTTAATCCGTCTCCTTCAGCTTTTCCAAGCCCAGCCAGGACGGGTTTGAGAGAAAAAGACAAATGCAAAGTCGCATGCAAGCGCTTCGCGCTTGCATGCTCCCCGGACCCGAATTCATTTCCCCAACCCGTCCTGGCTGAGCCGAGCAGCGCAGATGGAGGCGGTATGCCGGGCCAAACTTGTTTGAGGCGAAGCCGAGTTGTTTGGACCGCCGCCGGAATCGAGCAGCGCAGGTTGCCCGTAGCGAAGCGAAGGGACTCAGACTGCGGGTCGCCTTTCTTTTGGTTACTTTTCTTTGGCGAAGCAAAGAAAAGTGACTCGCCGCCGGGCGACTCCCGGCAAACCTCGCAAAGCACAGCGCTATTAATTCAGTGAGAATGAGTGAGAATGAGGGTCAGAACCCCATTAATTCTTGGCTGGCATTGCAAACTTTTGCTGGCGGTCAAGGAATGTATAAAATCAGGTAATATCCATCTCGAGCCCAATAGATTCGGGCGCAAGCAGCTCATAATTCAATAGCACACAAAACCCATCATGAGACTCAAAAACAAATCCATCATCGTCACCGGCTCTGGCGGCGGCATTGGCGAGGGCATAGCCCGGCGGCTGGCTGCTGAGGGTGCCAGCGTTATCGTCAATGACATCAACGCCGTCATGGGCGAAACGGTGGTAGCAGCCATCGTTAAAGCGGGCGGTACAGCTTCGTTTTTTCAGGCAGATGTGACCAATTCTGCACAGGTCAAGGCACTTGTAGCTGTAGCAGTTGAGCGTCACGGCAAGCTGGACGTGATGGTCAACAACGCGGGTTGGACGCATCGCAACCAGCCGGCGCTGGACGTGAGCGAAGACGACTTTGACAAGTGCTATGCCATCAATGTCAAAAGCATTTACCTCAGCACCGTTCATGCGGTGCCGCACTTCAAGGCCAATGGCGGCGGCAGCTTTATCAACATTGCCTCGACCGCAGGCGTGCGCCCCCGGCCTGGCCTGACCTGGTACAACGGCAGCAAGGGTGCGGTCATCACCACGTCCAAATCCCTGGCGGCTGAGCTGGGGCCAGACAATATTCGGGTGAATTGCATCAACCCGGTGTTCAACCCTGAGACGGGTTTGTCCGCTGAATTTGCGGGCGGGCCGATGGATGAGTCCCGCTTGGCCAAGTTTAGAAGCAGCATCCCGCTGGGTCGCTTTTCAACCGCGCTGGACGTGGCCAACGCAGCCCTGTACCTGGCCAGCGACGAGGCAGACTTTATCAGCGGGGTGTGCATTGAGGTGGATGGAGCGCGCTGCGTTTGATGAAATATTGTGTTTTGATTTTTTTTGATATGCCAAAGCACCGGGCTTGCCACCATGGCGCATGGGCAACGACAATGCCGGGACCGACATTGCCCCGGCTTTGGCTTTGGCTTAAGCTAGCAAAGTCATGACAACCCGCATCATTCCCATACTCAATCAGCTTTCAGGTCAGTTGGCCAGCAAGCTGTCAACTGACTTGGCATCGCAACCCTTCCCCGCCACGGGTCTGCTCACCGACACCCTCGCCCGCCCCTTGCGCGACCTGCGCATCAGCGTGACTGACCGCTGCAACTTCAGGTGCAGCTACTGCATGCCAAGCGAGGTGTTTAACAAGGACTATGCTTTTTTACCGCAAACGTCGCTGCTGAATTTTGAAGAAATTACGCGGATTGCTCGTATTTTTGTAGCTCATGGGGTGGAGAAAATTCGCCTGACAGGCGGCGAACCGTTGCTGCGTAAAAACCTGGAAGTGCTGATTGAGATGCTGGCCAAAATGACCACGGTTGCTGGCAAGCCGCTGGACATCACGCTGACAACCAACGCGTCACTGCTGGCCAAAAAGGCGCAGTCATTGAAAGACGCGGGTTTGCAGCGCGTCACCGTCAGCCTGGACGCGATGGACGACACGATTTTCAGGCGCATGAACGATGTGGACTTTCCGGTCGCCGACGTGTTGCGCGGGATTGAGGTGGCCAACAAAGTCGGCCTGCTGCCCATCAAGATCAACATGGTCGTCAAACGTGGTACCAACGATCAGGAAATTTTGCCGATGGCGAGGCACTTTCGCCATTCAGGCAATGTGCTGCGTTTTATTGAATACATGGACGTGGGCGCGACCAACGGCTGGCGCATGGATGAGGTACTGGCATCAAGCAAGGTGATTGAACGCATCAATGCTGAATACGCCGTCGCGGCTATTGACGCTAACTACCTGGGCGAAACCGCCGAGCGCTGGCGCTATGCCGATGGCGGTGGCGAGATTGGCGTGATCAGCAGTGTCACAAAAGCATTTTGTGGTGATTGCAATCGCGCACGGCTGTCAACCGAAGGCAAGCTGTATTTGTGCCTGTTTGCGAGTCAGGGGCATGACCTGCGAGCCCTGCTGCGAGGTGATTACAGCGACGAACAAATCTCAAGCGCTGTCGCGCGCATCTGGCACACGCGCGATGACCGCTATTCAGAACTGCGGGCAGCCTTACCTGCAGACACACAAATTGGTGACGGCAAAAAGCGCGTTGAAATGAGCTACATAGGCGGATAAATGACAAACGAAGATATCACCCCTCCCATGCACATTGAATCCATCACAGCCGTTATTCTGGCTGGCGGGCGTGGCTCGCGCATGGGCGGCGTTGACAAGGGCTTGCAAAGCTTCAACGGCGTGCCGCTGGCGATGCATACGCTGCTGCGCTTGACGCCGCAGGTGGGCGAAGTCATGATCAATGCGAACCGCAATCTTGCGGCGTATGAATCGTTTGGCGTGCCGGTGTGGCCTGACGCGACCGCGTTGGGCGACTTTGCTGGGCCGTTGTCAGGGTTCATGACCGGGCTGGAGCGGTGCGAAACCCCTTATTTAGTCACCGTGCCTTGCGATACACCGCTTTTCCCACTCGATTTGGTTGCGCGCATGGCAGTTGTTTTTGAAGAGCAATCCGCAGACTTTGCCGTGGCCAGTGCGCCAGAAGAAGATGGCCAGACCCGGCCGCAACCCGTGTTTTGCCTGATGGGCACGCACATGCTGGAAAGCCTGCACCGCTTTACCCAAGCTGGTGGCCGAAAGATTGATGCCTGGACGGCGCAGCACAAAGTGGTGCATGTGCCGTTCAACTTACCTGGTGACGATGCGCAGGCATTTTTCAATGCCAACACGCTGGCTGAATTGCATCAACTTGAATCCCGCACTTCCGGATGAAAACACTGGCTGACATCGCGGCTGAACTGCAAGGCTACGACCCGCAGGCGCTGTCTGCTGATGACGTGCTGCGCTTCCTGGAAAAACTCGTTTCGCCTGTGCAAGAGTTAAATGCCGTGCCCTTGTTTGAGGCTCTGGGACGCGTGCTGGCAGGCGATGTTGTCAGCCCGTTCGATGTACCGCCGCACGACAACTCAGCCATGGACGGTTATGCGTTTGACGGGCAACAAATCACTGACGAACCGTTGAGCTTGCAAGTTGTTGGCACCGCGTTCGCGGGTAAGGCATGGCAAGGCACAGTGGGTAAGGGTCAGTGTGTGAAGATCATGACTGGCGCCATCATGCCGACGGGGCTGGACACCGTCGTGCCGCAAGAAATGGTGACGGCGGATGATCAAATCATCACCTTTCCACCCAGGCTTTTAAAACCCGGTGACAACCGACGCCACCGGGGTGAAGACCTGATGCAGGGCAAACCTGCGCTCCTAAAAGGTGAACTGCTTACACCCGCCAGACTTGGGCTGGCAGCTTCTTTGGGCCTTAAAACGGTGCCTTGCTACCGGCGGTTGTTGGTGGCTTACTTTTCAACCGGCGACGAGATTTTGTCGCTCGGAGAGCCACCGCGTGAAGGCGCGGTGTACGACAGCAACCGCTATACGGTTTACGGCCTGTTAACCCGCCTGGGCTGCCAGGTGATAGACATGGGCGTGGTACAGGACGACCCTGCCGCGCTGGAGGCGGCCTTTACGCAAGCGGCAACGCAGGCCGATGCCATCATTACCTCGGGCGGCGTGAGTGTGGGCGAGGCGGACCACACCAAGTCGATGATGAAAAAGCTGGGCGACGTGGCCTTTTGGCGGATTGCCATGCGGCCAGGCAGGCCGATGGCCGTTGGGCGTATCCAAAAAGCCGTTTTAGAGCCATTTTCAGGCATCAAATCAACGTCAAGCCCAATAGATTCGGGCGCAAGCAGCTATAAAAATAATAGTATCCAGAATGGCGCCATCCTGTTTGGCCTGCCTGGAAATCCAGTCGCAGTCATGGTGACATTTCTGGCATTTGTGCGCCCGGCACTGCTACAGATGATGGGTGCCAACGCACCGCCACAACCGCTGCTCAAGGCACGCAGCCAGGAGGCGATACGCAAAAAACCAGGCCGAACCGAGTACCAGCGCGGCTGGGTGTCTGCCGCTGCTGACGGCACGCTGCAAGTCAAAACCACCGGCAACCAGGGCTCAGGCGTTTTAAGTTCGATGGCTGAGGCTAACGGCCTGATTGTTCTGCATCATGCGCATGGCAATGTAGCCATCGGCGACACCATCGACGTGCTGATGTTCGACGGAATCATTTAGCCACATATTCAGGGTGCGCGACGGGGCCATCCGGCTCTTCCTTCGCCACGGCCATGTTCGCCCCAGGTATCGCCTTGCGGGCAAACAGCGTGTACATGGTGGGCACCACAAAAATGGTCAGCAGCGTGCCCAGCGACATGCCGCCCACAATCACCCAGCCGATCTGGATGCGGCTTTCAGCACCCGCACCAGTTGCCAGCGCCAGGGGTACTGCCCCTAACACCATGGCGCCAGTGGTCATCAAAATCGGGCGCAAGCGCTGGCTGGACGCCTTGATGAGGGCGTCCACCATGTCCATGCCGTCAGCACGCAACTGGTTGGTAAATTCAACAATCAAAATACCGTGTTTGGTGATCAAACCGACCAGTGTGATCAGGCCAATTTGCGAATACACATTGAGCGAGCCGCCTGACCATTTGAGCGCCAGCAGCGCGCCAATCATCGACAGCGGCACGGACAGCATGATGACCAGCGGGTCCACAAAACTTTCAAACTGCGCTGCCAGCACCAAGAAGATAAACAGCAGTGCCAGCGCAAACACAATCACCAGTGCACCTTGAGAATTTTTGAACTCGCGTGAAGTGCCGTTCAGGTCAGTGCTATAGCCGGTTTTAAGCACCTTGGCAGCCGTCGCGTCCATGAACTTGAGCGCCTCGCCCAGCGAATAATCAGGCGCCAGACTGGCCGTGATAGACACCGATCGGCGCTGTCCAAAGTGGTTCAGCTCGCGCGGCGAGACGCTCTCGCGCACCCGAACCAGGGCTGACAAGGGAATCATGGTGTCGTTGCGGCCCCGCACATAAATGCGCTCGATGTCTTCTGGCGTGCTGCGTCCGCGTGCTTCGGTTTGCACAATCACGTCGTACTGCTCGGCATCCCTTTTGTAACGCGTCACATTGCGGCCACCCAGCACGGTTTCGATCGCCTTGGCCACCACTTCCACGCTCACGCCCAGGTCTGCGGCCTTGTCACGCACCACTTCAATGCGCAGTTCGGGCTTGTTCAGCCGCAAATCAACGTCAGGGGAAACAATGCCGGGGTTTTTGGCAATTTCATCCATCATCTGGCGCGTGACGGTGTTCAGGTTCTGGTAGCTTTCGGAGGTTTGAATCACGAAATTGAGCGGTCTCTCGCGAAAGCCCTGACCCAGCGATGGTGGCGTGATGGCAAACACCGACACACCTGGCAGACTGTTGAATTTGGGTTGCAACTCACGCGCCATTTCAAGCGTGGTTTTCTTTCGCTCGTCCCAGTCCACGGTGCGGTACACCACGCTGGCCTGAGCCACTGTGGGATTGCCCACATTGGCAAAAATCCGGTCAAATTCTTTGTAAGGCTGACCGATTCTTTCCAGCGCCTGTGCGTAGCGGTTGGTGTAGTCCAGCGTGGCACCGTCGGGCGCGACAACGTTGGCCAGAATCACGCCACGGTCTTCCAGGGGCGACAGCTCTTGCTTCATGGTGGGGAACACCAGCACAATCGCCACACCACTGGCCAGCATCACGCCCACCACCAGCCAGCGGGCCTGTAGCACAGCAGCCTTGATACGTTGGCCTAAACCAAACTTACCGGGCATTGCAGAATTTTCAGAGCGGGCCGTCGCGCGCGCCGTCACAATCCAGCGCAGCGCCATGCCGTAGCGGTCTGACATGCGGGTCAGCAGCCGCTCCATGGTGCGGTCAAACCAGTTGGGCTTCGGGTTGTGTTTGAGGAGTTGACTGCACATCATCGGCGTCAGCGTCAGCGCAACAAAGCCCGACACCACCACCGCACCAGCCAGCGCCAGCGCAAACTCAATAAACAGACGGCCAGTGCGGCCCGGCGTAAAAGCCAGCGGCGCATACACCGCCACCAGTGTGGCTGTCATGGTGATGATTGCAAAACCAATTTCACGCGCACCTTTGATGCTGGCTGAAAACGGATCCATGCCTTCTTCAATGTGCCTGAAAATATTCTCCAGCATCACAATCGCATCGTCTACCACCAGCCCAATGGCCAGCACCAAGGCCAGCAGCGTCAAGGTATTGATAGAAAAGCCCGCCAGCGCCATCAGGGCGAATGTGCCGACCAGGCTGACGGGAATCGTGACGATCGGAATCAGCGACGCACGCAGGGTACGCAGAAAAACAAAGATCACCAGCGCCACCAGAATCACCGCTTCAGCGATGGTTTTGTAAACGTTTTTAACCGAACGATCAATAAAAATGGAGTTGTCGTTGGCAATGTCAATCAGCATGCCTGGCGGTAAATCGGCCTTCAGCCTGGGGATGGCTTCACGAACGCCCCTGGACAAATCCAACGGGTTGGCCGTTGCCTGGCGAATCACGCCAACTGCCACAGCGGCACGGCCATTCAGGCGCACAGCGGTACGCTCTTCAGCGGCGGCTTCCTGCACGCGCGCCACATCCCGAACCTTCACAGAAAAGCCGTTGACATTTTTGACCACAATGTCGCCGAACTGCGCAGGGCGAATCAAGTCGGTTTGCGACGTGACGCTGAACTCGCGCTGCTGCGACTCAATGCGCCCAGCTGGAAGTTCCAGGTTGCTGCGGCGTATCGCGTCTTCCACGTCCTGCGTGGTCAATCGGTAGGACGCCAGCTTGTCGGTGTCCAGCCAGACACGCATGGCATATTTGCGCTCACCAAAAATACGCACATCGGCCACGCCCGTCACCGTTTGCAGGCGTGACTTGACCACCCGGTTGATGAGGTCGTTGATCTCCAGTTGCGACAGGGTTTCGCTGCTGAAGGCCATAAAAATCACCGGGAAAGCGTCGGCCTCCACTTTGGCAATCACCGGCTCTTCAATCGCTTGCGGCAAACGGTTGCGGACGCGCGACGTGCGGTCGCGCACCTCAGCGGCAGCGGAGTCAGCGTCCTTTTCAAGCCGGAAGCGCACCGTGATCTGCCCCTGCTCGGCCCGACTGATGGAGGTGATGACATCGACACCGTCAATGCCCGCAATCGAGTCTTCCAGCGGCTTGGTGACCTGCGTTTCAATCACCTCAGCCGACGCGCCTGCGTAACGAACGCTGACAGTCACAACAGGCTCGTCGATCTTGGGGTACTCGCGAACCGTCAATCGGTTAAAGCTGACGGCACCAATCAGCACGATCAGCAGTGACAGCACCGTGGCAAAAACCGGGCGACGGATGGAGATTTCAGCTAACTGCATGACAAAACCTTAGGTTTACATTGCTGGTTTGCGGGCTGGGCGCTGTGCTACTTCTGCCGCACATGGGTTGGGGCCGCTGGCTTTGGCCACGGGCTTGTCCATTGATTTATCCACCGGTTTATCCATGGGTTTCACAGCCAGACTCGACGTGCTACCCGCAGCCGTGGAAGGCAAAGCAATGGCGGCAGACACTGGCGGCCTTGGTGCAGAAGCGGCACTGGCAGCACCAGCAGCAACGGGGGCATCACCTGGACGGCTTGCCCTGGCGCTGCTCAGGTCCACCACATTGACCGTCATGCCATCGCGCTGCACCCGTTGTTGGCCTGCCGTTACCACGCTATCGCCAGGCTCCAGGCCTTCCAGAATTTCCACCTTGCCGGGGCTGCGCAGACCGACTTTGACTTCGACCCGCTTGCTGATGCGGGTTTGCGGTGTGTCACCCGGCAGCAGCTTGATGACAAACTGCCGACCGCCTTGCGGAACAATCGCTTCTTCAGGAATTACGCGTGCGTTGTCACGCACACCAAACACCGTGTTGACCCGCGCAAACATGCCGGGCCGCAGTTGCAACTGGCGGTTGTCAATACAACCCCGCACACCGACCGAGCGGCCATTGGCATCAATCAGCGGGTCAATCGCCTGGATGAGTGCGCTGTACTTTCGCCCCGGCAAGGCGTCCATGTCCAGCATCGCCGTCTGCCCTGTCTTGACCTTGGCCTGAAAGCGCTCAGGCAGCCTGAAGTCAACAAAAATCGCGTCGATGTCTTCGATGTTGACAATGTCGGCACCATCTTTCAGGTAGTCGCCCACGTTGACCAGCCTGATGCCAACGATGCCATCAAACGGAGCAATGATTTTGAGTCGCTCCGCCGTTGCTCTGGCCAGCGCCAGCTTGGCTTGCGCAACTTGCAGGTTAGCGGCGCTTTCGTCCAGTGACCGCTGGCTGATAAAGTTTTGTGCGACCAGTTCCTGGTTACGTTTTTGATTGGCCTGGGCAATCGACAGCTCGGCCATGCTTTGCTGGACCTGCGCTTGCGGCAACTGGTCATCAAACTGTACCAGCACCTGACCTTTGCGCACCCGCTGGCCGTCGGTGAAATTAAGCTGCGTGATACGACCGCTGACTTCAGGCCGCAGCACCACACCCCGGCGTGAACGCAGGCTGCCCACGGCCTGCGTATCGTCTGTTAAACGCATGGTTTCCACCTTGGCTGCTTCAACAGAAGGCGGCCTGGCGGGGCCACTGGCGGGTGTTTGCGGTGCGCCAGCGGCAGGCGGCGAGCCTGCTACAGATTGTGAAGCAATGCTATTTTTAGGTTGTTGATACCACCATGCTGCACCCGATGCTGCTGCAATGCCAACCACAGCAATTGCTGAATAAATTACTTTAGAAGCCATACGTTAAAGCCACACTTTAAAAACTGTTGGATCACAAATTGTTATCAAATGAAACCAGCTTACCAATGTAGCAGGACACGCGTGCTTTGCCGCGTTGAGGGCCATCAGTTGTCCGCTCTGTGCAGCGGCTTTACAACGGCTTTACATCTGAATCTTGGCAACGATGCTATGCATGCTTATGGTGCAAGCTTCAGACACCAAAAAGTGCGTCAAAACCTGGCATATCAGATACGTCCCAAAGCGCGCTCAACCCCTTTGTTAGCCAGTCCATCAGCGCGCTCATTTCCGGGGTCACCCGCATGGCCCTTGACCCAGCGCCAGTCAATCTTGTGACCGTTGCCGGAGACGATGGCGTCCAGGCGTTGCCACAAGTCCACGTTCTTAACCGGTGCTTTGGCGGCAGTTTTCCAGCCACGAGCTTTCCAGCCATGAATCCATTCAGTGATGCCTTTACGCACGTACTCGCTATCGAGGTACAAGGTCACCTGACAAGGCCGCTTCAAAGCCGCCAGCGCTTCAATCACGGCTGAAAGCTCCATGCGGTTGTTGGTGGTACCCAGCTCGCCGCCAAAGATTTCTTTTTCAATACCGCCCTGGCTCAGCAGTGCGCCCCAGCCGCCGGGGCCGGGGTTGCCTTTGCAGGCACCGTCGGTATAGATGACAACAGGTTTTGAGGGTGTGGTTTGTGGCGCTTCGGTCATTCGTTATTTTTTAAAATTGTCAGTCAATAAATGGAGGTTCGTCTCTTTGTTGGCCACCACAGCGGGTGCTGCAGCCACTGTTTTGCGGGTCTTCCAGGCGGGCTCCAGCAGGCGCGTGCCGCGTACACGCTTGACAGCCACCAGAAAATACACGGCACCCAAAATAGGCCACCAGCGCGTGCCCGCCCTGTCCATCCATTCAAAACGCGACAGCCACTTGTCAGTGGCAAACGCCGGGCGGTAGCAGCCAAACCGGCCAGACTCAACCTCAAAGCTGAGGAGTCGCAGCCAATCCCGCAAACGCCAATAGCCAATAAAATCCCCAGCTTCGGGTAAAAACAAATCACCGTAGCCAAAGCGTTGGTAAAAATGCGCACGCCGCTGCCGCAGGCCCCACAAACTTGCCGGGTTCAAGCCGCTAATCACCACGCGGCCTTCGGGTACCAGTACGCGTTCCACCTCGCGCAGTGTGGCGTGCGGGTCGGCGCTGAGTTCAAGCGTGTGCGGCAGCACCAGCAGGTCCAGACTGTTGGCCGGAAAAGGCAAGGCGCCAGAATCTGTGACCAGCACTGCCCGCAGTCGGGAACTTGGCGCGCCAATGGCGGTCCCATCGTCTGGTGCGTGGGGCAAACTGGTGGCTGCAAGCCACTGGTGCGGCATGCGGTTGGTCCGCAAGGCATCAAGCCCGGCAAAGCCCAATTGAAGCGCGTGGTAACCAAAAATATCGCTCACAGCCTGGTCAAATTGCTCACGCTCCCATGCCAGCATGTAATCGCCGGGGGGTGTTTTTATCCAGTTCGTCAAACCTATAATTTCGGAGTTCATCAAGACCACTGCATGTTGAAACTAATTCCCATCCCTGCCTTTGCCGACAACTACCTCTGGCTGCTGCACGATGGCCAGCGTGCCCTGGTGGTTGACCCCGGCGATGCCGCGCCGGTGCAGCGCGTGCTGCAAGAAAACGCCTTGCAGCTGGCATCAATTCTAGTCACGCACCACCACGCTGACCACACAGGCGGCATTGATGCGCTGCGCAATGCAACAGGTGCCAAAGTGTACGGGCCAGCAAGTGAAAACATCCCCGAACCTTTCACGCCGCTCAAGGGTGGCGACATCGCCAGAGCCATGGACCTGGATTTTCAGGTCATCGACGTGCCGGGTCACACGTCGGGTCACATTGCTTACTACACGCCCGACATGAACGGCAAGCCCTTGCTGTTTTGTGGCGACACCTTATTTTCGGCCGGTTGCGGCAAACTGTTTGAAGGCACGCCCGCCCAGATGCTGGCATCACTTGACAAACTGGCTGCGCTGCCGGGCAACACGGTGGTCTGCTGCACCCACGAATACACGCTCAGCAATCTGCGATTTGCCGTGGCTGCTGACCCTGGAAACAGCGCGCTGGCCGCCTACCACGCGCAATGCGTAAAATTGCGTGAAGCCGATCAGCCCACACTGCCCACTTCGATTGCCCAGGAACTCCTGATCAACCCCTTCTTGCGCACCCGGCAAGCAGCACTCATTTCTTCTGCCCAGCATTTTGATGCGGCAGCCCACGACGACACAGCTGTATTTGCCGCCATCCGGCAGTGGAAAAACCAATTCAAATGAAGCAACACCTCCTGCCCACCACCCTGCTTTGCGTTTTGCTTTTGGTGGGGTGCGCCAGCAAGCCAGGCATGCCGGGTGACCCGGTCCTGGCACCATCGACAGCCACCACAACACCACAAATTCCCGGCGGGCCGCTGCAAAACATCACGCCCGGCCAGGTTGGCGGCTTCAAAATAGCGCATGCCGAGCCGCCCAAGGAGTTGTGGGACCGCATTCGCAAGGGCTTTGCCATGCCCGACTTGCAGGACCCGCTGGTCGTTGACCGCGAGCAGTGGTATTCAAGCCGGCCTGACTACATCCAGCGCATGACCGAACGTTCCAGCAAGTACCTGTTTCATATTGTTGAAGAGCTGGAACGACGCCAGATGCCGACAGAACTCGCATTACTGCCGTTTATTGAAAGCGCCTTCAATCCGCAAGCCGTGTCCAGCGCCAAGGCGGCTGGCATGTGGCAGTTCATGCCAGCAACCGGCATATATTTTGACCTGAAGCAAAACGCTTTCAGGGACGACCGCCGCGACGTGCTGGCGTCAACCCGCGCCGCGCTGGACTATTTGCAAAAATTGCACCGTATGTTTGGTGACTGGCATCTGGCACTGGCTGCCTACAACTGGGGCGAAGGCAGCGTGGGCCGCGCCATTACGCGGAATAAAAAAGCCGGGTTGGGTACGGGCTATCTGGATTTGAACATGCCAGCAGAAACCCGTATGTATGTGCCCAAGCTGCAAGCGGTTAAAAACATTGTGGCCAATCCACAGGGTTTTCGCACCGAGCTGCCACTGATTGCCAATCACCCGTATTTTCAGCAAGTACAGCTTGGCCGGGACATTGACGTGGCACTTGCAGCCAGACTCGCTGACGTGAAGATTGAGGACTTCAAGGCACTGAACCCATCGGCGCATCGCCCGGTCATCATTGCTTCAGGCACACCACAAATCTTGCTGCCCTGGGACAACGCACTGGTGTTTCAGCGCAACTTTGACGCCTATAACCAGGGCCAATACGCCAGCTGGACCGCCTGGACAGCACCGTCCACCATGAATGCGGCTGAAGCCGCCAAACGCGTTGGCATGAGCGAAAACGACTTGCGCAGCGTTAACAACATACCGCCGCGCATGCTGATCAAAGCGGGCTCGACGCTGCTGGTGCCGCGTTCGGCAAAAATGGAAACCGACGTTGCCAGCCATGTTGCCGACAACGCTCAAATGTCATTGGCCCCAGAAATCGTCACACGCCGTACCACCGTCAAAGCGCGCAAGGGCGAAACGGTGGCCACGATTGCCAAACGCTACGGTTTAAGCGCCGCCAGCGTGGCGGAATGGAACAGCGTCAGCGCCACCAGCGCCTTCAAGCTGGGGCATCAGGTGGTGGTGTTTTTGCCTGTCAAAACCCAGTCTGGCACAGGAAGCAATACCAAAAGTAGCAGCAAAGGCAGCAGCAAAGGCAGCAGCAAAAGCACCGGTAGCAAGGCTGTCGTTAAAACCAAACGGCGGTAACCCGATCAGGCCTTGAAACGGTCCTTGGCTCGGCGTGAAAAATCGTTGGTATAGGTTTTTGACAAATCAATCCTGCTGGCCTTGACGTTGGTGTCAATGCTGCTCAGCGCCCTCAGCGCGGTACGTGGGCCCTCGTCGGGGATCAGGCCATCAAGCGAGATGGATTCGCGCACTTTGTTGAAAGACGCCAGATACAACGCCCGGTCACCCAGCAAGTAGCTTTCAGGCACGGTCTTGATGATGTCACCTGGCCCGGCTGTTTGCAGCCATTTCAGCCCGTGCACGATAGCGTTGGCCAGCGCCTGGCAGGTGTTGGGGTTCTTCTGGATAAAGTCCACCGGCGCGTACAAACAGGCTGCGGGCATGGTGCCACCAAACACATCCAGCGTGCCCTTCAAGGTACGGGTGTCGCTGATGATTTTGACCTCGCCTTTTTGCTCCAGCATGGTCATCACCGGGTCAGTGTTACTCATGGCATCAATCTGGCCTGAGCGCAACGCACTCAAGGCACCTGCTGCTGTGCCAACACCCATAAAGCTGACATCGCTGGCCTGCAGACCGCCGCGCAACAGCACCAGATTGGCGATCATATGGGTCGATGAACCGGGTGCCGAGACGCCAATCTTTTTACCTTTGAGATCAGCAATGGATTGGTAACTGGGCAGGTTTTTAGTCGACACGCCAAATGCAATTTGCGGCGCCCTGCCATGCAACACAAAGGCGCGAAACATCTGGTTTTTGGCCTGTAGCTTGATGGTGTGCTCAAACGCCCCTGAGCACACATCCGCAGAGCCACCGACCACAGCCTGAAGCGCCAGTGCGCCACCCGAAAAATCACTGAACTCAACGTCCAGCCCCTCGGCCTTGAAGTAACCCAGCTGCTCAGAAATCGTCAGCGGCAAATAGTAAAACGCAGCCTTGCCGCCCACAGCCAATGTGATTTTGGTTTTTTCAAGTTTGCCCTGCGCACGCAACACCGGAAACGCCAGGGCTGCCGCCGACAAGGCAGTACCCCTGGCGAAGGTTCTGCGGGTGATGCTGGCTCGGGTCGTCATGTCGGGAATCCTTGTTATTTTTTAGCTTTTTTTATTTCAAATCAAGCTTAACAAGGCATCAAAAAACCCGCATCGGTATCATCCCGTGCGGGTTTGTACCGTCAAACGGCAGGTGCTTACGAATCGTTACTGACGCATCACATGGCCTCAGCGAAAGCCCAAAAAAAGAATGGCGATGTTGACAGCTAGCGCACTCACCCACAGCACGCTTCGCGTGGTGGCCATGTCTGCCACGTACATCAGGATGTAGGCGATGCGCAGCACCACAAACATGAACGCAAAAATATCTACCAACGCCTGTCGGGCTTGCAACTGGTGCGCGATGATGACTGCTGCAAAGAAAAACGGCAACGCCTCAAAGGTGTTGGCCTGCGCAGCATTGGCTCTGGCGCGCCAATCGGTTTGTTTGGCCAGCCAGGCACGCGGGTTGTTGTTGTCATAGCCACCATCGCGCCTGGACTTGCCAAACATGCCGTACTTGGCAATGCCAGCACACACAATCGGCAAAATGGCCGCGAACAGAAGGCACCAGTAAGCAATGGTAAAACGGGCAAAAGTCATTTTTGAAGGCCTTTCTGATGTGTGTTTATGCGCGTAGCCCTTGTTTAATGGGCGCAAGCAGCTATCGAAATTATAGTAAAAAATATCTTTTTATCGCCTGTCCACCAGCGCATGGGCAATCGTCCCCAGGTCAACGTATTCCAGTTCACTGCCCACCGGCACGCCGCGTGCAAGCCGCGTCACCTGCACGCCGCGCGCTTTCAAGGCCTGTGCTATCACATGCGCTGTGGCTTCGCCTTCGGCCGTGAAGTTGGTCGCCAGAATCACTTCTTGCACTTCACGCTCGTCAACGGGCACAGTCTGGCCGTCAGCGTTTTTGGGCACCACGCGGTCAAACAGCTTTTGCAAGCCAATGTCTTTGGGGCCAATGCCGTCCAGCGGGCTCAGCTTGCCCATCAACACAAAGTACAGGCCTTTGTAGGCCAGCGTGCGCTCCAGCGCGGCCTGGTCGGCTGGCGTTTCAACCACACACAGCTTGCTGCGGTCGCGCTGGGGGCTGGCACAGGTGCTGCACACGTCCAGTTCGGTCAATGTGTTGCACAGCGCGCAGTGCTTGATGCTGGCCACCGCATATTCGAGTGCCTTGGCGATTTGCAAGGCAGCGCTCTTGTCGTGCTGCAGCAAATGAAAAGCCATGCGCGCCGCAGACTTGACACCCACGCCGGGCAACTTGCGCAGGGCTTGGGTCAGGCCTTCTAGAGCGTTGGTTTGCATGGGTGATTACTTTGCTATGACCTGAGAATTCGGGTTCGGGGACAGCTGATCAGTTGGGGACCGAGCAACGGGGCGCTTCGCGCTGTCCGTTGGTCCGTCCCGCAAGGTATCAGAATGGCATTTTCATCCCACCAGGCAGGCTAGGCATGCCAGCGGTGATCTTGCCCATCTTCTCGCCACTGACCTCTTCAGCCTTGCGCACAGCAGCGTTAAAAGCTGCAGCCACCAGGTCTTCAATCATGTCTTTGTCCTCTAGCAAAAGGCTGGGCGCAATTTCAACCCGTTTGACTTCGTGTTTGCAGGTCATGGTGACTTTGACCAGGCCGGAGCCTGATTCAGCTGTCACCTCAATGAAAGCCAGTTCGTCCTGGGCTTTTTTCATGTTGTCTTGCATGGCCTGCGCCTGCTTCATCAGTCCGGCGAGTTGACCTTTGTTGAACATGTTTTTTCCTTAAATGTTGGTTTTTTAACTGAAGTGAATCATATCGGCTGGGCGGTGTCGGCTGCTGCAGCATGCACGGTGTGTTTGATGCTGCCGGGCACAACTTTACCGCCCCAGTTACGCATCATGTCCTGCACAAACGGGTCGTTGTGTATCAGCGCTTCGGCTTGCGACTGCCGCTCTTTGGCCAGCGCCTGGTTACGCCGCACAGGCGTATCTGTCACGGGGCCAATTTCCACTGTCAACTGAACGGCTTTACCTGGCTGCTCAGCATGGATGGCGGCTTGCAGCTTGTCAATATTGGCGGCACTGTTGAGCGAAGGGCTTTCAACCCGCAAAACCCACGCGAGGCCGTCGCAGGCCACCAATTGCGACTGCAAGGCCAGCTCACGCGCCATGGTTTTGATGGCATCAACAGCAATGAGCTTTGTGACCAGAGCAGCCCACACATCGCCCAGCTCGGCGCTTGCGGTGGTTAACGGTTCAATTGGCTCAGCTTTCGGCGCTATTAAATCAGGAGCTACTTGCGCCCGAATTGATTGGGCTGGAGGCTGATTTGGCACCTCAAAAGCACTGTTTTCTGGTGTTTTTGATGTATTTTCAGGCTTTTCAACCGCGACGGCAGGTGCAGCAGCCTGGTTAACAGCCCGAGCGGGCTCAGGGCGTGGTTCCCTGACAGGCTCAGGCAGGCTCTGCGGCTTTTTTGAGGGCTCGGCGGCACTCCCCGCTTTGGGGGGCGCTGATGCGGCAACAGAACTTGCAGGCTTGAAAGCCAGCAACCGCAACAGCACCATCGTCAATGCCGCGTACTCATCAGGCGCCAGGCCCAGCTCGCCGCGCCCGTGCAGGCACAGGCTGTAAAGCAACTGGGTTTCATCAGGCGGCAGGGTTTGCGCCAGGCGTGCCGTCTCGGTCGCCTCAGGGTCTGTGTCTTCATCGCCCTCAAGCGACTGGGCCATCATGTCTGGCACGGCCTGCAGTACCGCCATGCGTTGCAGTACGGTGGTCATTTCCTCCAGGGTAGATGCAGCGCTCAGGCCGTTCACGCGCAGCGCTTCAGATGTTTCAACCACCGTTTTGCCATCGCTCCGCGCCAGCGCATCGAGCAGCTTGAAAACATAGCTGCGGTCCACGCTGCCCAGCATCAGGCGCACGCTGGCCTCACCTAACGCACCAGAGCCAAAGGCAATGGCCTGATCGGTGAGTGACAGCGCATCGCGCATCGAGCCGCGAGCAGCCCGCGCCAGCAAGCGCAGCGCTTGCGGCTCTGACGGCACGTTTTCAATCCCCAGCACATGGCCCAGGTGCTCCAAGATCGTCTCAGGCGCCATGGGCCGCAAATTAAATTGCAGGCAGCGCGACAACACGGTGGCGGGCACTTTTTGTGGGTCCGTCGTGGCCAGCACAAATTTGAGGTATTCAGGCGGCTCTTCCAGCGTTTTGAGCATGGCGTTGAACGCCGTGTTCGTCAGCATGTGCACCTCGTCAATCATGAAGACCTTGAAGCGCCCCACCACCGGTTTGTATACCGCCTGCTCCAGCAGTTGCGCAATTTCGTCAACACCACGGTTGGACGCCGCATCCAGCTCGGTGTAGTCCACAAACCGTCCGCTATCAATATCAGTGCAGGCCTGGCACACGCCACAAGGTGTAGCCGTAATGCCGCCCTGCCCGTCAATACCAATGCAATTAAGCGACTTGGCCAGAATGCGTGAAATGGTGGTCTTGCCCACCCCCCTAGTGCCCGTAAACAGGTAGGCGTGGTGCAAGCGCTGGGTAGTGAGTGCATTGCCAAGGGCCTGCACCACATGCGACTGCCCCACCATTTCAGAGAAGTTTTTAGGGCGGTATTTGCGGGCCAGGACTAGATAGGACATGGATGCATTCTAAAGTGACGCATCATTTATAATCGACAGTGACGAGCCTTCCCGCATGGTAAAGCGGCCAACCGGGTCAGGTGGGGAACCAAGCAGCCCTAACTGTGGAGTCAGTGCCGGGGTCAAGGCTCGTCACCCCTTCTGCTTCCATTTCACCGCGATATGTCGTTGCTTCGCCTGGCCGTGCTGGAGCACTGTCTGCGGCTTTGCGCCTAATCTCGCGCCGAAATGAAAACAGAATGTCGTTTCGTTCACATTTCCAATGATGCGCTTCAACCGACTCAATCCAACAATGCAGCAACCCGTGCCCTTGCCTCTTCGGTCACATAATCCGGCGCAGATTCAATCAATTTAAGATCTCGCGGCTTGGGGTCAATCATCCTGAATTGATGGACCAGCACAACCCCTGCTGTTTGTATACCGGCCCCAGTCAGCGAGACAGCCATTCCCGCATCGCGCATGTACTGTCCGCCTTGAGTGATGGGACACACACCAATCATGCCCAACTTGTTGAACGCCGCTTGCGTCATTACCATGGCGGGCCTTCGGCCTTGCTGTTCGCGCCCAAGCGTAGGGTCAAAGCTCATCGATACAATATCGCCGCGTTGCCAAATTCTTCCCTTCACAAGCTAACCTCAAGACCCGCCGCAGGCATCGAATCCCACTCTTGGTCATTAATCAGTGGTTTGCTCCCTTGCATCGC
Source organism: Polaromonas sp. (assembly GCA_031417995.1). Classification (GTDB taxonomy): domain Bacteria; phylum Pseudomonadota; class Gammaproteobacteria; order Burkholderiales; family Burkholderiaceae_C; genus Polaromonas. Next base: position 9,179 of record JANOWR010000114.1, on the reverse strand, counting down.
GAGCACGTCATCAAGCGAATACTTGCGCCTGCCAACTGGTACGAGCATCAAACCATTGCCTTGCGCTGTGAAGCTGACCCGTGCGCCTGCATCCAAGCCAAGTGCCTTGACGAGCGGGCCCGGAATCGTGACGGCGATTGAGCCGCCCAGGGATCTTAGTGTTGCGGTATGCACGTTTACTCCATAAATTGCCATTACAAATTCGGCGTTATATAAAGTATAACAACTTAGGCTACGCACGTGAAACGATGGTCTGCCCGAAGAGGATCGAACCCCCGACCTTCAGCTTAGAAGGCTGATGCTCCAAGTCACACAGAGCTGCCGCGCGCCACCAGTACCAGCACGCCCACCAGCAAAAAGACAAGCCATGACAGGTGCTTGCCCCGTGTGAAGTAAAGCGGAAACGCCGCTGAAACCAGCGCAACGCTACCGATAACACCAAGCAACTGATCTTTTGAAACTTCGCCCCCAGCGGCGATGAAGATCAGCCAGGCCAGACCCCACCAGGCCACGGTGGTGAGGTGCCACACGAAGCGCAGAGTGCCGGTAGTAAACGCGGTGCTGCCAAAGATTTGTGGCAGGCCACCCCGTTTGAACAGGCGAATCAGGATGTAGCGCTCACCCAGCCACGAATGCGCGATGCCGGTGATGAACATCAAGACAGCGGCGAGGATTAGCAATTGTTTTTACCCAAGTTGATAAAACTGAATTCGGGCACACGTCCATGGAGTCTTCATTCACTACAAATTTTATAGCAGTTTACGCATATATATCTTGGCTTGGGGTCACTTTTGACACCTGAAAAACGTACTTTCAAATCGGCTGTCATGTATCTGTCAAGTCTAGTCAGTCCGCATCGGCTGGGCCGGGGTGTTTTGCGCGGTGGTTCCAATTCGCTCAAACTCGGAAATCACCTGTGCGCCCAGCAACACCAGCGTGGCTGCAATTTCGAAACTCAGCAGTACCACGATGGCGGTCGTCAGCGAGCCATAAACCACGCCTACCTGCGACAGCGTGGCGAAATACCAGACCAGAATGTGGCGCGTCAGTTCCCAGAACAGCGCAGCCGTCACGCCACCAATCAGCGCGTGACGCAATGACAGCCGGCCCACGGGCATGACCAAATAGACCGACGTCAAAAGAAAAATTTCTCCGGCCAGACCCAGCAGATACAGCAGCACCCCCGAGAAACCGCTGAGAGACCAGCGGTAGCCCAGATACTCAACACTTTCTTCCCCCATGGCCTGCAGACTGCCTGAAACCACCGTGACCAGCAGCAGCCCCACCCCCAGACAAACAATGTAGACGTAAGGCAAGATGGCAGAAACCAGAAAGTGACGCCTGCGAATGGCCACACGGTGCAAAAACACCACTGACATCGCATTTTCAAGCACGGTGAAAGCCAGTGAACTGAAAAACAGCATGGTTCCCAACAACACCCAGCCCATCACCTCGCGATGCGCCAGAAAGTTGGTGAGCTCGCCCACGATGAATTTGGACTGCCCCGGTGCCAGCCAGCCGATATAGCGGCCCAGCGCTTCAAGCAGGGCGGACTGATCGATGAAATGCGACAGCGCAATCGCCATCAGGATGAGCAGCGGCACAATGGACAACAAGGCGTAATAGGCCACAGCGCCCGCCAGCAACAGTCCCTGGTTGGCGCGAAAACCCTTGACGACCCGCAGCGCAAATGTGCCCGGATGACTGAGGACGTAAGCGGTTCGCAGTCCAAGCGTCATGCTGTTCTCCTTTTGCTTTAACCGCTGATGGCCGCAGCCGACCCCGCCAGCTTGCGCAACTCAAACTTCTGGATTTTTCCCGTAGACGTCTTGGGTAATTCTCCAAACACCACAGCACGCGGCACTTTGAAGGCTGCCAGGTGCTTTTTGCAATGCGCCACGATGTCTTCTGCCCGTGTGGTTGCCCCCGCCTTCAGCTCAACAAACGCACAGGGCGTTTCACCCCATCGCTCGTCTGGCTTGGCCACCACGGCTGCGGCCAGTACGTCGGGGTGGCGGTACAGCACGTCTTCTACTTCGATGGAGCTGATGTTTTCACCGCCGGAAATGATGATGTCTTTGCTGCGGTCCTTGATCTTCATGTAGCCGTCGGGGTAGCACACCGCCAGATCGCCTGAATGAAACCAGCCGCCTGCAAAAGCTTCTTGTGTGGCTTTGGCGTTTTTCAGATAGCCCTTCATGGCGATGTTGCCCTTGAACATGATCTCGCCCATGGTTTCGCCGTCTTGCGGCACCGGCAGCATGGTGGCGGCATCGAGCACGCGCACGTCGGCCTCCAGGTGGTAGCGCACGCCTTGCCGGGCGTTCAGGCGGGCGCGTTCGCCAATGTCCAGCGCGTCCCAGGCGTCGTGCTTGGCACAGACGGTCGCGGGGCCGTAGACCTCGGTCAGGCCGTAAACATGGGTCAGGTCAAAGCCCAGCGCCTCCATGCCTTCAATCATCGACGCGGGGGGTGCTGCGCCAGCCACCATGCACTTCACACCACGTGGTAAGCCCTGCTTGAGCGCATCAGGCGCATTGACCAGCATGCCGTGCACGATGGGGGCGGCGCAGTAGTGCGTTACGCCATGGGTACGAATCGCCTCAAAAATCTCGGGCGCGGCTACCTTGCGCAGGCACACGTTCACGCCTGCGCGCGCCGCCACCGTCCAGGGAAAGCACCAGCCGTTGCAATGAAACATGGGCAGCGTCCACAGGTACACCGGGTGCTTGGGCATGTCCCATTCCAGAATATTCGACACCGCATTGGCCGCCGCGCCCCGGTGGTGGTACACCACGCCCTTGGGGTTGCCGGTGGTGCCACTTGTGTAGTTCAGCGCTATCGCATCCCACTCGTCGTCGGGTAATTTCCACGCGTAACTGGCATCGCCCGTGGCCAGAAAATCGTCGTAATTGATGCTGCCAATCCGCAGGCTGTCGCCTGTGTAAAGCGCATCTTCAGCATTGATGACCAGCAGCGGCGCGCTGGACGTGCGCAGTGCCAGTGCCTTTTGCATGGTGCCTGCAAACTCCGGGTCAACAATCACCACTTTGGCCTCGCCATGGTCCAGCATGAAGGCGATGGTTTCAGCATCCAGCCGGGTGTTCAGGGCGTTCAGCACCGCACCTGTCACGGGTATGCCGAAGTGCGCCTCGACCATGGGCGGCGTGTTGGGCAGCATCACGGCCACCGTGTCGCCTTTGCCGATGCCATGCTTTTCAAGCGCGCTGGCTAGCTGGCGGCAACGGGTGAATGTCTCCAGCCAGGTGCGGCGCAAGTTGCCATGCACCACTGCCAATCTGTCGGGGTAGACCTCGGCCGTTCGTTCAATGAAGGCCAGCGGCGACTGCGCGGCGTAGTTGGCGGCGTTGCGCGGCAGGTCCTGGTCAAAAATGCTGGGCATGTTGTCTCCTGTGATTTATATCTGCAAGAGCCATGTTAGCCCGGCGGTATTTCTACTGGTTCGCCAGCGCCGTTAAAAACAGGGGAGGCACAATACACGGGTGTCCATCCCCCAGTCATTTATTCAAGAGCTGTTAGCGCGCGCCGACGTGGTTGACATCGTGGGCCGGTATGTGCAGCTAAAAAAAGGCGGCGCCAACTTCATGGGGCTGTGCCCTTTTCATGGTGAAAAATCGCCGTCGTTCAGCGTCAGCCCGGCCAAGCAGTTCTACCACTGCTTTGGCTGCGGCAAAAACGGCAACGCCATCAGCTTTTTGATGGACCACGCTGGCATGACCTTCATTGAAGCCGTCAAGGACCTGGCCCAGCAATACGGCCTGCAGGTGCCTGAAGACGATGTGTCGCCGCAAGACCGGGCCAAAGCCGCCCACATGCGCGAACAGCAGGCCACCCTGACCAGCGTGCTTGAAAAGGCCGGCATGGCGTACATCAAAGCCCTGCGCAATTCGCCCAAGGCGATTGACTACTTCAAGGGGCGCGGCCTGTCGGGCGAGATTGCCAAGACTTTTGGTCTGGGCTACGCGCCTGAGGGCTGGCGTAGTCTGGCGAGTGTCTTTCCTGATTACAACGACCTGCTGCTGGTTGAAAGCGGTTTGGTCATCACGGGTGAGCCTGGCGAAGAGAACGCGGCGGGTGAAGCGAAAAGGTACGACCGTTTCAGGGACCGTGTGATGTTCCCCATCCGCAATGTGAAGGGCGAATGCATTGGCTTTGGCGGGCGGGTTTTGAGTGACGAAAAACCAAAGTACTTAAATTCGCCTGAAACCCCGGTGTTCAGCAAAGGGCGCGAGCTGTACGGCCTGTTTGAAGCCCGTACCGCCCTGCGTGAGCATGGCTACGCGCTGGTGACCGAGGGTTACATGGACGTGGTGGCGCTGGCGCAAATGGGCTTTGCCAACGCGGTGGCTACGCTGGGCACGGCCTGCACCGCCGAGCATGTGCAAAAGCTGTTTCGCTTTACCGACTCGGTCGTCTTCAGTTTTGACGGTGATGGCGCGGGCCGTCGGGCTGCGCGCAAGGCGCTCGATGCGGCCCTGCCCTTTGCCACCGATGTGCGCACCGTCAAGTTTTTGTTTTTGCCTGCCGAGCATGACCCCGACAGCTACATCCGCGAGCACGGCAAGGACGGCTTTGCCGACTATGTGGCCAAGGCGCTGCCTCTGAGTAAATTCATGCTGCAAGCCGCCGCTGAAGACTGCGACCTGGACACCGCTGAAGGCCGCGCCCACATGGCCAGCAATGCGCGGCCGCTGTGGACCTTGCTGCCCGACGGCGCGCTCAAGCGCCAGCTGCTGGCCGAAATTGCCGACAAGGTGCTGATTGATGTGCGTGATCTTTTGGAGGTGTGGCAGCCTGCAAGCAAAACTGGAAGCTATAAAAACAGTAGCTACTCGCGCCCGAAAACAGGCGGCTACAGCCCTAAAACACCGCCAAAAATGGTTCCAAATGACGAAAATGAAGCGTTTTCAGACTACCCAAGTGACGCCGACTACCCCGGCAGCCATGAAGCCGACTACGCAAGCTCTGAACCGCATTTTTCGTTGCCCGCCCCTTCAGACTTCAAAGCGCCGCGCCAAGGGGCAAGTCGCGTCAAGGGCCGCCTGCTGCCCGCCAGCCGTGAAGACCGTGTGCTGCGGTTGTTGCTGACCGACCCGCAAAGCTGGGACTTGTTCAATGCTGAAGAGCATCTGCTGCTGTGCGCACTGCCCGCCCCGCATGGCCCCCTGTTTGCATGGCTTGAAAATCAGATTCATGACCACGGCTCCCAGCCTTGGGCCGCCCTGCGTGAGGGCTTGCGCGGCCATGCACACGAGGCCCATGCGATTGCCCAAATATCGCAAATCCCCGATGGCATTGAAGGCGACTTTAGCGAGGTGCGCAGCATCATTGACCAGCTGGTCAAACTCAATCGCCAACAAGAAATGAAAGAGCTGGCCTTGAGAGCCGCCACAGACCCCCTGGCCATGCAGCGCTACAAAGATCTCGCCAGCAGCCTGCGCAGCTGATAAAAAAAGCCAGATTTTCCCGCCTAAAAAACAGGCAATAAGGTATAATCCGATTTTCAACACCGCAAGCGCGACAGCAGCACCTCCGGCATCGGCCTTCCGCACAGCGGAAACCTCTTCACAAAGAGATGGCCACCGCACCGCAAGGACTGCACACCAAATGTTCGCCCAAACAGCTTGCAAGTTTTAGCTCGTACGGTTTGTTTTGCAGTCTGCTGGCTGCGCCCCTCTGATTGAATATTGTTGCACCTTGCGTTTTGAATGCAATTGCTTTGTGGATAAATTTTTGTCATCCGGAGACCCGCTATGCCTTCGAAAACATCAAAAAGACCAGTCGCCAAACCCACGGTGAAATCTGCTGTGAAACCAGCCACCAAACGCGTGACAGCCAAACCTGTTACAGCAAAACCTGCGCTGAAACCAGCTCTAAAAGCTGCCAGGCCAGCACCCGTTGATAAATCGAAAAAAGTCACCACCTCTAAAGCAAGCGCAAAAGCAACAGCCAAGCCCATCAAGCCCTCCAAGCCTATCCTCCCCGCCCCGACCCCGAAGAAAGCTCCCCTAGTGACACCGAAGAAAATTGTTGAATCCAAGCCTCTGGCTGCCAAGCCTGTTGCCGCTACCGCTGATGTTGCCGCTAAAAAGAAACCCGGTCGCCCGCCTAAAACCGCTACGGCTGATGACACAGGTGGTGCCAAGCGTGGCCGCAAGCCAAAAATTGCCCTCAAAGGCGATGGTGATGAAGACCTGTCGGATGTGGTGGCCGAGTTTGAAGAACCCGCGCCAGAGACCACCGAGAAAGTCAAACCACTTCGGATGAAAATCAGCAAGGCCAAAGAACGCGCCTTGATGAAAGAGTTTGGCCTGGACGAAACCGTGCTGAGCGAGGAAGAAGTCCTGAAACGCCGCCAGCGATTGAAGTCGCTGATCAAGCTGGGCAAAACGCGTGGTTACCTGACGCACGGCGAGATTTCTGACCACCTGCCCGACAAGCTGATTGACGCCGAAACACTTGAGGCTGTGATCCTGACGCTGAACGATTTGGGTGTGGCGGTGTACGAGCAGACGCCCGACGCTGAAACCCTCTTGATAACAAGCAACGCGCCTGCAGGCTCAACCGAAGAAGAAGCCGAAGAAGCCGCTGAAGCCGCACTGTCCACCGTGGACAGCGAGTTTGGCCGCACCACAGACCCGGTTCGCATGTACATGCGTGAGATGGGTACTGTCGAACTGCTGACACGTGAAGGCGAAATTGAAATCGCCAAGCGCATTGAAGGCGGCTTGATGAAGATGATGGAAGCCATCTCTGAATCTCCCGCAACCATTGCCGAAATTTTGCGCCTGGGTGAAGAAATCCGCGAAGGCAAGATCGTTATTTCTACCGTGGTCGATGGCTTTACCATCGCCAACGAGGCTGACGATTACGTGGCCGAAGAAGACTTTGACGAGTTTGACGAAGAAGATGACGACGACGGCAAAGGTGGCTCCAAAGCGCTGACCAAAAAGCTCGAAGAGCTGAAAAAAGAAGCCCTCACCCGCATCGACAAAATTGCCTTGCTGTTTGAAAAAGTTCATAAAACGTACGACAAGGAAGGCTACGGCACGCCCACCTACACCAAAGCCCAGTCCGCCCTGAGCGAAGAGCTGATGACGGTGCGCTTTACCGCCAAGACGATTGAAAAACTGTGCGACCTGCTACGCGGCCAGGTGCTGGACGTGCGCAAAAAAGAGCGCGAGCTGCGCCGCATCATCGTTGAAAAATGCGGCATGCCGCAAGAGACCTTCATCAAGGACTTCCCGCCCAATCTGCTGAACCTCAAGTGGGTTGAAAAGCAGGTGGCCAGTGGCAAGCCGTGGTCAGTCATCATGGCGCGCAACATTCCCCCGATTCAGGAACTGCAAACCAAACTTGGTGAATTGCAGGCCCGCGTTGTGGTGCCTTTGGGGCATCTCAAAGACATCAACAAACGCATGAACGAAGGCGAGACCAACTCGCGTGATGCAAAAAAAGAAATGATCGAGGCCAACTTGCGGCTGGTCATTTCAATTGCCAAAAAGTACACCAACCGTGGCCTGCAATTCCTTGACCTGATTCAGGAAGGCAACATCGGCCTGATGAAGGCCGTGGACAAGTTTGAGTACCGCCGGGGCTACAAATTCTCGACCTATGCGACGTGGTGGATTCGCCAGGCAATTACCCGCAGCATTGCGGACCAGGCGCGCACCATTCGCATCCCGGTGCACATGATCGAAACCATCAACAAGATGAACCGCCTGAGCCGCCAGCATCTGCAGGAGTTTGGCTTTGAACCGGACGCGAGCGTCCTGGCCGAAAAGATGGAAATCCCGGAAGACAAGATTCGCAAGATCATGAAAATAGCGAAAGAGCCGATTTCGATGGAAACGCCGATCGGTGACGATGACGATTCACACCTGGGCGACTTCATTGAAGACGGCGCCAACACTGCACCACTTGAAGCCGCCATGCAGGCCGGCCTGCGTGATGTCGTCAAGGACATCCTCGACAGCCTGACCCCGCGCGAAGCCAAAGTGCTGCGCATGCGCTTTGGTATTGAAATGTCCACCGACCACACGCTGGAAGAAGTGGGCAAGCAGTTTGACGTGACGCGCGAGCGGATTCGCCAGATAGAAGCCAAGGCGCTGCGCAAGCTCAAGCACCCATCGCGGTCAGACAAATTGCGCAGCTTTATTGATACGCTTTAAGTTTCAGGCTTTGGTTTTAACGCGCCACGCCCAGCAGCTTGTCAAGCAGTTCGGGCTGGTCGCGCAGCTCTTGTGCTGACCCGGCATGCACCACCGTACCACGGTCCAGCACCACGGCGCCGTGTGATATTTTCAAAATAGCCTGCGGGTGTTGCTCCACGATGATGGCAGACAGGCCTTCTTCACGCGTGATGCGGGCAATCGCCTTGAGCAGCTCTTCCACAATGATGGGTGCCAGGCCTTCCAGCGGCTCGTCCAGCAGCAGCAGCCTGGGGTTGAGCACCAGTGCGCGGCCCACGGCCAGCATTTGCTGTTCACCACCTGACAACTGCGTGCCCAGGTTGCCTTTGCGTTCAGCCAGGCGCGGGAACAAACCATACACGCGCTCGGGTGTCCAGTTGCCTTGGCGAGCGACGGCCGTCAGATTTTCATCGACTGTGAGTGACTTGAAAATATTGCGCTCTTGCGGCACCCAGCCAATGCCCACGCCTGCCCGCTCATGGGCTGGCAATTTGTGCAGGGCCACTCCATTTAGTGTGATGCTGCCGCCATGTTGGCGCGTGGCACCTGCTAGCGTGTTGATAAGCGTGGTCTTGCCTGTGCCGTTGCGGCCCAGCAGCGCCAGGGTTTTGCCTTCGTCAAGCGCGATGGAAATGTTGGTTAGCACCACGGCTTCACCGTAACCCGCGCTCAGGCCTTCAACTTGTAAAAGCTTACTCAAAACTCGCTTCCTCCCCATGCCCCAGATACACCGCCTTGACCTGTGGGTCATTGGCAATCTGTTCGGGGTCACCTTCTGTCAATACCGCGCCGTTGACCAGCACTGTCATGCGGTTGGCAAAGCTGAAGACCAGATCCATGTCGTGCTCAATGAGCAAGACCGACACATCGGCGGGCAAGGCGGCCACGGTTTGCAGCAGCTCTTCACGCTCGCCCGCAGGCACGCCCGCACCGGCTCGTCCAGCAGCAGCACGCGCGGCTCGCAGG
>JANOWR010000113.1:0-41843 GCA_031417995.1 Polaromonas sp. | reverse complement strand
CCCGCGACCACATTGATACTCAATGCGAGTATCAGCATGTTGAAGCCAAACGACAGCACACTGTGCACCAGCGTCAAGTGGCGCATTTCACGCGACGTGACCTGCACATCTGCCACCTGCGACGTCATGCCCACCACATGGGCGTAGTACAAAAAATCAAAATAGTCCGGGTCCAGCCCGCCGGGAAATTGCAGGCCCGGGCCATCAGGTTCAGCCTGCTTTTCTTCAAAGTAATAAAGGTGCGCATACCGAAAGGTAAAAATTGTCTGGATGAACAGCCACGATGCTGCCAGCGCCAGCACTGACAACCCGATGTGCAGGCCGCGCTGCAAGCCCGAAAGGTCCCGGCTTTGCTGCATCAGCACCGTGATGGCCGCCACGCAGGCTGCCGTTGCTAGCAGCAACACCAAAAACAGCACCGAACTGGGTTCATCCTGCGCCTGCGCCCGCTCACGGGTGCGCTTGGCGTCAAAACTGAAACACAGCCACCAGGCCAAACACAAATAAATCGTCAGCCCCACACACCAGGCCAGCAGCGCCCGGAATTCCAAACCCATCGGCAAGGGCAACGCCGCCACCGCCAAAGCGGTGACCAGCCCATATGCCAAACGCTGCGGGCCGGTGGTTTCAGAAAAATGTTTTTTCATGCGGGTGATTGTGGGGCACAACCGAAACGCACCAGCCAATTCTATTTACCGGGGATCAACAGGCATGGGTAGTTATGGAGTCGGCAAGTGCCTCGTCAATGGCTTCATTAAACCGCACGATATCGGTCACCACTTCTTTTGACATAGCATCAATTTTTGGCAACCATAATCGCAAAATAGAAGCCCGAAGTGATCGAAATTCTGCGGCAAGTTCAGACACGGTAAAACCTTCGTTATTGCGCATGATGCCGTGAACACTGGCCGCACTGTCCGATGGGTGAAATGGAGACGTAACCCCTTTTGATTTATCGACTTGCGCCTGTGCACTTTGAGGCGTCTTCATATCGGCCATCAGTTCCAGCAGCAGTTCATGCGCATGGTCACGCAAGAGATAACGCTTCTGACCTTCAGTAAATATGGTTTTGGCAAATTCATCCCACTCGTTCAGAATTTCTTGCATGTGTGCTTCGATGAATGTAAAAAGTCTCATTTTTGCCACCTTTTTAACGTGCTTCGGCAAGGACTGCTTTGCGCAATCGGAAACATCAACTTTGACACCGTTAACATGGAGAGTCTGTGCGTTACCGCACAGATAATTTTGTTCTTTTTGACACAAAATCGGAGCAGCTGAGGAGCGCCAGCAAGGGGGCATCAAGCACCCTTAGACAGTCCATTCCAATGCTTGACATAAAAAAGGGTTTGCTGCGATATTCATAGCAGCAAACCCTTTTTCATTGTCAGATCGAACGGGAGATTCCGCCAACTCTACGCAAACCCAGTGTTCAAAGCCACCAAATGCAGCGATCTGGCAGTCATCATGGGATCAAAAAAACTGTTCGTCAAGCTTGTCAGTATCACGGCTGAGCCAAGGACCGGCACGGAGCTCCCGAATCGCTTTCATCGTTGATTGCAACTGCAGGAACGCCTCGAAGCTTTTCATTCGTGCTTCCATCAACTCAGACATAAGCTGGAGCATCTGCTCACGAGCTTTTGTGCAGGACTCGTGCATGTCAGTCATGAACAACCTACAGAACACCCGTCTTCAACAAATGCTCTGCGTGGTGCCCCCCCCATAAGGGTCGATTCGTCCGTGGTCGCGCAATGCGACTCAATATCTTTCATCCAGTTCGTCAGCGTGACAGCCGCGCCAACCAGGGGTGAAAGCGATTTAAAAAGCTGGTCCTTCCCGATGAATTCCACCGCACCCACAGCCCTTACTTGCTCGGTGGCGTCGACATTCGTATCAATCGAAACAGCAACAACAAACGTGCAAGGCCACTGCTTCAAAACGTCACGCATCAGATCGAGGCCGTCGCCATCGGGTAGATTGATGTCAATCAAGACAATGGAAGGGCAATGTGTTTCGAGATACTTTAAAGCGGTGGCACCATCCGGTGCTTCGATGATTGAAATGTGAGGAAACGAATGCTCGATGTGCACGCGTATGACGTCGCGCATCGGCGCGTGATCCTCGACGATCAGCACCGCCGCCTCACGTCGGACACTTCTCGGTTGGCTCATGGCGTTTCTTTGGTTGACTCAGGGATATTGACTATCCCTGCATCACATCAGCCTGTATGTCGCGCAAACCATACAGACGGCGTTCGGCCTGTAGCGTTTGTAGGACAGCCTCGTTAACCGGGTGGTGTCAGTCCGTGTTGAACAGCCAGCTTGACCAGCGAAGCGACGTCAGAGACGCCCAGCTTTTTCATCGACCTGCTGCGGTAGGTATCTACAGTCGTTTTGGACAAGTTGATGGCATGGGCGATCTCGCCGCTGGTACGGCCTTCAACCACAAGCTGCAGCACTTGAGACTCGCGCGTCGAAAGGCTATCAAATGGCCCACGCTGCCCCGAAAATTCAGAAAGCAGACCGATGGCCGGGCTGACATAGCGCCTTCCCGCGCAGACGGCCCGCACCGCCTTGACAAGTTCGGCACTTGCTGCATCTTTCAGGACATAACCGGTAGCGCCAGCCTTCATCGCCTGGTACACGTGTTCCCGATTCGAGTGCATCGAGAGCACAACAACCTGCGTTGCGGGCATGCGGGTGCAGATTTGACGCGTGGCTTCTATGCCGTTCATATCTGGCATGGTGATATCCATGAGAACCACGTCGGGCGTCGTGGCACTCGCGACGCGCACTGCGTCGCGCCCGTTTCCGACGGATCCGACGATCTCCATTCCGGCACCCGTGAGGAGCACCGAAAGTCCCTCACGCATCATGGCGTGATCGTCCGCGAGCAGCACCCTTGTCACGCTGTGTGCTCCACAATGGCAATGATTCGTGTGCCACGTCCCGGAGACGAGTCTACTTTCAGCACCGCATCTACGGCCTCGGCCCGCTCCCGCATGATCTGAAGTCCGTAGCCGCCGGTTTCAGGCAGCTGCGAAACCTCAAAGCCGCAGCCGTCGTCGGCGATCATCAAGCGAACCTCCTGCGCTTCCTGGACGAAAGAGATTTCCACCGTTCGCGCGTTGGCGTACTTGATCAGATTGTTGACTGCTTCCTGCGCAATGCGGAACAGTGCGGCCTCGATCCGAGGAGGCAGCCGAAGTTCGTAATCGACGTCACGTGCGCTTGCCGCTATCGGAAAGCGGTCTTCAAGCGATCCCGCCAATATCCTGATCGCTACTCCCAACCCATGATCGTCAAGACCGGGAGGCCGCAACTCGGCCATGATATCGCGCGAGGTCGCGATTGCACTTTGCAGAAGTTCTAGCGCCATTCCAAGCCGATTGTCAATTTCGGCAGACGGGAGAGTCCTTGCCAGTTCGATGTTCAGCTTGGCGGTGGCGAGATCCTGGCCGATCCGGTCGTGAAGTTCCCGGTGGAGCGTGCGCCGCTCGTTCTCCTCCGTTTCCGTAAGTCGTCGCTGCAGTTCACGGGTCCGCACCGCGCTGTGGCGCAGCGCCTCCTCCGCGCGTTTGCGTTCCGTAATATCCACGTGGCATCCCGCCATTCGCTCCGGCGTGCCTGCTGAATCCCGAAGTATTTCCGCCCGGGTGTAAATCCAGCGGTACGTGCCGTCCTTGTGCCGCAGCCGGAATTCGTCTTCATAGGCCGGAGCCGACTCTCGGAAATGCTCCTCGATGTGACTCAACACCCGAGTCTTGTCGTCCGGATGCACGCGGCTTTCCCATTCCTCGAAGCGATCGGATAACTCGTCTGCGCCATAACCGAGTTGGTCCTTCCATTCGGGTGAGAAGTAGGTCCTTTGATCTGGCACATTCCAGTCCCAGAGGCCCACCTTCGACGACTTGACCGCGAGTCTCAGCCTTGCATCGCTTTCGCGCAGCCGCACTTCGGACTCGCGCAGGGCCTGCTCGGTGCGCGCGAGCTCGACGGCATCCCATGTGCGCTCTGCCACCACCTGGATCAGCGCGACGTCGCTCGCAGTCCACATTCGAGGTTTCGCCTGGTTCACGCCGATGATGGAGACGACACGCCCGTTTTTGAGCAGCGGCACACCGATCGCCGCGCGTACCTCGATCGCGGCGTACAGGTCAGTCAGCGCGGGGACGATCAGGGGGTCAGCAAGCACGTCGTGAGCGACAGACGGCTCGTTACGGCGGTACTGGGCGGCAAGCACCCCGAAGTCCGACATTCTCAGCATCGGGGGCAAGGCTGCGACTCCGTCCAGATAGGCGGGACCGGTCCGGACCGTGTCGCCGTCAGCCTGCACTTCGAAGTAGAGGGCGCGGTTGACCCCGAGATGGAGGCCGAGCGCCGCCGTCGCAACGCGCTGCACCTCGAGTGGGTCGCGGAGGGGCCGGAGCGAGTCGCTCAAGCTCAACAAGAAGGCCTGCGATTCGAACAGCAAGCGATACTTTTCTTCCGACTCGCTCAACGCCCTCTCTGCGCGGGTTCGTTCAACCGCTGCCCAGGTGCACTCGGCGACTTCCTGCACCGCTTCGACTTCCGTCGGCGCCCAATTGCGCGGCTGGATGTTATGTATAGACAGCACCGCGACCCACACGCCCGCCTTGACCAGCGGCACTGCAATGTAAGCACCGACGTGCGCGGCCGACAGCGCCTGGCGCTCTTGCTCATCAAAAAGCGGATCGCTTGTGGTGTTTGAACAGACCTGAAGCAGTCCGGCACGATGCCCGTCAATCAGGCGCTTGCCGAAATCTTCAGGACGAAACGTGCCGATCATCGGCACCAACCCCTTGGCGTAGGAGTGCGAGATATGGATGTACTCGCCATGCACTTCGCCGTAAAGAGCCTGATTGACCTGCAGATGCTCACCCAGGAGATCGGCTGCGAGCACCTGAATGGCCTGCGGGTCGACCAGTGGCCTGAGTGCATCGCTCAGTGTGAGCAGAAATACTTGCAGTCGTTCCCGCTGGATGCGCTTGGTGATGTCCCTGAAGACCGCGACGACCGTGCGGCTCCTGGGGTCGCCGAACGGGGACAGGTAGACCTCAAACCAGCGGTCAAGGGGGGCAATGAAGTCCTCAAAGCGGGAAGGCTCGCCACTGACGGCAACCTTTCCTATTCGCTGGATCACGGAAGGGTCCATGTCGGGCATGACCTCGCTGATGCGCTTGCCGACCACCTCGCCGCCCATGCTGCTCACGGCGTAGTAGGCACGATTGACGGCGAGAAAGCGGTAATCAATCGCACGGTCGTTTCCGTCAAACAGGACTTCGAGGGTCGCTACACCTTCGTCAATCGATTCAAACAGCGCACGGAATGGCTCATCCGATGCAACGGCTGTGTCTCCGGCGCCGGGCTGAACGTGCGCCACAAAAGCCCGAACCGGCGCAGCGTTCTGCACGATACCGGCCAAAAGACTACTGCGTTCATCACATGCTGTTGCCATCATCGTTTCCTGAAACTAGACGTGTACTATGACATTAAAGTGACTTGGCCGTGAAGCATTACTGACCGGGAAGCGCCCCCGTCTGTGTGCAATAACAGATACACAGGCGGCTACAGATGACCACGGTAGCTGACTGCAATGGATCACCTGAAAATGGACTTGGAAAAACAAAAGGCCCGATTTCTCGGGCCTTTTGAAAGTTTGGCGGAGCGGACGGGACTCGAACCCGCGACCCCCGGCGTGACAGGCCGGTATTCTAACCAACTGAACTACCACTCCTGGTAGTGACAACCTCTGCTCTTTCGAGCCAAGTGCCTTCATTACTGAAGACTGCTGCCTGCTTGTGCCGTATCACTTTGCAGTGAAAACTTGGCGACCCCACGGGGATTCGAACCCCGGTACTCACCGTGAAAGGGTGATGTCCTAGGCCTCTAGACGATGGGGTCAAAGCCTTGGAACTTGCCAGGCAGAATTGTTTTTACACATCCGCCTGACAAAACCTCAAAAACAAAATTCTTAAATTCTCAACGATTCACCAAATGAATTGGTGGAGGTAAACGGGATCGAACCGATGACCTCTTGCATGCCATGCAAGCGCTCTCCCAGCTGAGCTATACCCCCTCTGGAAGTTGCATTGCTGCAAATTCCGTCAAGCCTTGAATTATAGCCCGAAAAATATCCCCGTATCAAATCTTGAGTCGGGCAATCACATCTTCGCGCACCATCAGTTCCAGAATCGCGTCGAGTGACGGCGTTTGCGGTGTGCCCATCACAAGCACGCGCACAGGCATGGCGAGTTGTGGCATTTTCAAACCGCTTTGGCCCAAGACCTGTTTGATGGCCGCTGCAATACCGGCTTTGTTCCAATCGCAGCCCGTGAAGGCATCTGCCAGCAAAGATAACGCAGGACGCACAGCATCGGTCACGTGCAGCGCAACATCTTCGCTACTGGCTTGCCCACCTTTGACGAGCACTTGCAGCCAGTGAGCCAGTTCCACCAGCGTGCTGCAGCGGTCTTTGAACAAGCCGCAACCGCGCTCCAAACGCAAATCGTCAAGACCAGCCGCCGCATCATTCGAAAGAAACGGCTTGACTGCATCAGCCAGCGCGGCATCGCTCATGGCTTTCAGATGTTGCGCGTTGACCCAACGCAATTTTGCCTCGTCAAACTGCGCGGCGCTTTTGCCTAGATGGTCGAGGTTGAACCACGCCACAAACTGCTCACGGCTGAAAATCTCATCATCGCCATGACTCCAGCCCAAACGCGCGAGGTAGTTGACCAGGGCATCGGGCAGGTAGCCTTCAACAGCGTATTGCGTGACGGCTTTGGCACCGTTGCGCTTGGACATCTTGACGACATGTTTTTCGCCCTGCTCGTCCACCGATTCGGTCATCACGGTGGGCAAGTGTGCGTACACCGGCACGTCTTTGCCAAGCGCATTGAAGATGTTGATCTGGCGCGGCGTGTTGTTGACGTGGTCGTCGCCGCGAATCACATGCGTGATCGCCATGTCGATGTCGTCAACCACAACGCAAAAGTTGTAGGTCGGTGTGCCATAAGGTCGGGCAATCACCAGATCATCAAGTTAATCGTAGCTGATCTCAATGCGGCCCTTGACCTTGTCGTCCCACACCACGCTGCCGCCTTGCGGGTTTTTAAACCGCAGCACGGGCTGCACACCCTCAGGAATGCTGGGCAGGGTCTTGCCGGGTTCAGGCCGCCAGGTGCCGTCATAACGCGGCTTTTCTTTGGCTTGTGTTTGTGCTTCACGCAGGGCGTCCAGCGCAGCCATGCTCATGTAGCAGGGGTACACGTAACCTGCGGCTTGCAGCTCGGCCAGCACCACCTTGTAGCGGTCCATACGTTGCATCTGATAAAACGGGCCTTCGTCGTGGCTCAGCCCCAGCCAGCGCATGCCTTCAAGAATCACATCGACCGATGCCTGGTTGGAGCGCTCCAGGTCGGTGTCTTCAATCCGCAAAATAAAATCACCACCCGTTGAGCGTGCAAACGCCCACGGATACAGGGCAGAGCGGATGTTGCCAAGGTGAATGAAGCCGGTGGGCGAAGGGGCGAAACGGGTACGGGTCTTTGTCGTCATGTCAAACTGTCCAGACCACGGCGCAGATCAGCCTTGATGTCTTCAACATGGTCCAGGCCAACAGCCAGGCGAACCAGGCCCTGCTTGATGCCTGCAGCTTGCCGTTGCTCTTCAGTCAAGCGGCCATGTGATGTGGTGCCGGGGTGGCAGATGATGGTTTTGGTGTCACCCAGGTTGGTCGCTATGCTGACCACACGTGTGCTGTTGATGACATGAAACGCATTGGCTTTTGCAGCGTCCGCCATGTCGCCGCGCAACTCAAACGACAACACCGGGCCGCCCACGCCCGACTGCTGGCGCATGGCCAAGTCGTGCTGCGGGTGTGATGCCAAACCGGGGTAGTAAACGCGCGCCACAGCCGGTTGGCTTTCAAGCCATTGGGCAACAGCCAAGGCGTTGGCACTTTGCGCCTGCATGCGAATGCCCAGCGTCTCAAGCCCTTTGAGCACCACCCAGGCATTGAACGGAGCCAGCGTCATGCCGGCAGTGCGTACAACCGGGCCAAACACATCCACAATAATTTTGGAAGGGCCACAAATCGCACCCGCCATCACGCGGCCCTGGCCGTCCAGATATTTGGTGCCGGAATGCATGACCAGGTCAGCACCCAGCTCAACCGGCCGTTGCAATGCGGGCGTGCAAAAACAGTTGTCAACCGCCAGCAAAGCGCCCGCGCCGTGCGCCAATGCGGCCAGTGCAGCAATGTCGCACACCTCGGTCAATGGGTTGGTGGGTGTTTCTGCAAACAGCAGGCGGGTGTTAGGTCGCAGCGCGGCTTTCCATTCGGCCACATCGGTTTGCGAGACAAAGCTTGTTTCAACCCCAAACTTGCCAAACTCGCGGCCAATCAGATTGATGGTGGAGCCGAACATGGAGCGGGAACAAATGACATGGTCGCCCGACTTCAAGAGGCCCATGCACATCATCAAAATTGCGCCCATACCAGTCGATGCACCAATGGCAGCTTCAGTACCCTCAAGCGCGGCCAGGCGGCGCTCAAAACTGGTGACGGTGGGGTTGGATGTGCGGCCGTAGGTGTAGCCTTCTTCCGTGCCCGCAAAACGGCGCGCCGAGGTTTCAGCATCGGGTTGCAAAAAGCCGCTCGTCAGGTACAGCGCTTCAGAGTTTTCACCATACTGGCTGGGCTCAAGCGCCACACGCACGGCCAGCGTGTCGCGGTGCAGGTTGTCAGGCAAGTCTTTGGACACCATCTTCATGCCTCCTGCGGGTTGGGCAGTGCCAGGCGAGACACGTCCACGCCGCCTTCTTCACTGCCCTCAATGCGCTGTGCATTCATGGCAGCAATACTTTCAGCCGTGATGTCGCCTGTGATGTACACGCCGTCAAAACACGAGGCATCAAAACCATCCAGCTTGGTGTTGAGCGAGCCAATGGCGCGCTTCATGCCAGCAACGTCCTGATAGATCAATGCGTCGCAACCAATTTCGCGCCTGATTTCTTCGACGCTGCGGTCGTGTGCCACCAGTTCGTCAGCCGTGGGCATGTCAATGCCGTACACATTCGGAAAGCGTACCGGCGGCGCGGCGCTGGCCAAATACACCTTGCGCGCGCCGGCATCACGCGCCATCTGCACGATCTCGCGGCTGGTGGTGCCGCGCACAATCGAATCATCGACCAGCAGTACATTGCGGCCCTTGAACTCACTGGCAATCACATTGAGTTTTTGGCGGACTGATTTCTTGCGCACGCCCTGCCCCGGCATGATGAAGGTACGGCCCACATAACGGTTTTTGACAAAGCCTTCGCGGTACGGAATACCCAGCAAATGCGCCAGTTGCGTGGCGCTGGGCCGGCTGGACTCGGGGATGGGAATGATCACGTCAATCTCATTGGGCGGCACAGTAGACACCACGCGTTTGGCCAGTGTTTCACCCAGGTTCAGCCGCGCCTGGTAAACCGAAATGCCGTCGAGCACCGAGTCAGGCCGGGCCAGATAAACAAACTCAAAAATGCAGGGATTCAGCGTGGCGTTTTCCGCGCACTGCTGCGCGTGTACGTTGCCGTCCATGTCCACAAAAACCGCCTCGCCCGGCGAAATGTCACGGTCAAACAAATGCCCCGTGCCCTCAAGCGCCACCGATTCGCTGGCCACCATCACGGTTTTTCCAAGCTCGTTTTGGCCCTCTTTTTGGCTATATCCCATACACAGTGGCCGTATGCCAAACGGATCGCGAAACGCCAGCAGGCCATGGCCTGCAATCAGCGCAACGACAGCGTATGAACCCTTGATGCGCTTGTGCACACCGCGTACCGCCGCAAAGACATCTGCTGGCGCGAGGGGCAGGCCGCGCGTGGTTTTTTCCAGCTCGTGGGCCAGCACATTGAGCAGCACTTCAGAGTCGCTGTCGGTGTTGATGTGGCGGTGATCGGTGTTGAACAGCTCGGCTTTTAACTCCGCTGCGTTCGTCAGGTTGCCGTTATGCGAAAGTACCAGGCCAAACGGTGCGTTGACGTAAAACGGCTGGGCTTCGTCTTCACTGAAGGCATTGCCTGCGGTGGGGTAGCGCACCTGGCCCAGGCCCACATTGCCAGGCAGCGCGCGCATGTTGCGGGTCCGAAAAACATCGCGCACCATGCCTTTGGCCTTGTGCATGAAAAACTTGCGGCCTTGCTGCGTGACGATGCCCGCTGCGTCCTGCCCACGGTGCTGGAGCAGCAGCAAGCCGTCGTATATCAACTGGTTAACGGGCGCCTGGCTAACGATGCCGACTATGCCGCACATGGTGTGTCAATCGTGGTTTTAGTCATGGTTTCCAATTCAGATTAATTCAAATATTTTGCAAATTTTTCAGGTAGCACAGGCTTCAAGCCTTTGAGTGTTGCGGTCAAGACAGGCGCGCCTTTGGACTCTTGCCACCACACACTGTTTTTAAGTGCCGTCATGTCCATCACCACCGCCGCGGCCAACAACAAAATCACACCGCGCACCAGGCCAAACGCCGCACCCATGGTGCGATCAACGGGGCGCAGGCCAATCGCTTCAATCAGCTTTTTAAGCAGAAAAGCCAGCAAGCCTGCTGCAAACACTGCCGCTACAAAAACCAGTACGAATGCCGCCGCATACCGCACTGCATTGCTGCTTGACTGCAACGGCAACAAATCAGCAACCGTGGGCGCAAAGTACTGCGCCGCGTAAAACGACACCGCCCAGCCCAGCACCGACAACACCTCGTACACCAAGCCGCGCCAGGCACCCAGCAGCAATGAAAAGGCCAAAACCGACAGAAGAATCCAGTCAACTGCCGCCATTACAAAGTGAGGATGGCAGCGGGCAAATCAAGCGTCTTGATTTTGCTGGCGGCCTTGTCGGCTTCGGCCTTGGAAGCAAAGGGGCCTACCCGCACGCGAATGCGCTTGCCATCTTTGGTTTCAGCCACCTGGGTGTAGGTTTTAAGCCCGGCCTTTTCAAGTTTTTGACGTACTTCTTTGGCTTTGTCAGCATCAGCAAATGCCCCCACCTGCACAACCATACGCCCCTCGGCAGGGGCGGCGGCTGATGCTGCTGCTGTAGTTGCAGCTTGCCCATTGAGCAAGGCTTTGGCGCGCGCGCCGTCGTCTGATTTGGCTTCAGGTTTGGCTTCGGGTTTGGCTGCGACTTTTGGCTCAGGCTTGACGACAGGGTCTGCTTCTTTTTTAACCACTGGCGGCGCTGGCGGTACGGGCGCTGGTTTCTTGTCGGTCACTATTTCTTCTGTGGCTCCCAGACTGGATGCCGCTGCCACTTTGTCCTGCGCAGGTGCATTTCCAGCGCTTGCAGATGGGGCGACCACAGCAGGTGCAGTTGCCGGTAAAGCCGCTACTTTTGCCGCGTCTGGTTTGCCGGGCATCGCCAAGGGTTTGACTGTGTTTTTACCGGGAATTTCAATCGGTATGTCGATGGCGATGGGCCGGGGCTGCGTGTCAAACAGCAGCGGGAAACCCACCACGCCTGCCAGTACCAACACCGCAGCACCGATCAGCCTGTGCCTGGCGCGCTTGCGAACCACGTCCATGCTTTCGGGCTGAGCCTTTGTTGCAGCCTTAGATGGTGTAGCGGAGCTCCGGCGGAAGTTAAAAAACGGCATGGTGCTGGTTTTGATCTTTTTGAGCTTGCAGGTCGGCTGGTTTCAGCAAAATATGGACTTCCGACGGGTTCAAACACTCAGGTGCCTGGCAGATGTTTTGAATAAAGGCGCGGTATGCCGTCTTTCAAAATACCGCCCACCGTGTAGAACGAGCCGAACACCACAATTCTATCAGCGGGGTCTGCGGCAGCCACAGCGGCTTGCAGGGCTGATTCTGGCGTTTTATAGGCGTTAGACGTGGCATCGTTGCGGGTGTTGGACGCTTGCCATGCGGCCTGCAAAATCTCGCCCGTGGCGGCACGCGCGGTGGGCAAATCCGTGAAGTACCACTTGTCAACCAGCGGGCCAACCCGCGCCAGCATGGGGGCCACGTCTTTGTCCGCCATGGCACCAAACACGGCGTGGGTGCAGGGGTAAAAGCCCATTGCGTCCAGGTTTTCAGCCAAAGCCGCCACCGAATGCGGGTTGTGCGCCACGTCCAACACCAGCGTGGGCTGGCCGGGAATGATCTGAAACCGGCCCGGCAGCTCGACCATCGACAGGCCCACACGAACGGCCTGGGCGGTGACGGGCAGCTTGTCACGCAACGCGGTCAGTGCCGCAAGTACGCCAGAAGCGTTTATCAACTGATTGGCTCCGCGCAAAGCCGGGTAAGCCAGTCCTGCGTATCTTCTGCCCCTGCCAGCCCAGCCCCACTGCTGCTTGTCGCCCGAAAAGTTGAAGTCTGTGCCGAATTTCCACAAGTCAGCGCCCACTTTGGCGGCGTGGTCGATCACACTTTGCGGCGGCATGGGGTCGCTCACCACCACCGGTTTGCCGGGCCGCATGATGCCGGATTTTTCAAACCCGATCAGCTCGCGGGTGTTGCCGAGCAGTTCCATGTGGTCCAGGTCAATGCTGGTGATGATGGCGCAGTCGGCGTCAAAAATATTCACCGCATCCAGCCTGCCGCCCAGGCCAACTTCCAGAATCACCACATCGAGTTTGCCGTCCATCATCAGTTGCATGATGGCCAGCGTGGTGAATTCGAAATAGGTTAACGATATGTCATCGTTTTGCGCATCTTTTTGGCTTCTAGCCCTTTCAACACGGGCGCAAGCAGCTACTAAATCAGTAGCATTTACAATGTCGCCCCGCACCCGGCAACGTTCTTCAAAGTCCACCAGATGCGGCGAGGTATAGACCCCGGTGCGGTAGCCCGCCTCCATCAAAATGGCCTCCAGCATGGCGCAGGTAGAGCCCTTGCCGTTGGTGCCAGCCACGGTGATGATGGGGCAGTCAAACTTCAGCCCCATGCGGTCGGCCACTATTTTGACTCTGCCAAGGCCCATGTCGATGGTTTTGGGGTGCAGGCGCTCGGCGTGGGCCAGCCAGTCGGCAAGCAGGTAGTCTGCAGTTGGGTCGTTTTTCATACTGGTGTGCATTGTCGCCTCAGCTGAATTAACCAGTGACTCCTGCGCCTTTCAAAAACGCTATTAATTTAGTAGCTGTTTGCCCCCGAATCTATTGGGCTAGAGATTGATTTGATACCTTTTTTAGGCCATTTTTGGGCTTTTTATGGCAAAATCAGAGCCATGATCATGGTTTACGGCATTCCCAACTGCGACACCGTCAAAAAAGCACGTGCTTGGCTGACGGCGCAGGGGTTGTCGCACACGTTTCATGATTTCAAAAAGCAGGGTGTACCGCTTGAGAAGCTGCCCGTTTGGGCCAAAGCGGTGGGCTGGGACAAGTTAATCAATCGCCAAGGCACGACTTGGCGCAAGCTGGATGCTGCTGCGCAAGCCAGTGCAGCAACGCCGCAGGGTGTGCAAAAGCTGGTGCTTGGTAACTCCAGCATCATCAAAAGGCCTGTGGTGCAATGGCCAAATGATGTAACAGTGGGCTTTGATGATGCCCGTTGGGCCGAAACAGCCCGAAAATAGTGACAGTTTTGTAAAGCTCTGAACCACCTTTTGCAAAAGCAGTCTTACCCGCATCGCTCAGGAGTTCGCATCATGAAAAAAATACTCGTTTTAACCGCGCTTTCAGCTTCTGGCTTGCTGCCTTTTAACGCATCAGCCGCTGACATTTTGGCCCGCGTCATCACCAGCACACCTGTTGTCAACCAGGTCGCGGTGCCGCGCCAGGTTTGCAACACGCAGCAGGTCATCACAGAGACACCCAAATCTGGCGGCGGTGCGCTGCTTGGGGCCGTGGCGGGCGGTGCGGTCGGCAACGCGATTGGCAACGGCGGCGGGCGCGCATTGGCCACCGTGATTGGCCTGGTCGGTGGTGCGATGGTCGGCGACAGGGTAGAAGGCAGCAGCAACCAGATGCAAAACATCCAGCAGTGCAGCACCCAAACGTTTTATGAAAACCGCGCCAGCCACTACAACGTGGTGTATGACTACCAGGGCACGCAGTACAACGTGCAAATGGCGCAAGACCCTGGCCCGTATGTACGTTTGCAGGTCACGCCGATTGGGGCTATCGGCTCTGGAATAGCTCCCGGTTCTGCACCTGCGCCGCAACCAGGTTTTCCGGCACAGCAAATCCAGCCTGCCCAGCCGCAAACCTACTACCAGCAGGCGCCAAGCCAACCCGGTTATGTGGTGCAGCAGCCTGTCTATGTAGCGCCTGTGGTGGTTGAGTCGTATTCCACCTACTACCCCCGGCCATACTATCCGCAGTATTACTATCGGCCTTACTATGGCCCGTCTGTCAGCTTTGGCTACAGCCGGGGTTACGGTCGCTGGCGGTAAGCTGGTGTGGCTGACACCACGCATAAAAAAGGGCGCTTGATGCGCCCTTTTTAACGGTTGAAAAGCTTTACAGCGACGTTTCAATCAACGCGCCTTTAAACAATACCGGCCCACTCGGCCCGCTCCCCGCAGGCACGCCGCCTTTGGGCTCCAGGCTGATGGCCAGTGTGGGCACATTCACCTCGTTGCCAGCAGCCGTCAGTTTGATCACCGCATCACTGCCCAACACACCCAATGATTTCGGGCCACCGGTTTGCGGCAGCGCCCAGAGCTGCAGGGACTTGTCAGGTGACTCCTGAAAGCCGCCCACACGCTTGAGTGTCAACCGCTTGCTTTTCGGGTCAAACGTCACCAGCATTGATGCCGCGGCTTTGTCATCGGCCAGCACGGCCACGTATTGAATTTCTGGCGTGGCACTCAATTTGGCGGTGAGTTCCTGCACCTCGCCGCCCAGCTTGGCGTTGATGCTGTTCAGGTTAACGCCCACCGTCAGGGCGACCGCAGCGACACCCACGCCCATGCTCGACAGGCCGCGCCACAGGTTCAGGCTGCTCCACCAGCCGCCCGCCTCGGGCTTGACTGCCACGCGCGCAGCCTGCATGGCCTGGGTTTCTTTTTCTGCCTTGACGAGGTTTTCAATCCGCTTCCAGACAGCGGGGCTGGGCGCAGCTTGCGCTTGCAGCTCGGCCACAGACGACAACCTGCCCTGCCAGATCAGGGCCTGCGCACGGACTTCGGCATGGCTTCGCGCCAGCGCTTCAAAGCGGCGGCGTGCACCGCCGCGCAGCGTGCCCAGTGCGTAGCTGGCAGCCAGTTGCTCAGTGAGTGATGGGTTTTGAATCAGGTTCATGTTGTTCTTTCTGTGCCCTTCAAGCCAGTTTGGCCATGCAGCCGCGTAATTGCTCCAGCCCACGCCGTATCCAGGTTTTGACCGTACCCAGCGGCAATTTGAGCTGCTCGGCCAGCTCGCCATGACTCATGTCCCGCATGTAGGCCAGGCTGACAACCTCACGCTGCTTGTTGTCGAGCTGGCTCAGGCAGTTGTGCAGCGCCTTGGCCTGCTCGCTGGCCTGCGCCACATCCATCGGGTTGGGCGAATCGCCCGCCACCGTGTCAGAAATCACGTCGTCCAGCTCCTGCATGCGGTCGGCCCGCTCAGAAGCGCGGCGACGCAAAAAGTCCAGGCCCCGGCTGCGCACCACCAGCGCCATCCAGGCCATGGGCGGAGACAGCGTGGCTTTGTAGTCGCCCGCTATTTTCCAGATGTTGATAAACGCTTCCTGCAAGACGTCTTCGGCCCATTCGCGGTTGGTCACAACACGCACAGCTACCCCGTACAGCTTGGACGAGGTCAGCTCATACAGCTCACGCAGGGCTTTTTCGTCAGCCAGAGCGATACGGTCAATCAGGGCGATCAAAGTGCTGTCCGAATTTAAAGGTGTCATGGACGGGATTGTCCATCAATATGTCATTTCATCTGGAGTACGCGCGTCAATCACCAACAGATTCAGACCTGGCAGGCGCGTCCCTTAAAATCAGGTGTATGACTACCCTCACTATCCCCAATATCACCGTCACAACGCAGGCCAATGTGTACTTTGACGGCAAATGCGTCAGCCACGGCATCACATACCCCGATGGCAGCAAAAAATCAGTCGGCGTGATTCTGCCTGCCACCCTCACCTTTAATACCGGCGCGCCTGAAATCATGGAATGCGTCGCCGGAAGCTGCGAGTACAAGCTGACGGGCAGCGATGAATGGGTCAAGTCAGCCGCAGGTGAAAAATTCAGCGTGCCCGGCAACTCGAAGTTTGACATCAAAGTCACTGAGCCGTACCACTACATCTGCCACTTCGAATAAGCAAAAGAACAACTAAAAATCATGGCCACCATACTCCAGCACCTGCCCACCGGGCAAAAAGTCGGTATCGCATTTTCAGGCGGGCTGGACACCAGCGCCGCCCTGCACTGGATGAAGCTCAAAGGAGCGCTCCCATACGCGTACACCGCCAACCTGGGCCAGCCCGACGAGCCTGATTACGATGAGATTCCGCGCAAGGCGATGGAGTATGGTGCTGAAAAGGCCCGGCTGATTGACTGCCGCAAACAGCTTGCCACCGAAGGCATTGCCGCGCTGCAAGCAGGCGCTTTTCACATCACCACCGCAGGCGTGACTTATTTCAACACCACACCGCTGGGCCGCGCCGTGACGGGCACCATGCTGGTGGCGGCCATGAAAGAAGACGACGTCAATATCTGGGGCGACGGCAGCACCTTCAAGGGCAACGACATTGAGCGCTTTTACCGCTATGGCCTGCTGACCAACCCCGATTTGAAAATCTACAAACCGTGGCTAGACCAATTGTTCATTGACGAGCTCGGTGGCCGCGCCGAGATGTCAGCCTTTATGACCCAAGCCGGTTTTGGCTACAAGATGTCGGCTGAAAAAGCTTATTCAACCGACAGCAACATGCTGGGCGCCACGCACGAAGCCAAAGACCTCGAACTGCTCAGCAGCGGCATGAAAATTGTCAACCCGATCATGGGCGTGGCCTTCTGGAAGGACGAAGTTGTTGTCAAGCGCGAAGAAGTCACCGTGCGCTTTGAAGAAGGCCAGCCGGTTGCCCTGAACGGCCAGCGTTTTGACAGCCTGGTTGATTTGATTCTGGCGGCCAACATTATCGGCGGCCGCCACGGCCTGGGCATGAGCGACCAGATCGAAAACCGCATCATCGAAGCCAAAAGCCGTGGCATTTACGAAGCCCCCGGTCTGGCGCTGCTGTTCATCGCGTACGAGCGTCTGGTCACGGGCATTCACAACGAAGACACGATTGAACAATACCGTGACAACGGCCGCAAACTGGGCCGCCTGCTGTACCAAGGCCGCTGGTTTGACAGCCAGGCCATCATGTTGCGCGAAACCGCCCAGCGCTGGGTGGCGAGTGCCATCACCGGTGAAGTCACTCTGGAGCTGCGGCGCGGCAACGACTATTCAATCTTGAACACCGAGTCACAAAACCTGACCTACAAGCCCGAGCGCCTGAGCATGGAAAAAGTCGAAGATGCGCCTTTCAGCACGTTGGACAGGATTGGCCAATTGACGATGCGCAACCTCGACATTGTGGACACGCGGGACAAGCTGGCGGTGTATGCCAAGGCTGGGTTGTTGTCGCTGGCCAAAGATGGGGATTTGGTACGGCTGGCTGGTGACAAGCCAGATTAAGATTTCGCACCACTAGCCACTAGCCACTAGCCACTAGCGGCTGCGCTGCGGGTCGAACAGCCCTACACCACCACAGGCTCGTGCGCCAGCATGATGCCAAAGCGCTCGTACACACTGGTTTGAATTGACTTGGCGAGCGTCATGACTTCGCCGCCTGTCACGGGGTTGGCGGGGCCACCCCGGTTGACCAGTACCAGGGCCTGGCGTTCGTACACCCCGGCGTTGCCAATGGTTTTGCCTTTCCAGCCGCAGGCATCTATCAGCCAGCCCGCTGCCAGCTTGACGGTACCGTCTGCCAGTATGTAATGAACAATTTTGGGCTCGCGCTCGATGATGTCGGCGCATTGCTCGGCACTGACAGTGGGGTTTTTAAAAAAGCTGCCTGCGTTGCCCAGCACCCGCCAGTCGGGCAGCTTGGTGCGCCGTATTTCGCACACCCAGTCATAAATTTGTAGCGCTGTGGGTTTTTCAATATTGGCCTGCACGCGCTTTTTCTCAATGTCGGCGTAGCCCAGCACGGGTTTCCAGTTTTTAGGCAGGGCAAAGCGCACATGGGTGATGAGCGCCTTGTCCGCTAAGCCAAAACCACCATGTGATGCATGTTTGAAAACCGAGTCACGGTAGCCAAAAGCGCATTGCGCCGCATTCAGGGTAAACCGCTGGCCGGTCGTCAAATCAACCGCGTCCAGCGATTCAAAACGGTCTTGCAGCTCTACCCCGTAAGCACCAATGTTTTGTACCGGCGATGCGCCCACGCTGCCGGGGATGAGGGCCAGGTTCTCCAGGCCGGGGTACCCGTTTTGAAGCGTCCAGCCCACCAGGTCATGCCAGTTTTCACCCGCACCTGCCTCCACAATCCAGGTTTTGGTAGTCTCGCTGACCAGCCGTTTGCCCATGATCTCGACTTTTAGCACCAGCGGTTTGACGTCGCCCGTCAGCACAATGTTGCTGCCGCCGCCCAAAATGAATTTGGGTGCCACTTGCAAGGCCGGGTCAGCCAGCAGGGCATCAATATCGGCCCCGCTTTGAAGGCGAACGAGGGACAAAGCCTTGGCTACGATGCCAAAGGTATTAAAAGACTGGAGAGGGACGTTTTTCTCGACTAACATCTGTCGATTGTCTCATTGCCCTTCACTTCATAGACCCTGAAAAGCCAAAACCATGCCCTCTTTTGACACTGTGCTTGAAGCCGACCTTGTCAAGGTCAAAAACGCGGTTGAAAACACCGGCAAGGAAATCGGCACGCGATTTGACTTCAAGGGCACGTCCGCATCGATAGAACTGAAAGACAAGGAAATTATTCTGATTGGCGACAGTGACTTTCAGCTTGACCAGATCAACGATATTTTGCGCAGCAAGCTGACCAAGGCTGCCGTTGACGCACGCTTTCTCGATGTGGGCAAATCAACCAAAATTGGCGGTGACAAAGTCAAGCAAATCAACACCGTGCGCAACGGCATTGAAAGCGAATTGGCGAAGAAAATCCAGGTGCTGCTCAAGGGCAGCAAAATCAAGGTGCAAGGCGCGATTCAGGAAGAAAAAGTACGCGTCACAGGCGGCAAGCGTGATGACCTGCAAGCCGCCATGGCACTTATCAAGGCTGAAAATGCAGATTTTCCGTTGAGCTTTAACAACTTTCGCGATTGAGTCCATGAAGCTGGTTGATTGCACAAAAGCAGTGTTGTTACTGGCTCTGGTCTTGACGGGTGGCATTGGCCATGCAGAGTCCGTTGCCCTGGCAGGCATGATGGGCAGCAAAGCGCTTTTGGTGGTTGACGGCGGTGCGCCCAAATCAGTCGCCGCTGGCGACACTCACCAGGGCGTGAAAGTCATTTCAACCAGCGGCGACCAGGCTGTAATTGAGCAGGGCGGCAAGCGCGTGTCGCTGCGCGTGGGTGAGGCACCCGTGCACATGGGTGCCAGCAAAAGTGGTGGCAAAGGTAACCGCATCGTGCTGGTTGCTGGCAGCGGTGGCCACTTCATTACCGCTGGGCAAATCAATGGCAAGGCGGTGCAGTTTATGGTAGATACCGGCGCAACATCAGTTGCCATGGGCGCGCAAGATGCTGAACGTGCAGGCATCAACTACAAAGCGGGTCGGCCCGTCATGATGTCAACCGCCAACGGCAATGCGCAAGGGTTTCAGATCAAACTGGCGTCCGTTCGCATTGGCGATGTTGAGGTGTTTGAGGTTGATGCGGTGGTCACGCCGCAGCCCATGCCCTACATGCTGCTGGGCAACAGCTTTTTAACGCGCTTTCAAATGAGCCGCGAAAACGACCAGATGACGCTGACCAAGCGCTATTGAATAACGTGTCTTTAGCTACTTGGCAGGTTTTTCACCCAAATTCAGTTTAGATTCTTTGCCCAGCATCAGCTTGTTGATGTTCTCCCGGTGGCGTATCACCAGCAACAAGCCCATCATGAAAATAGCCAGCAAAATGCTGCGTTCGGTGTACCAGGACACGCGGTCGCCCATCAGGTAAAACAGTGGCGCAAACGCGGCACTGGCCATGGACGCAACCGACGAATAACGCGTGAAATACGCCACGATCAGCCAGGTGGCCAGCGTGGCCAGGCCCAGCAGCCAATCAATACCCAGCAAGGCACCAGCAGCGGTTGCCACGCCCTTGCCGCCCTTGAATTTAAAAAATACGGGGAACAAGTGGCCTAAAAAGGCCGCAAAGGCCACAGCCGCCAAAGTCGCGTCGCCCAACCCGTGGTCTGGGCCAAACCACTTGACCAGCACCACGGGCAACCAGCTTTTCAGGCCGTCCAGCAGCAGCGTGGCAATGGCTGCCTTCTTGCTGCCAGAGCGCAGCACGTTGGTCGCTCCGGGGTTGTGGCTGCCGTAGCTGCGCGGGTCTTTCAGACCCATCACGCGGCTGACGATAACGGCAAATGACAGCGAACCCAGCAGGTAAGCCAGCAACACGACGGCAGTTGTGTACAGATAGTCCAAAGTAAATCCTCTTGTTTTTTTATCAAAGCACCGGGTTACAACGCCGGGTCACGAATTTCCCAGCGAATCTTGTCGATCTCAGCCAATACCTCCGGACTCAAAGTGCTGCCGTAAGCGTCAACATCTTCGTCCAGTTGCGCCACTGACGTCACGCCAATGATGGTGCTGGCCACCTGCCATTTGGTATAGCAAAAGGCCAGCGCCATTTGCGTAGGGGTCATGCCGTTGGCGGCCGCTAAAGCGTTGTAGCGGCGCGCGGCGGTCAGTGCTTCAGGCCGGCCCCAGCGCTGCTTGCGCACCGATTCAAATTTGCTGATGCGTGCTTCTGGGGGTGCGTCTGGGCCTTCGGTGCCGGTTGTGTCGTACTTGCCTGTCAGCAGGCCAAAAGCCAGGGGCGAATACGCCAGCAGCGACACACCCAGGCGGTGCATGGTTTCGTCCAGGCCATTTTCAACCGTGCGGTTGACCAGACAGTACGGGTTTTGCACGGTGGCAATACGCGGCAAGCCGTGTTGGTCAGCCGTGCGTACAAACTCGTGCACGCCGTAAGGAGTTTCATTCGACAGGCCAATCGCGCGCACCTTGCCCGCCTTGACCAGCATACCCAACGCTTCAAGCTGGGTATGGATGCTGGAGACAACTTTGTCTTTGGTCGGGTCAAAGTACAGCATGCCAAACATGGGCAAGTTGCGTGCTGGCCAGTGAATCTGGTACAGGTCAATCACGTCGGTTCTCAGGCGCTTCAGGCTGGCCTCACAGGCACCCACAATGTCAGCGGTGGTCAGGTCGGGGCTGCCATTGCGAATCCACGGCATGCCGCGCGCCGGGCCTGCGACTTTGGTGGCCACCACCCAGTTGTTTCGCGCAGATGGATGTTTGGCAAACCAGTTGCCCAAAATGGTTTCAGTCGCGCCAAAGGTCTCGGCCCTGGCGGGTACGGAATACATTTCGGCGGCATCCATGAAATTGATGCCACGATGCTGGGCGCGGTCAAGAATGCTGTGGGCAACGCCTTCACTGACCTGCTCACCAAAGGTCATGGTGCCCAGGCAGATGGGGGTAACGTGCAAATCGCTGGAGCCTAACTGGACTTTGTTCATGAAAAAAATGATGTTGATGAGCGATTGCCCTGAAGATGCTATTTTAAAGCGGCCCGGATGGCTATGCGCCGTCATACAGTCGCGCTCTTGTCTTACGCCCCATATGTCAATGCGACGCTACCATTCATCGACAGGCGTTGTAGATGCCTAGAACTAATTTAACCCATACCCCCGAGGAAATCATCCATGACCCCTATCAAAAAATTCACCACCACATCCTTGGGCTGTGCTGCATTGGCAGCAGCCATGCTGTCAGGCTGCGCCAACATGACCGAAACCCAGCAGGGCACTGCCAAGGGTGCGGGCATTGGTGCTGCGGCGGGGGCAGTGTTAGGTGCCGTGGTGGGCGGGCGAAATGCCGCTGTAACGGGCGCAGTCCTGGGCGGCGCAGCGGGTGCTGTGGGTGGCAATATCTGGTCCAAAAAAATGCAGGACCAAAAGGCAGCCATGGAAAGAGCCACCGTGGGCACCGGTGTGGCAGTCACGCAAACCAGCGACAACCGTTTGAAGCTTGACATCCCGAGCGATGTGTCGTTCGACGTGGGCCGCTCTGCCATCAAGCCCAACTTTGACCCCATCCTCAACCAGTTTGCCGCCACGCTGGTGCAGCACCCGGAAACAACACTCAGCATCGTCGGCCACACCGACAGCACGGGCACTGAAGCCATCAACAATCCACTGTCGTTTGACCGCGCCAATGCAGCGCGGGACTACCTGGTAGGTCGCGGTGTGGCGCGTACCCGCATTGCCACCGATGGCCGTGGTGCGCGTGAGCCCATCGCTGACAACGGGACAGCCCAAGGCCGCGATAAAAACCGCCGGATTGAGATTTATGTGGCTGAGCAGGTCGCTGCAAAATAACCTTCTAGGTTCACGATAAAAGCACCTTCGGGTGCTTTTTTTACGAGTTCTTGAATCTTTCTTCTTCCTGCAAGCGCAACACCCGTCTTTGAACCTTGCCCGTTGTTGTCATCGGCAGCGCATCAATGAATTCAATCTCCTTCGGATATTCATAAGGTGCAAGCATTTTTTTGACATGTAACTGCAATTTTGCCGTTATTTCGGCATCAAATTCGACTGTGTCGCCCTGTATTCGGGCGCGAGCAGCTATTAAATCAGGAGTTAATACAACGTAGGCCTTGACGACTGCACCGCGCTCTTTGTCAGGCTTGGGCACCACGGCGACGTTGGCCACCGCCGGGTGTTTGACCAGGCAGTTTTCAATTTCGCCCGGCCCGATGCGGTAACCCGCAGCTTTGAAAACATCGTCAGCCCGGCCCTCGTACCACAGGTAGCCATCGGCATCGCGTGTGGCCAGATCACCCGTACGACACCAGTCACCTGTGAACTTGGCCTGGGTGGCTGCGTCTTTCTTCCAGTAGCCCAAAAAGAAAATTGGGTCTGGCTGCCCATGCACGTCAAAGCGATTGACGGCCACATCGCCCGGCACACCTGCAGCGCATTCCTGGCCTGCATCATCAATCACCGCCACCCGGTGGCCGGGGTAGCCCTTGCCCATGCTGCCAGCACGCGCTGGCCAAAAGCGGTTGCAGTTGCCGACGACATAGTTGATCTCGGTCTGGCCGAACATTTCGTTCACCACCACGCCCATCTCGTCACGACAGTAGTCAAACACCGCATCACCTACCGCTTCGCCAGCGCTCATCAGGCCTTCAAGCTTGATTTTGAAATGCTTGCGCGGCTGCGGGTAGGCCTTCATCATGGCTTTGAGCGCAGTGGGGAACAAAAAGCTGTGCGTCACGCCGTGTTGCTGCATCAGGCTGAAGGCAAGCTCCGGGCTGAAGCGGCCATTAAAAGCGACGATGGGACGGCCAAAGTACAGCGTGGGGAGCAACGCATCCATCAACCCTCCGGTCCAGGCCCAGTCGGCGGGAGACCAGAAGACGGCACTGGAATCCGTATTTTTTTGACCATCAAAACCAAACCAGTTCTGGCTACACACAAAACCCGTCAAATTGCCAATCAGTGCCCGGTGCGGCAGCAGCGCGCCCTTGGGGGGGCCAGTGGTGCCGCTGGTGTAAATCAATATCGCTGCTTCTTCAGCCTTGGTCTTGACGGCTGTGAAAGCGTTTTTTTGTTTGTTAATAGCAGCTTCGTATTGAACATCAGCCGTGCATTCACCCACCGCCACCACCGTGCGCAGGGCAGTACAGCTAGAGCGAACCAGCTGCATGCTGGCCATGCTGCTTTCATCAGCGATGGCTACCACCGCCTCGCTGTCTTGAAGGCGATATTCAAGGGCATCTGGCCCAAACAGCATAGACAGTGGCATGGCAACTGCCCCCATCTGAAAAACAGCCATGTAGGCGACAGCGGTTTCAAAGCGCTGCGGCATGACGATGGCCACCCTGTCGCCGCGCTGCACGCCCAGGCCAGTCAACACATGGCTGAGGGCATCAGCAGCTTTTTTTAGCTCAGAATAGGTATGGATATTGGCTGCAGCCCCCTTTTTATGGGCGCAAATAGCTACTCTTTTGGTAGCGTTTGGCGACTTTTCCCAGCGGCTACAGCAGACCTCGGCAATGTTGAAGTGCTCAGGTATATGCCAGGCAAAGCTTTGATGCAAGGCAGCGTAGTCGTCCACTGTCTTGTCACGGTTTTGACTGCGCTTGGGTGGTAGTTTCTTTATCATTGCTCCAATGTACAAAGAAATACGCACTTCACGCAGCGAGTTTGTCCCAATACGCGGGCTTAACTACCATGTCCGCATCTGGCAAGACAAGAACAGTTCAAGCGATCTGCCCCCACTTGTTTTGGTTCACGGCTGGATGGACGTCGCCGCGTCATACCAGTTCATGGTGGATGCCTTGAGCGATGCCTTTGCCACTGGCCGCACCATCATTGCGCCTGACTGGCGCGGTTTTGGTTTAACGGATGGTGCGGCAGACTGCTATTGGATACCCGACTACATGGCAGACCTTGATTTTCTGCTCGACCACTACGTGCGTGACCAAAAAATCGACTTGGTCGGCCACAGCATGGGCGGCAATGTCGCCATGATTTATTCAGGTGTGCGGCCAGAGCGTATCCGGCGGCTGGTTAACCTCGAAGGCTTTGGCATGGCCCCCACCCAACCGGCACAAGCCCCCACCCGCTATGCCAAATGGATGGACGAGCTGAAAAGCCTACACAAGGGCGAGATGGATTTAAAGCCTTATGGCGACGTTAGCGGTGTGGCCAGACGCCTGATGAAAACCAACCCCCGGCTGACAGAAGACAAAGCCAACTGGCTGGCTAGCCACTGGGCAGCGCCGAATGCTGAGGGCCAATGGCTGATATTGGGTGAGCCCGGGCACAAAGTGGTCAACGCCAACATTTATCAGGTGCCTGAAACGCTGGCGCTTTACAAGCGCATCACCGCCCCCGTGCTGGCGGTCGAGGCGTCAGACGATTCGCTTGAAAAATGGAACCAGGGCCGTTACACGCTGGCCGACTACCACGAACGCCTGAAATCAGTTTCAGATGCCCGTGTCGCACGGATTGAAGACGCCGGCCACATGTTGCACCACGACCAGCCAGAAGCGCTGGCGGCATTGATTGAGCATTTTTTGAGTTGATTCGAGAATAAAAAGTGGCTGTATCCCAATAAATTCGGGCGCAAGCAGCTATTATTTTAATAGCTATTCAGTTTATCTTCAGGCTTGACCCAAGCCCATGCTGCGCGAAATCACTTCCTTCATGATCTCGTTCGTGCCGCCATAAATGCGTTGCACCCGCGCATCAGCGTAGGCCCGGGTGATGGGGTAGTCCCACATATAGCCTGCACCGCCGTGCAGTTGCACGCATTCGTCCATCACTTTACATTGCAGGTCAGTCGTCCAGTACTTGGCCATGCTGGCGGTGGCGGTGTCCAGCTTGTCGGTCAAAACCAGTTCAATGCATTTGTCGACAAATACCTGAGCCACCTGCACTTCAGTTTGCAGCTCAGCCAGGGTAAAACGCGTGTTCTGGTAGCTGGCCACAGATTTGCCAAACACCTGGCGGTCACGGGCGTAAGCCATGGTCCAGTCAATCGCCGCCTGAGAAGCAGACACGGCTGTTATCGCAATTTGCAAACGCTCCCACGGCAGCTGCTCCATCAGGCAAATAAACCCGCGATTTTCAAAGGCGGGTCCGCCTAGCAAGCTATCGGCAGGTATACGCACGTTGTCAAAAAACAGCTCGCAGGTGTCTTGTGCTTTGAGGCCCAGCTTTTTGAGTGGCGCACCTTTGCTAAAACCCGCCATACCGCGCTCCACAATCAGCAAACTCGTACCCTTGCCACCCGCTGCAGGGTTGGTTTTTGCCACCACAATCACCACGTCTGCATGCCAGCCGTTGGTGATGTAGGTCTTGCTGCCGTTAAGCAAGTAGCTGCCGTCTGCTTGCTGGATGGCCGTTGTTTTCAGGCCCTGCAAATCGCTGCCTGCGCCGGGTTCGGTCATGGCAATGGCGCCGACCAGCTCGCCGGTGGCCATTTTGGGCAGGTAGTGTGCTTTTTGATCAGCCGTGCCGTAGTGCAAAAAGTACGGCGCAACGATTTCGTTGTGCAAGCTGTAGCCAATGCCGCTAAAGCCTGCCGTACCCAGTGCTTCCATCTGCAGCACGCTGTACAGCTTGTCGGCGCCCGAGCCGCCGTATTGCTCAGGCATCGACATGCACAAAAAGCCGTTGGCACCCGCGCTGGCCCACACGGCTTTGTCAACATAGCCTTGTGCCTCCCACGCAGCGTGGTGCGGTGCGATTTCTTTGTCGATAAAGCGCTTGAAGCTGTCGCCAAAAGCAACGTGGTCGAGGGTAAATAAGGTGCGTTCAATCATGGTGGGTAAATATACTGCACTGCTGGGAAAAACCAGTTTTTACAGGACATCGCATGAACGAAGCTTTCATCTACGACGCCATTCGCACGCCACGCGGCAAGGGCAAGAAAGACGGCAGCCTGCATGAGGTCAAGCCGGTTAATTTGCTGGCCAATTTGCTATCGCAATTGCAGCAACGCAACCAGTTAGACACAGCGCTGGTAGACGATGTGGTGATGGGCGTGGTGTCACCGATTGGTGAGCAGGGCTCGGTCATTGCCAAGGTGGCTGCGCTCAAGGCCGGCTGGGACTTCAAGTGCTCAGGCGTGCAGTTGAACCGTTTTTGCGCCTCGGGCCTTGAGGCCGTTAATTTGGCTGCACAAAAAGTACGCTCCGGTTGGGAAGACCTGGTGGTCGCGGGCGGTGTTGAAAGCATGAGCCGCGTGCCCCTAGGCGCTGACGGCGGCGCCTGGGCACAAGACCCTGAGACCAACCTGGCCACCGGCTTTGTGCCGCAGGGCATAGGCGCTGATTTGATTGCAACCATAGACGGCTACACAAGAGCCGATGTCGATGCCTTTGCGCTTGAATCACAGCGGCGGGCGGCACATGCACAGGCCAGTGGTTACTTCAAAGCGTCTGTCATGCCGGTCACAGATTTTTTAGGCCAGACCATTTTGGAGAAGGACGAGTTCATCAAGCCGCACACCACGCTGGCGGGCCTGGGGGCGCTCAAGGCATCGTTTGAGCAACTGGGCGCGATGGGCTTTGATGCAGTCGCGCTGGCTCGTTACCCAGAAGTTGAGCGCATTGCTCATGTCCACCATGCAGGCAATTCTTCTGGCATTGTGGACGGTGCTGCGGCGGTGCTGGTGGGCTCTGAAGCAGCAGGCAAGCTGCACAAGTTAACGCCACGCGCACGCATCGTGTCAGTCGCCGTCAGCGGCGCAGACCCGACCATCATGCTGACAGGGCCTGTGCCAGCGGCGCGCAAGGCGTTAGCAAAAGCGGGGATGACGGTTGACCAGATCGATTTGTTTGAAGTCAATGAAGCCTTTGCCGCTGTGCCGATGCGCTTTATGAAAGAGCTGCATGTGCCGCACGAGAAGGTCAACGTCAATGGCGGGGCGATTGCCATGGGCCATCCACTGGGGGCTACCGGCGCGATGATTTTGGGCACGCTGGTTGACGAGCTGCACCGCCGAAAACTGCGCTACGGCCTGGCCACGCTGTGTGTCGGCGGCGGCATGGGTATTGCCACCATTGTGGAGGCGCTGCCATGAAAACCATTCAATACCTGCTTGACGCGGGCATTGCCACGCTGACGTTTGACGAACCCAACTCACCCGTTAACACCATGTGCGCGCAGTGGCAGGCAGACATGACCGAAGTAACTGCTCAAGTGCTCAAAGACAAGGCGGCCATCAAAGGCATCATCCTGGCGTCAAACAAGACCACGTTTTTTGCGGGCGCAGACCTGAAAGCGACGATGCGCGTCGGTCCCGGAGATGCGGCGCGTGCTTACGCCGAGATAGAACAGCTGAAAATGAACTTTCGTACGCTGGAGGCTCTTGGCGTGCCGGTGGTCAGTTGCATCAATGGCGCGGCGCTGGGCGGCGGCTGGGAACTGGCACTGGTTGGTCACCACCGGGTTGCCGTTAACAATCCGAAAATTCAACTCGGCCTGCCTGAAATCACGCTGGGGCTGATACCCGGCGCGACGGGCATCACCAAAATGACACGCCTGTTGGGGCTGATGGGCGCGCAACCTTATGTGCTGGAAAGCAAGCTTTTTACCCCTGCTGAAGGGCTGGCGCTCGGCCTGATTCACGAACTGGTGGATGACGCTGGCCAGCTTAAACAACGTGCTGTTGACTGGATTGCAGCCCACCCACAATCAATTCAGCCCTGGGACACCAAAGACTACAAAATGCCGGGCGGTACGCCCAACAGCCCAAAAATTGCCGCAGCACTCAGCGTTGCCCCTGCGCTGCTTAAACAAAAAACACGTGGCCTGTACCCTGCGCCAGAAGCCGCCTTGTGTGTGATGGTCGAAGGCGCGCAGGTTGACTTTGACACCGCGATGCGGATTGAAAGCCGTTACCTGGCCAAAGTCATGTCGGGCCAGGTGGCCAAGAACATGATCAACACGTTTTTCTTCAACATGAACGCGGTGAAAAGCGGCCAAAGCAGGCCTGCCGGCACACCGAAATTCAAGCCGCAAAAAGTAGGCGTGCTGGGCGCAGGCATGATGGGCGCCGGGATAGCCTACGCGCAAGCAGCGCGCGGCATTGCCACGGTTTTAAAAGACGTCAGCCTGGACAAAGCCAACGCGGGCAAAGCCTACAGCGCCAAACTGACACAAGCGCGTGTCGAGAAAAATCGTATGACGACCGAGGCACAGGTCGCGCTGTTGGCACGCATCACACCGACAGCCAGTGCAACTGATTTAAGCGGCTGTGACCTGATCATTGAGGCGGTATTTGAACAACGCGACTTGAAAGCCGCCGTCACGCGCGAGGCTGAAAATCAATTGGCATCTGGCGGCTTTTTTGCCAGCAACACGTCAACGCTGCCCATCACGGGCCTGGCGGCGGCCAGCAACAATCCGCAAAAATTCATTGGCATCCACTTTTTCAGCCCGGTTGAAAAAATGCAGCTGGTTGAAATTATTCGCGGTGCGCAAACCGATGACGACACTGTGGCGCGTGCGTTTGACTATGTGCAGGCAATCGGCAAAATCCCGATTGTGGTCAATGACGCACGCGGGTTTTACACCAGCCGTACCTTTGGCACGTTTGTGATGGAAGGCGCCGCCATGTTGGGCGAAGGGATACCTGCCCCGGTGATAGAGCAGGCCGCCATGCAGGCGGGCATGCCTGTCGGCCCACTGGCAGTGCTTGATGAAGTGTCACTGTCACTTAGCGTGCATGTGCTGGATCAAACCCGCGCAGACTTTGCTGCATCGGGCAAAACTTACGTGACCACGCCGGGCGAGTTGCTGGTTGAGCGGATGGTGAAAGTGCACAAGCGCAGTGGTCGGGCTGCTGCGGGCGGCTTTTATGACTACCCGGTTGCCAGTGGCGATGCGGCCAAGAAAACGCTGTGGCCAAAACTGAAAGCGCTGTTTGAAAAGCAAACGCCTTACCAAATAAGCGAACTGCAAGATCGTTTCTTGTACCGCCAGGCGATTGAAACGGCTCGGTGCCTGAATGAAGGCGTACTGACCACTGTGCACGATGCCAATATTGGTTCGATTTTCGGTATCGGGTTCCCGGCCTGGACGGGTGGCGCGATGCAGTTTATTTATGCCATGGGCGTTGATGCCTTCGTTGGAAGATCGCGTGAGTTAGCGGGGCAATACGGCGCGGGCTTTGCGCTTGACGATAGCGTGGTGACGAGCTTGAAAAAGCTACAGCCAGTCTGGTAACCCAATTTTTGCAGGGTTAGCCCCGTGTCGAAAGTGATAACCCTTCATTAAACTCGCGCACAGAAACTCAGGTCATCAACACATAAGGCAACTCAGGCGTGCAATTTTTGCAATTGGTCATCAGCGGCATCGCACAGGGTTGCATTTATGGCCTCATTGCGCTGGGCTTTGTACTGATTTACAAGGCCACGGAAACCGTGAGCTTTGCGCAAGGCGAGCTGATGATGCTGGGCGCATTTTGCGGCCTGGGCGTGATGAGCTTTTTAGGCCAGCCTTTCTGGATTGCGGTGGCGGCAAGCATTTGTGCAATGGCACTGTTTGGCGTGCTGCTGGAGCGCGCGGTCATCCGCCCCATCTTGGGTCAACCTGCCTTTTCAATCGTCATGCTGACCATCGGCATTGGCTATGTGCTGCGCGGGCTGGTCACGATGATCCCGAACATCGGCACGGAGACACACACCCTGCCTGTACCCTATAAAGACCAAATTTTGAAGCTCGGCGGCCTGATTTTGAGCGCTGAGCAGCTGGTTGTTATCGTCACTACCGTGCTGCTGTGCGGCTTGCTGTTTGCGCTGTTCAGATACAGCAAACTGGGCGTGGCCATGCAGGCTGCATCACAAAACCAGCTTGCCGCGTACTACATGGGTATTCCCGTCAAACGCATCAATGGCTTGGTGTGGGGCTTGGCGGCAGCGGTCGCGGCCATTGCCGGGCTGCTGCTGGCACCGATCACGTTTGTGCATGCCAATATGGGCTTTATTGGGCTGAAGGCTTTTCCCGCTGCTGTGGTGGGCGGCTTTGGCAGTTTGCCGGGCGCCATTGTGGGCGGGCTGGTAATTGGTATTGTTGAATCGCTGTCGGGGTTTTACTTGCCCGATGGTTTTAAAGACATCGCCGCCTATATCGTGGTGCTGGTCATGTTGATGGTCAAGCCGAATGGCTTGTTTGGCGGGCAACTACGCAAGAAGGTTTGAGCAGGCTGCAAATACTATATGCGCTTTATTTTTAAAACCAGTTACGCCCAGGACATTGACCTGGCCAAGCACAGCGGCCATGTGTTTTGGTATGGCGCGCTCATGCTCTGCCTGCTGGCAGCGCCGTGGCTGGTGCCTGAGTATTGGCTGGCGCAACTGACGTTTGTGCTGATATACGCCGTGGTTGGCTTGGGCTTGATGCTGTTGGCCGGCTTTACCGGCTTGTTCTCACTTGGCCACGCTGCTTTCTTGGGTGTCGGCGCTTACACCCAAGCTGTGATGACAGGCGCGGGCGTCCCCTTCCCAATTGCGCTGGTTTTTGCTGCCGCGCTATCGGCAGCCGTTGGCGTGGTGGTGGGCTTGCCAGCGCTGCGGGTCAAAGGCATTTACCTGGGCATGGCCACGCTGTCATTCGGCTTTATTGTTGAAGAAGTTTTTGCCCGCTGGGAAAGCGTGACGGGCGGTAACGCAGGCAAGAATCTCAAAGCACCTGACTTTTACTTTTTCAAAGCTGACACGGGCGACAGCTTTTACTTTGTGTGTCTGGTCATTACCGTAGCTTGCACCCTGGCAGTACTGAACCTGTTGCGTTCACCTACCGGCCGTGCGTTTGTGGCCATTCGTGACTCAGAGATTTCAGCGCAAAGCATGGGCATCAATCTGGCGCGTTACAAAACCCTGTCATTCGCACTTTCTGCGGCGCTAGCTGGTATAGGTGGTGCGCTGTATGCCCACAAATTAAGATTTATTTCGCCTGACCAGTTTAATATTTTGCAGTCTATTGACTTGCTGCTCATGATCGTGATTGGTGGGCTGGGCTCGGTGCATGGCGTCTTTTTGGGGGCCATGTTTTTGATTTTGATGCCGCAACTGATTTCATTGTCAAAAGGGTATTTGCCCGACGCCATTGGTCAGGCACCAGGGTTGCAAGCCGTGGTGTACGGTTTCGTGCTGGTGGCGTTTGTGCTGTTTGAACCTTATGGTTTGTACGGCCGCTGGCTGAAGGTGCGCGCTTACATTCAGCTCTTTCCGTTTTACCGCAAGGGCATGTTTAAGCGGCAAAAATCGTTCCAAAAATCGGATCGGCTCAAATGACGACCGACGACACCCAAAGCATCTTGCTGTCAGCTAAAGACTTGAGCGTGCGCTTTGGGGGCGTGCTGGCGGTCAACAAGGTTAATTTTG
Organism: Polaromonas sp.; assembly: GCA_031417995.1. Lineage (GTDB taxonomy): Bacteria > Pseudomonadota > Gammaproteobacteria > Burkholderiales > Burkholderiaceae_C > Polaromonas. The sequence continues at coordinate 9,764 of JANOWR010000113.1, read as the reverse complement.
ATGTCAAACGCGGCGAAGTGTTCACGCTGATTGGCCCGAATGGTGCGGGTAAAACGACGGTGTTCAACCTGATCAGTCGAATATACACGCCGACGGAAGGCGCTCTGCGTTTTGAGTCAACAGATTTGTTGGTGCAACCAGCCCACGCGATTGCCAGCCTGGGCATTGCAAGGACCTTCCAGAACATTGAGCTGTTTGAGCACGCCAGCGTGCTGCACAACATGCTGGTGGGGCAGCATACGCAGCGCGCATCCAAAAGCACTTCAAGCCTGTGGCGAGAAATGTTTTTCACACCGTCGGTGCGCGCATCAGAAATTGCCGCACGCGAAAAGGTCGAGCACACCATTGAGCTGCTGGACTTGCAGCACTACCGAGATACGCTGGTGGCTGGCTTGCCCTATGGCGTTCGTAAAGTGGTAGAGCTGGCCAGAGCCCTGTGCGCGGAGCCCAAATTGCTGTTGCTCGACGAGCCGTCATCAGGCCTGAACGTTGAAGAGACCGAAGACATGGCCTTCTGGATTCAGGACATCCAGCGCGAGCTGGGCATCACGGTGTTGATGGTCGAGCACGACATGACGCTGGTGTCCAAAGTATCTGACCGGGTGCTGGCCATGAGCCAGGGTGAAGTGCTTGCCATGGGCACTCCGCGCGAAGTGCAAACCCACCCGGGTGTGATTGAAGCGTATTTGGGCTCGGTCGATGATGTGAGCAGTTTGCGAAGGGTGGTCGCATGAGCGTCATCACCGCTGGCGATGAACCGGTTTTAAAGCTGCTGAATGTCGAAAGCGCCTACGGCCCGATCAAGGCCATTCGCGGGGTAAGCCTGCAAGTGCGCATGGGGGAAATTGCCACCGTGCTGGGCAGCAATGGCGCGGGCAAAAGCACGATTTTAAAAACTATCAGCGGCATCATTGACCCGCGTAAAGGCAGCATCACCTTCAAAGGCCGGGACATCACCGCCTGCGACCCAGGCCTGATTGTGCGTAGCGGCTTGTCCCACGTGCCGGAAGGACGTGAGGTGTTCCCCCTGCTGTCGGTCCGCGACAACTTGCTGATGGGTGCCTACACGCGGCCTGACCGTGACGGCGTGGCCATCGACATGGAAACGGTGTTTGCCTATTTCCCCATCTTGAAAGAGCGCGCCAGCCAGGACGCAGGGCTGCTGTCTGGCGGGCAGCAACAGATGCTGTCGATCAGCCGGGCGTTGATGGCCAAGCCCGATTTGATGTTACTGGACGAGCCCAGCCTGGGTTTGTCACCCAAACTGACCAAAGAAATTTTTGAAATCGTGGTGCGCATCAACCGCGAGCGCGGCACGACCATTTTGCTGGTTGAGCAAAACGCCAACATGGCACTGAATGCGTCTGACTACGGCTATGTGCTTGAAAACGGCCGCATCGTGATGGAAGACACCTGCGACAAGCTGCGCGAAAAAGACGACATCAAAGAGTTTTATCTGGGCTTGAAAGAAGACGGCGCACGTGGAGAGCGGCGCTGGAAAAAGAAAAAGAACTGGCGCTAAATGTCTATTCCCTTCACGCAAAACCTGTGGACACTGACCAAGCCCGTCACGCCAGATACGCGCGTGGTGATGGCGGGCGACACGATTCCAAAGATGTTTTGGAATGCTGTAGCGGCGCGCAAGGACGATGTCTGGTTGCGCCAAAAAGAACTTGGCATTTGGCGCAGCTGGACATGGGCACAGTGTGCTGAAGTTGTGCGTGAACTGGCGCTGGGCTTGACCGCGATCGACTTCAAGGTCGGTGACACGGTGGCCATTTTGGCCAACACGCGAGCCGAGTGGGTACTGACTGATTTGGCCGCGTTGTCTGCTGGCGGTGTGGTCAATGGCGTGTACCCGACCGATGCCGCGTCGCAACTAGCATACCTGTGCGAAGACTCCAGCACCAGCATTTTGTTTGTTGAAGACGAAGAACAACTCGACAAGGCCCTTGAGGTGCGCAGCGACCTGCCCCTGCTACGCCACATCATCGTGATGGACATGGACGGCCTGCAGCGCTTTAACGACCCCATGGTCATGAGCTACGAAGCGCTGCGGGAACTTGGGCGTGACCTGATAAGCGAGTCAGCAGACAAAGCAGCCGCGTTGCTTGAAGCCCGCATTGCCAGCCGGGACGAAAAAGACCTGGCGATTTTGGTCTATACATCTGGCACCACAGGCAAACCCAAAGGTGCCATGCACAGCCACCACGGGCTGGTCACATCGCTGCGCAATATTGCAGTTTTGTACCCATTAACGGCACGCGATGAGCGCATGTGCTTTTTGCCGCTATGCCACATTGCAGAACGCATGCTGGGTGCCTATTCGTCAATGTACAGCGGTGCGGTGCTTAATTTTGTTGAGAACCCCGACACCATCCCTGAGAATGTACGAGAGATTCAGCCCACGGTGTTTTTTGCCGTGCCACGTGTGTGGGAAAAGTTTTATTCAGGCGTGGTGATTGCCCTTAAAGACTCCGGCAAATTGCAGCAAATGGTGTACGCCTGGAGCATTGGCGTGGGGCGCGAAATTGCCGAGCGGGTGTTGGCGCGGCAAGGCGAAACCACCTGGTTAAAAATTAAATTCGCCATCGCGAGAATTTTGGTGCTGAACAATGTTCGCAAAATGATCGGCATTCACCGCGTCAGGTATTTGCTGACAGGCGCCGCACCCATCGCACCAGACTTGATTCGCTGGTATCTGGCATTGGGCCTGCCCATGCTGGAGGGCTTCGGCATGACAGAATCTACTGCACTGGGTTGTGCACAGCCGGTTCACCATATCAAGCCCGGCACGATTGGCAAGCCGTCTTACGGCTGCGAAATGCGTATTGACCCGGCAAATGGCGAAATACTGGTGCGCGGTACCAACGTGTTTATGGGTTACCTGAATTTGCCAGAAAAAACAGCTGAGGCCATTGATGCAGAAGGCTGGCTACACACAGGCGATGTGGGCACACAGGATGCTGATGGCTACTTGAAAATAACCGACCGCATGAAGGACATCATCATTACTGCCGGTGGTAAAAACATAACGCCGAGCGAGCTTGAAAATGAGTTGAAGTTTTCGCCCTATATCACTGACGCGGTGGTGGTTGGCGACAAGCGCGCATACCTGACCTGCATCATCATGATTGATCAGGAAAATATTGAAAAATTTGCCCAGGACAACGACGTCCCCTTTAGCAACTACACCAGTCTGACGCGTAGCGAGGCGGTGCAGACCTTGATTCAAGAGGACGTCAACCGCGTGAACAAAAAGTTCGCCCGTGTAGAACAGATCAAGAAGTTTTGGCTGCTGGACGTTCAGCTGTCTGCTGAAGACGATGAGCTCACGCCTACGATGAAGTTAAAACGTAAATTGGTACAAACCAAATACGCTGCTCAAATTGAAACCATGTACCGTTAGTTTTTTTGTGTATTTTTATAAGGAGACAAGCCATGAAGTTAATTATAGTCACCCAAACGCTGCTTGCAAGCTTGCTTGCAATGTGCGCTGCCCCATCAATGGCTCAAAGCCAGGGCGTCAGCAAAACTGAAATCGTCATTGGCACCATCCTGGACCAGTCCGGTCCGCTGGCAGGCTTTGGCAAGCAGTCGCGCCTGGGCATGCAACTTCGGGTAGATGAAATCAACGAACAAGGCGGCATCAATGGCCGCAAGTTAAAGCTGATTGTCGAAGACGATGGCTATGACCCGAAAAAGGCCGTGCTGGCAGCGCAAAAGCTGGTCAACCAGGACAAAATTTTTATCATGGCTGGTCATTTGGGTACGGCTCAAAATTTGGCCTCCATGCCGGTGCAGTTTGAGAAAAACGTGATCAATTTTTTCCCGATCACGGCAGCCCGTGAAATGTATGAGCCGCTTGACAGGCTGAAATATTCATTCGCCGCCACCTACTATGACCAGATTCGTGAGGCCTTGCCCCAGCTGGTCAAGGAAAAGGGTTTGAAAAAAGTTTGCACCATTTATCAGGACGACGACTTTGGTCTTGAGGTGCTGCGTGGCGCAGAAGCGGGTTTAAAAGCACTCAACATGACGCTGCTTGAGAAAACCAGTTTCAAGCGCGGTGCCACTGATTTTTCAAGCCAGGTCGCCAAGATGAAAGCCGGAGGCTGTGATGCGGTGGTGTTGGGCACGATTATTCGCGAGACCATCGGAACCATTGGCGAGAGCCGTAAAACCGGTTTTAGCCCGTTGTTTTTGGGCTCCAGTGCGGCTTACACGGACTTGATTCACAAGCTGGGCGGTGCAGCCATGAATGGCTTGTACGCCACGCATACTGTCGCCCATCCTTACCTGGACGAGGCGTCTCAACCGATCCGGTTTTGGGCCAACAAATACAAAACCAAATTTAATGACGACCCGACCGTATTTTCAGTCTACGGCTACACCATCATTGACACGTTTATCAAGGCTGCGCAAAAGGCCGGCCCTACTTTGACGACCGATACCTTCATCAAGTCGATGGACAGCACGACGATTCCGCCAGATATCTTCGGTGGAGCAACGATGACTTTTAGCGCGACCAAGCGGCTGGGCAATGATCTGTCACGCATGTCACAAATCACCGATGGCAAGTGGAAAGTGATTTCTGAATACGCCAAACGCTAAGGCCGTCGAGCCCACCAGATCCGGGCTGTGCAAGTCCATGAGAAAATCCATGAATCGGCAACCCTGCCTTATACATTCAGGATTTATCTCATGGAAGCAGAACACATCAACGCCATTGGCAACCAGCTCGCAGACCTGAGCACGCGTGTAAACGAGCTCAGGGGGTATCTTTGACTACCCTGCCAAAGAACGTAAATTAAGCGAAGTCAACGCCGCCCTGGAAGACCCCAAAGTCTGGGACGTGCCCAAGCGCGCCCAAGAACTGGGCAAAGAAAAAAAATCGCTTGAGGATGTGGTCCATGTGATTGACCGCCTTAGCTCTGAGCTGGCTGACAACATCGAGTTGTTTGACATGTCCAAACTGGAAGGCGACGAGCAGGGCATGCAGTCGATTGAAGGCGAAGCTGCCAAAGTCGCCGTCGAGGTTGAAAAGATGGAATTCCGCCGGATGTTCAACAACCCGGCCGACCCGCTCAACTGCTTTCTGGATGTGCAGTCAGGTGCTGGCGGCACCGAGGCTTGCGACTGGGCCAGCATGCTGCTGCGCCAGTACCTCAAATACGCCGAACGCAAGGGCTTTAAAACCACGATTGAAGACGAAACCGCAGGCGATACCGCAGGCATCAAAGGCGCGACCATCAAAATTGAAGGCGAATACGCTTTTGGCCTGTTGCGTACGGAGACCGGCGTGCACCGCCTGGTGCGCAAGTCGCCGTTTGACTCGTCAGGCGGCCGGCACACCTCATTTGCCTCGATTTTTGTGTACCCCGAGATTGACGATTCGATTGAAATCGACATCAACCCGTCTGATGTGCGGGTCGATACCTTTCGCGCCAGCGGCGCGGGCGGCCAACACATAAACAAAACCGACTCGGCCGTGCGCCTGACGCACATCCCCACCGGCATCGTGGTGCAGTGCCAGGACGGCCGTAGCCAGCACGGCAACCGTGACGTGGCCTGGAAGCGCCTGCGCTCCCGCCTGTACGACTTTGAGCTGCGCAAGCAGCAGGAAGCACAGCAAAAACTCGAAGACACCAAAACCGACGTCGGCTGGGGCCACCAGATTCGCAGCTACGTGCTGGACAACAGCCGCATCAAGGACCTGCGCACCAACTACGAAACCTCTGCCACACAAAAGGTGCTGGACGGGGATCTGGACCAGTTCATTGAGGCATCTCTCAAGCAGGGCGTGTGATGCGCGCCTTGATTACTCACATGCCAACAACTCATTTTTCAGGAAACACCCATGCTGCAAAAGCTTGACGCCAGCGGAGCCGGGCAAGGCCCCTCCGTGGCCATTCACCGCGCCGACTACACGGCACCCGCCTACTGGATAGACACCGTCGATCTGTGCTTTGACCTCGACCCGGCCAAGACCCGTGTGCTCAACAAAATGACGCTGCGCCGCAATGCGGATGTGCCTGCGCAGCCGCTGCGGCTGGATGGTGAAGAACTCAATTTGTCACGCGTGCTGGTCAATGGCCAGGGCACGTCGTTCAAGATGGATGGCAACCAACTGGTGTTGGAAAACCTGCCTCTTGGGTCTGAGTCTTTTGAGCTGGAGATTTTCACCACCACCAACCCATCAAAAAATACCAAACTGATGGGCTTGTATGTCAGCAACGATTCGTTTTTTACCCAGTGCGAGGCCGAAGGCTTCAGGCGCATCACTTACTTTTTGGATCGCCCCGATGTGATGGCGATGTACACCGTGACGCTGCGTGCTGACAAAGCCAAGTTCCCGGTGCTGCTGTCGAACGGCAATCTGGTCGAGCAAGGCAGCCTGGACGATGGCCGCCACTTTGCCAGGTGGGTTGACCCGCACAAAAAGCCCGCATACCTGTTTGCGCTGGTGGCTGGCCAACTGGTGTCTAGAGAGCAGCGCATCACGTCGCGTGCAGGCAAGGCGCACACGCTGCAAGTGTATGTACGCCCCGGCGACCTGGACAAAACCGAACACGCGATGAATTCATTGATGCACTCCGTCGCGTGGGACGAAGCACGCTTTGGCTTGCCACTGGACCTTGACCGCTTCATGATTGTGGCGACGAGCGACTTCAACATGGGCGCGATGGAAAACAAGGGCCTGAACATCTTCAACACCAAATACGTGCTGGCCAACCAAGCCACGGCAACGGACGTTGATTTTGGCAACATCGAAAGCGTGGTTGGCCACGAGTATTTTCACAACTGGACGGGCAACCGCGTCACCTGCCGCGACTGGTTTCAGTTGTCGCTGAAAGAAGGCCTGACAGTTTTCCGCGACCAGGAATTCAGCCAGGACCTGTGCGGTGAAGCATCAGCCCGCGCCGTCAAACGCATTGAAGACGTGCGCGTACTGCGCACCGCCCAGTTCCCTGAAGACGCAGGCCCGATGTCGCACCCCGTGCGGCCTGACAGCTATGTGGAGATCAGCAACTTTTACACCGTGACGATTTACGAAAAAGGTGCGGAAGTGGTGCGCATGATGCAGACGCTGGTCGGTAGGGCCGGCTTTGCCAAAGGCATGACGCTCTACTTTGAGCGGCACGATGGCCAGGCTGTGACCTGCGACGACTTTGCACAAGCGATTGCCGATGCCAACCCGGCGTCTGACTTGGCACGGCTGCTGCCGCAGTTCAAGCGCTGGTACAGCCAGGCCGGCACGCCGCGCGTCACGGCGCAGGGCGTGTATGACGTTCTAGAGGGCACCTACACGCTGACCTTGAGCCAAAGCTGCGCACCCACAACAGGGCAGACCAGCAAGGAGCCGATGGTGATCCCGGTGGCGCTGGGCTTGCTGGGCGCTGATGGCCAGGACTTGCCGTTGCAACTGGCTGGTGACAGCACGCCAGCTGTCACATGCCGCACGCTGGTGCTGACCCAAGCGACCGAGACCTTCACCTTCATCGGCATCACACAAGAGCCCGTGCCGTCCATTCTGCGCGGCTTTACCGCCCCAGTCGTTCTGGACTTTGATTACAGCGATGCGCAACTGCTGCACCTGCTAGAGCATGACAGTGACCCGTTCAACCGCTGGGAAGCCGGTCAGCGCTTGGCTGTGCGGTCTGCACTATTTGCTATTAATTCAGGAGTTTATCGCGCCCGAATCCAGGGCGCTACAGCATCAAATGATGTGCTAAATGAGGCCTATTTGGCTGCCATGAGGCAAGTTTTGTATCACCCAACGTTAGACGCAGCCTTCAAAGAGCTAGTGCTCACATTGCCATCTGAAACCTATCTGGCCGAGCAGCTCGACGTGGTGGACCCGCAGCAGATTCATGCAGTGCGCGAAGCGATGCGCCTGCAACTGGCCACCAGCCTGCAAGCCGACTGGGCGGCGGTGTACGAGGCGAACCAGGACACGGGCAACTACACGCCTGACGCTACATCCTCAGGCCGTCGCGCTTTGGCGGGGATGGCACTGACTTACTTGTGCATCGCCGCCGTTGCATCAGGCCAAGACGAATGGCCCGGCAAAACCATGCAGCGCTTCCAGAGCGCAGGCAACATGACCGACCGTTTTAACGCCTTGAGCGCTTTGGTAGCCAGTGGCCACCCGTTAGCCGCGCAAGCGCTGGCGCAGTTCCACGCCATGTTCAAAGATGAAGCGCTGGTGATTGACAAGTGGTTCAGTCTGCAAGCGGCCAGCCCTGACCGCAGCGGCAACATCCTGCCAGCGGTCAGGCAGCTCATGAAGCACAGCGACTTCAGCCTGAAAAACCCGAACCGCGCACGCAGCGTCATCAGCACCTACTGCGGCAACCCGGCGGCTTTTCACCGGGCAGACGCGGCAGGCTATGTGTTCTGGAGCGAACGCGTCGTTGAGCTGGACGCCATGAACCCGCAAGTCGCCGCCCGCCTGGCTCGAGCGCTAGACCGCTGGAGCAAGCTGGCAGAACCTTACCGCAGCGCAGCACGTGAAGCGATTGGGCGCGTGGCTGCGAAGAAAGATTTGAGCAAAGATACGCATGAAGTCGTCACGCGCGCTTTGGCTGCTTGAGATCAACCAACGGAACCCATCATGTCAAAAACCATCTCCCTGACCCGCTACCTGGTTGAACAGCAAAGGCAAGACGGCCATATTCCACCCGAGCTGCGCCTGTTGCTTGAAGTGGTGGCTCGCGCCTGCAAAAGCATCAGCCAGGCTGTCAACAAAGGCGCGCTCGGTGGCGAGTCCAGCATATTGGGAACAGCAGGCAGTGAAAACGTGCAGGGCGAGGTACAAAAAAAGCTCGACATCATCGCCAACGAAGTGTTGATTGAAGCCAACGAATGGGGCGGCCATCTGGCAGCCATGGCCAGCGAAGAGATGGACGGCATCTACGTCGTGCCCAACCGCTACCCCAAGGGCGAATACCTGCTGCTGTTTGACCCGTTAGATGGCAGCAGCAACATTGATGTCAACGTCAGCATTGGCACCATCTTCAGCGTGCTGAAAAAGCCCGAGGGCGATGCAGGCGTTGAAGAAGCAGACTTTTTGCAGGCAGGTAACAAACAGGTGGCGGCGGGTTACTGCGTGTACGGCCCGCAAACCACACTGGTGCTGACGGTGGGCGACGGCGTGGCCATGTTCACGCTCGACCGCGAGCAAGGCTCGTTTGTATTGACCGAAGAAAACATACAAATCCCGGCAGACACGCAAGAGTTCGCCATCAACATGAGCAACATGCGCCACTGGGACGAACCCGTCAAACGCTACATTGACGAATGCCTGCAAGGCAAAGAAGGCCCACGCGGCAAAAACTTCAACATGCGCTGGATAGCCTCGATGGTGGCCGACGTGCACCGCATCCTGACACGCGGCGGCATCTTTATGTACCCCTGGGACAAACGTGAACCCGAAAAAGCCGGCAAGCTTCGCCTGATGTACGAAGCCAACCCCATGAGCTGGCTGATCGAGCAGGCAGGCGGCGCATCAACCAACGGCAAGCAACGCATCATGGACTTGCAACCCACCAAACTGCACGAGCGCGTCAGCGTGGTGCTGGGGTCGAAGAATGAAGTCGAGCGGGTGACGGCATATCACTCCGGGCTATAATTTAAGGCTAACGAAAATACACAAGCCGGTGTAGCTCAGTCGGTAGAGCAGCTCATTCGTAATGAGAAGGTCGGGTGTTCGATTCATCTCTCCGGCACCAAAATTAAAAGCCCCAGACGGTTATGGTCTG
>JANOWR010000112.1:0-3718 GCA_031417995.1 Polaromonas sp. | reverse complement strand
GCCTCAGTTCTTGAACGGGAAACGGAAAGCGGTGAGCAGTGCCTTGCACTCTTCATCGGTTTTGGCCGTTGTGGTGATGCTGATGTTGAGTCCGCGCAAGGCATCAACCTTGTCGTATTCAATTTCAGGAAAAATGATCTGCTCTTTCACGCCGATGTTGTAGTTGCCACGGCCATCAAAGGCACGGCCAGAAATACCACGGAAGTCACGTACGCGGGGCAGAGCCACGGTTACGAAACGGTCCAGGAACTCATACATCTTCACGCCGCGCAGGGTCACCATACAGCCGATTGGCAGGTCTTCGCGGATTTTGAAACCAGCGATAGCCTTCTTGGCCTTGGTCACCACTGGCTTTTGACCCGCGATTTTGGTCATGTCGCCCACGGCGCTGTCCATCACCTTCTTGTCGGCAACCGCCTCGCTCACGCCCATGTTGAGCGTGATCTTGGTGATACGCGGCACCTGCATGGGCGTCGTGTAGCCAAACTTTTCAATCAGTGCAGGCGCGATTTTTTCGCGGAACTGCGCTTGCAGGCGAGCCTGCGAAGCAACTTGTACTGGTGCTGTTTTAGCCATTTTTATGCAGCCTTGATTTCGTCGCCGCTGGACTTGAAGACGCGCACTTTTTTGCCGTCAGCCAACAACTTGATGCCCACCCGATCCGCCTTGCCAGACACCGCGTTGAAAATCGCGATGTTGGACTGGTGAATCGGCATGCTTTTTTGAACGATGCCGCCGGTGGTGCCCTTGAGTGGGTTTGGCTTGGTGTGTTTTTTCACCAGGTTAATACCCTCAACCAGCACATAGCTGTCGTCGGTGCGCAGCGTGATGGTGCCGCGCTTGCCTTTGTCCCGGCCGGTGATGACGATGATTTCGTCGCCCTTGCGAATTTTGTTCATGGCGTGTCCTTACAAAACTTCAGGAGCCAGGGACACGATCTTCATGAACTTTTCAGTGCGCAATTCGCGCGTCACTGGTCCGAAGATGCGGGTGCCGATGGGCTCCAGCTTGGCATTAAGCAACACTGCTGCGTTGCCGTCGAATTTGACCAGCGAACCATCGCCACGGCGAATGCCTTTGGCGGTGCGAACGACCACAGCACTGTAAACCTCGCCTTTTTTGACACGGCCACGGGGAGCGGCTTCTTTGATGCTGACTTTGATGACGTCACCAACGCTGGCGTACCGGCGCTTGGAGCCGCCCAGCACTTTGATGCACATCACGGATTTGGCACCCGTATTGTCAGCAACATCGAGTTTGGATTGCGTTTGAATCATTTAAATGTGTTCCCAACTTGCACCAGCAAGGCAAAAATCCGTTTTTCGTCGCGGAGCTTTGTCAAGCCAGTCAGTCTTGGGCCTGTCGTCCACCCTGCAAACCACTTGCAGGACTTCCATTAGGCAATTTCTGAATCTCCGCCTTTTTGAAGCGAAGCCCATGAGTATCACTCAGGTCTTGGGCTTTGTCAACACCCATCCTTGTAAAAACCCTATAAATTTGCAAAAAATTAGAAAACTTCAATCCGGCAGGTGCAAATACTGGTCGCAAAGCGCTAAAAATACATCCAGGGCCGGGTCAACCCCAGTTTCTTGTTGCAAAAGTGCAGCAACGGGGATCGCCAAGGACTTGGCCAGCGCGGCATCCAAAAACAGCAGCCGCGAACGCCGTGCCAACACGTCTTCAACGGTTCTTGCGTATTCATGCCTCGCGGCAAAGCGCACCATTGCCTCAGTCAGGCCGCCGCCAAGCTCCTTGTCAGCACCTGGCAGCGTCAGCACAGCCGCAGCCTCGCTGCCATATAGATGAATGCCGGGCACATCGCTGATAGATTGTTGAGTCGCCTGCGCACCAACCAGCTTCAGGTCATTGGTCACGCCGCCCGCCTTTTCAGGCAGCAAGCCAGCATCAAAGCACCTGTCCAGCACATCCTCGGCCATCGCGCGGTAGGTCGTCCACTTACCGCCCGTCACCGTCAAAAGCCCGCTTTTGCTGACCAATATGGTGTGCTCGCGCGACAGCCCTTTGGTTGATCCGGAAGCATCACCATCGTCATCCGCGGGTTTGACCAGAGGCCGCAAGCCCACCCAGATGCTTTTGATGTCGGCACGGGTGGGCGCCTGGGTCAAATACCGGGCCGATTCATTCAGTATGAAGTCAACTTCCTCCTTGAACGCCAGCGGCTCGCGCACCACGTCGTGACGCGGCGTGTCAGTCGTGCCCAAAATGGTTTTGCCCAGCCAGGGCACGGCAAACAGCACCCGGCCATCGGCTGTTTTGGGGATCAGCATCGCGTGCTTGCCGGGCAAAAATGACCTGTCCACCACAATGTGCACGCCCTGGCTGGGCGCGACCATGGCCTTGACATCACGGCCCATCGCCCGGCCGTCTTCCATACGGAACTGGTCTACCCACACCCCCGTGGCGTTGATGACAGCTTTGGCCTTGATGTCATAAGCCTTGCCTGTTTCCACGTCTTTAACGTGCAAGCCAGCCACTTTGCCGCCTTCGTGAATCAGGCTAGTGGCCGCACAGTAATTGACCAGCAGCGCGCCGTTGGCGGCCGCTGTGCGGGCCAAAGCCAGCGCCAGCCGGGCATCGTCAAACTGGCCGTCCCAGTACTTCACCCCGCCCTTGAGTGACCCACCGGGGCCGACACGCTTGCTGTTGGGCAGCAGCGCCAGCGTCTCATCGCGGTTTAAAAATTCCGTCGCGCCCAGCCCGGCCTTGCCTGCCAGCGCGTCATACATCTTCAGCCCCACACCGTAAAACGGCGCTTCCCAAAACCTGTAAGACGGCATGACGAAGGCCAGCGGCTGAGCAAGATGCGGCGCATTGGCCAGCAGCGTCGTGCGCTCATGCAAAGCCTCCCGCACCAATGAAATATTGCCCTGCGCCAGGTAGCGCACCCCGCCATGCACCAGCTTGGTGGCACGCGACGACGTGCCCTTGGCAAAGTCATGCGACTCGACCAGCACGACCGAAAACCCGCGCGCGGCAGCGTCCAGCGCCACACCCAGCCCCGTCGCACCGCCACCAATGACAGCCACGTCGTAGGTGACGGGGCGAGCGAGCTGTTCAATCAGTGATGCGCGGTTCATGTGTTGATCGGTTTTGCAGTCCAAACACGCCTAAAACCGGTTTTGATGCCAAAAAAGGGCACTTTCAGGTATCAAATCAGCCTCTAGACCAATGAATACGGGCGCAAGAAGCTTCTCAATTGATAGCATCAATCTTCTGCCCAAGCTTTCGCCCGAGCCAGCGCCTTGTGCCAGCGCGCCAGTTTGGTGGCTCTTTCGTCCGGGCTGATGTCGGGCTCAAAGCGCCGATCAACCTGCCATTGGCTGGCGATTTCATCTGTACCTGACCAGAAACCCACCGCAAGCCCGGCCAGGTAGGCTGCGCCCAGGGCGGTGGTCTCCAGCACTTTAGGCCGCACGACGGGTACGCCTGAAAAGTCGGCCTGCATTTGCATCAGCAGGTCGTTGGCGGATGCGCCGCCGTCTACCCGCAGTTCTTTCAAGCCCAGGCCTGCGTCCTGGCTCATGGCGGCAAACACGTCGGCGCTTTGCAGGGCGATGGCTTCCAGCGCAGCGCGTGCAATGTGGGCGCGGGTTGTGCCGCGAGTCAGCCCTAACATCGCGCCGCGCGCATAGGGGTCCCAGTTGGTTGTGCCCAGGCCGGTGAAGGCGGGGTCGAGGTACACGTCGCCGCTGTCGGG
>JANOWR010000111.1:0-2056 GCA_031417995.1 Polaromonas sp. | reverse complement strand
CACCAGCACCCAAGGCCCCGAGGGCCGTCAGGTCGGCGTTGTCACCTTGAACCGCCCCAAGCAGCTCAACGCCCTGAACGACCAGCTGATGGACGAGCTGGCTTCAGCCCTGAAAGCCTTTGAGGCGGACGACAACATTGGCTGCATGATCATTACCGGCAGTGAAAAAGCCTTTGCCGCTGGAGCCGATATTGGCGCGATGGCGCAGTACAGCTTTGCCGATGCTTATGGCAAAGACTTCATCACCCGGAATTGGGAGCAGATTCGCGCCATTCGCAAACCCGTGATTGCAGCCGTCAGCGGTTTTGCATTGGGCGGTGGCTGCGAGCTGGCCATGATGTGTGACTTCATCATTGCCGCTGACAACGCCAAATTTGGCCAGCCTGAAATCAAACTCGGCATCATCCCCGGCGCAGGCGGCACCCAGCGCCTGCCACGCGCTGTGGGCAAGGCCAAGGCGATGGACCTGGCGCTGACAGGCCGCATGATGGACGCGGCCGAGGCAGAACGCGCTGGCCTGGTCAGCCGCGTGGTGCCGCTCGAAAAATTGATGGACGAAGCCCTGGGTGCGGCATTGACCATTTGCGGCCTCGGCAACATTGCCCTGATGGCCGCCAAAGAATCCATCAATCGCGCGTTTGAGAGCGGTTTGACAGACGGCGTGATGTTTGAACGCCGCCTGTTTCACGCCATGTTTGCCACGGAAGACCAAAAAGAGGGCATGGATGCTTTTGTGAACAAGCGAAAGCCAGTGTTTAAACATAAATAAAAGTCCCCGCTATAATCTTGGACGCGGTGATATAGCTCAGTTGGTTAGAGCGCAGCATTCATAATGCTGATGTCGGTGGTTCAAATCCACCTATCACCACCAGATTTCTCTCGCATTTTCCTCAGCCTCTGGACAAACACCATGAACCGCTGGACATCAAGCCTTTTCATTGCGCTAGCTGCGCTGCTCATCAGCACAGCCAGCGCGCAAACTGAAGAGCCAAAACCCAACACCCGCCAATTCCCCAAAGATGCCAAGCGTGGCGAACTGGTGGTGTTGGCAGCACCTGACATCGCCATGGACAGCAAGCCCGACAGGCTGTCGCCAGGCGTACGCATACGCGACATCAACAACAACCTGGTGCTGTCTGGCACGCTGGCTAACCAGAAACACGTTGTCAACTATGTTCGTGACAACACCGGACTGGTCCATAACGTCTGGGTGCTGAACAGCGAAGAAATCAAACAAAAAATGCCTGGCCAGCGCGAAGGCATTTTGAGCAATATCCGCTCGATGTTTGACACACCCGTCGTGAAGGACGACGGCAACACGCCGTTTAACCAGTTACCCAAATACAAGCAGTAAAAACAGATTTTCACCTGTTTTTGGTTATTTTTAGATAACAAATGGGCTTGCAGCCCAATAGATTCGGGCGCAAGCAGCTCCTGTATTCATAGCATTTTAATTCACACACCATGTCCAAAAAAGTCTTCATCAAAACCTTTGGCTGCCAGATGAACGAGTACGACTCGGACAAAATGTCTGACGTGCTGCATGCGGCTGAGGGCTACGAGCCCACGCAAGACATGGAACAAGCCGACCTGATTTTGTTCAACACGTGCTCGGTGCGCGAAAAAGCGCAAGAAAAAGTCTTCAGCGACCTGGGCCGCGTCAAACACTTGAAAGAAAAAGGCGTGCTGATTGGCGTGGGCGGCTGCGTGGCCAGCCAGGAAGGGGCGGCCATCATTGCCCGGGCACCCTATGTAGACGTGGTCTTTGGCCCGCAAACCCTGCACCGCCTGCCAGACCTGTTGGCCAAACGCGCCAGACTGGGCAAGCCGCAGGTGGACATCAGCTTTCCCGAAATCGAAAAGTTTGACCACTTGCCGCCTGCGCGGGTTGAAGGCGCAAGTGCCTTCGTGTCCATCATGGAAGGTTGCTCCAAATATTGCAGCTACTGCGTCGTGCCCTACACACGCGGTGAAGAAGTCAGTCGCCCCTTTGAAGATGTACTGGTAGAGGTCGCAGGTCTCGCCGACCAGGGCGTGAAAGAGATCACGTTGCTGG